>NZ_FNDH01000071.1 GCF_900100485.1 Nitrosomonas sp. Nm132 | reverse complement strand
GAGGTCATCGCTAAGCTTTGCGAGGAGCTCAATGCTACTGAAACCTTCTTTCCTCGATCTGGACTTCGTCTGATCTTTAAATTGGGGTCATCTTAAAATTGTCGGGATCAGGTGGTCTGAGCTTACGCATCCCGCCTACCGTTTTCATCCAGCCCAATACTTCCTCGATCCGTTTGCGAATCTTCAGACTGATCGTATAGCCCTCGGTCTGGCAAATACTATCTGGCATGGCGCTGCCTTGATGTGCTCATCCACACCGTAGCCGCGATCTTTCCCCACTGGGCCCCCGGGTTGACAAATGTTCGTCACTGCTCAGTTCCGCCCACTCCGTCAGATGCTTGACACCCGTGAAAAAATACCCAACCCGGCACACCAGCGGTACCACAGGTTGTATTCGATGTGCGCGATCAGTTACCGTTCGGAACGGATGGTAAACAACACCTGGAGCAGCGATGCTCGCAGCAACCACTCCGGCGGTATCGAAGGACAGCCTTTCCTCGAGTAAACGGCACCAAGCTGCTGATCCATTTGCTTGAGTATCCTATCCACCAGCACCTTCGGACGCCGCAGCGCATGATTCAATATAGTAAGGCTTATGCAAAATTTTACCGGAGCAAATCCGTTTTCCAATGACCTGCTAGTGATGAAGCTCTTTCCCAAAATCGTTTCATCATAAGAAATTCAGATTCCTTTTACAGCTTTTCTTACGTTGAACTCACGTTAACCCGATAGTTCTTTATTTGCATTCGTGAAAATGCATATGCCACTCAATACTTTACCCAACGACGTCATGGAGCGCTGCTAGCACTAAATGACGCAGTGCCTGCCAGTGCCGCCTGCCGCTGACCACATGTTTCTGGTTGATTTCCAGTTCGAGCCCCAGATATGCTTCTGCTGGAAACTGACGGCGCAAGGCGGTGGTCAAGCCATCTGCCTTACCAGCATAGGGATAATTACGTCGAATAGTTAAATCGGGCGCCATTGTTTTGAGGCTTGCCTGCCAGCGATGGCATAACACCCGTTCGCCCGGTCTCGCGGGATCATAAAGCAAGCCGATATCAGCATGACGCATCTGCCCCTTGAGCACCGGTGTGAAACTATGCGATGAAATATGAATCACCCGGCTTCCACTACGGATTGCTTCCGCGATGGTTTGCTCAACTTGATGGCGATAAGGCAGATAATAATGCGTCAGAATCTCGCGCCGAATGGTAACCGGCACATGTTTTGTTACTTGGGAAAATAATCGTGGATGCCCGATAGAACGATTGAGATCGACCAGTAGACGGCTCGTGGTCGTCACAAACAAGGAAGCGCTCAGCGCCAAAGCAAGCTCTTTCGCCATGCGCAATGCACCCCGGTCATAACCACGATGGCTACGCAACAAGGGTTCGTAACCGCAAAAAAGGGTTTGATACTGACGCGGGATGCGATTGCCGCCGTGTTCACAGGTAATAACAAAATGAGTCGTCGAGATCAAATTTTCTCCCTGTCTGATCTTTAACCCGAATATTTCATAAATTGGCACGTACCCTCACTTGTCTTTTGATTAATAAGAAAGATTTTGCTCAGTCGGGTGTATGAATCACTACACCCCTCCTTCTCAAAACTTCCCTATTAATCAAAACCCTGCGTGATCATCACGCGAATTTATGAAATATTCGGGTTAACAGCTATCCTGAAACAGCCGTCATTTCACAGATAGGCTGTTACTCCCGCCGCCGCGCTGCGATAACGCCAGGCACTTGCTGAATCAGCGCCAGCAGGCGCTGCAGCTGATCCAGATCGGTGATCTCAAGCGAAAACTGCATCATCGCCAGGTTACCGCGGCTTAGCGTGTTGGCCTTGGTGGCGTTCACCTTCTCGCGCACGAACAGGTCGCTGATGTCGCGCAGCAAGCCTTGGCGATCATGGGCTTCTACTTCGATATCGACGCTGGCGACGAGATTTGCGCCGGCACCCCAGCGCGCCTGCAGTAGGCGACTGCGCCGCTCTTCTGGCAGGCGAGTGACGAAGGTGCAAGTCTGACGGTGGATGGTCACCCCGCGCTCACGCGTGACGTAGCCAACGATAACATCCTGCGGTGCCGGTTTGCAGCACTTGGCCAGGTTGGTGAGCAGATTGCCGATGCCCTCGACCACGATGCCCGACGGCGCCTTGGGTACGTGCGTGCGCCTGGCGGTGAAGGCTGGGAGTGCTTCTGCAGGCTTGGGCGGCATAGTCTCTTGAATGGCGAGGGCAATCTGGTGCTCGCTGACATCGCCACGACCGATGGCAGCGAGCAGGTCTTCAAGACGGTTGTAGTGTAACTTCTGCGCAAGTTTCTCCTGATTGACACTGCCAACGCCGGCCCGATGGAATTCGCGGTCCAGCTTGGCACGACCGATTGCTACATTTTCCTCGAAATTCTGGTACTTGAACCAGTGGCGCACCTTGGCGCGCGCGCGCGGACTCTGCAGATAACCGAGTATCGGATTGAGCCAGTCGCGGCTGGGTGCGCCCATCTTGGAGGTGAGGATTTCCACGCGCTGGCCATTCTGCAACCGGGTGTTGAGCGGTACGATGCTGCCATCCACCTTGGCGCCGCGCGTGCGGTGACCGAGATCAGTGTGTAGGGCGTAGGCAAAATCGATGGGTGTCGAGCCTTTGGGCAGGTCGATCACCTTTCCTTGTGGCGTGAGCACGAAAACCTTGTCCTGGAACAGCTCGCTCTTGAACTGCTCGAGCAAATCGCCGCTATCGCTGACCTCATCTTTCCACGCCAGGATCTGGCGTAACCAGGCGATTTTCTCTTCGAATTTGCTATCCGGCTTGCCGCCTTCCTTATAGCGCCAGTGGGCGGCTACGCCCAGTTCGGAATTGAGATGCATGTCGTAGGTACGGATCTGCACTTCAAGCGCCAGACCGCGCGGACCAATCACGGCGGTGTGCAGTGAGCGGTAACCGTTGCTCTTGGGACGCGCAATATAGTCGTCAAATTCGCCGGGAATCGGCTGCCACAGATGGTGCACCAAGCCCAGTGCAGCGTAGCAGTCCTTGACGTCATCCACCAGGATACGCACTGCGCGTATGTCGTAGAGCTCGCTAAACTCCAGATGCTTCCGGCGCATCTTATTGATAATGCTGTAGATGTGCTTGGGCCGCCCGCTGATTTCTCCCTTGATATCGGCTTGCAGCAGTTCCTGCCTGAGGTGGGCGAGTACGTCGTCGATGTACTGCTCACGATCTACGCGCCGCTCGTCCAGTAGGCGGGCAATTTCCTTATAGAGCTGCGGTTCCAGGTAGCGCAACGCGAGGTCTTCCAGCTCCCATTTGATCTGCCATACGCCCAGCCGGTTGGCAAGCGGCGCGAAGATACCGCGCGTTTCGCGGGCGATTCGCTGCTGTTGTTCGCGACTCGCGCCAGAGAGATGACGCAGGGTCTGCGTGCGCTCAGCCAGCTTGATCAGCACCACGCGGATATCTTGCACCATGGCCAGCAGCATCTGGCGCAGGCTCTCGATCTGCTGCGCTTGATCACCCGTGTTGCCTGGCGCGTGCAGCTGCTCAATTTCGCTGAACTGGTGGATCTGCTCCATGCGTGCGATGCCTTCCACCAGGCTGGCGACGTTGGCGCCGAATTGGCTTTCCACCAGTGCATGCCAGTCATCCAGATACTCAGCTACCGCATGCAGCAGGGTGGCGGCGACGGTCTCGGCATCCATGCGCATGCCGATGAGGATGGATGCCGCACCTATCGCATGCTGCAGCAATGGCGTTCCGGTCAGCGTATGCTGCTCGCTATACAGCGGTGCGGCCATCGTGCACGCCTGGCGCAGCAGCCCGATTTCGTTTGGCGTAAACTGCGCGGCCAGTTCATTCAGCCAGGCTTCGGTGTCGGTGTAGTCTGCGGCGGACGGGAAGGACTTGCTGCGTATTGAAACCATGAAATGCTTACTGACCCTCCAAATAGAAGCATTCTTGCCTGTCAGGCGCAAAGCGTGCAAGGGAAATAGCCAGCTCAATCATCAAGAGAGCTGAAAGGACGAGATTGGAATCAATAATCTGGAAAGATCGCAGACCTTTCCAGAGTTGATCGAATCGGCGTCCGGAAGGTTGAATCTTGGCCGAGAAACTAAAACGGCTAAGCACTCCATGAATTCCAGCGGAAACATAACAAATAAATTGTACCATCTTGACAAGATATCTTCAGCGCCAAAGCGAGCCCTTTTGCCATGCACAATGCACCCCGGTCATAACCACGATGGCTACGCAGCAGGATTCGGAACCGCAAAAGAGGGGATAGGTACTGACGCGGGATGCGATTGCCGCCGTGTTCACAGGTAATACCATACACCCTACAAGCCTGTCGAAGGCCGATCAGCTGCTTAGCGGTTCGATAAACTCACCGCGAACGGTAAAGGTTTTACTGGAACGATCAACTAGCCCGAATATTCCATAAATTCGCGTGATGATCACGCAGAATTTTGATTAATAGGGAAGTTTTGAGAAGGAGGGGTGTAGTGATTCATACACCCGACTGAGCAAAATCTTTCTTATTAATCAAAAGGCAAGTGAGGGCACGTACCAATTTATGAAATATTCGGGCTAGACAACAAAACCCAGCGGATCAAAAACGATCCCGGTTTCCCTCAATTCGGTCAGCGCTATATTGGCTTGATTGATCGGGTGTTCTGCCGCGAACACACCTAGTTCTCCAATGGATGTGCCTGAATTCAGCATGTCAATGTAGGGCTGTGCCTGGTCCGCTGTTGGAGGCGAGCCGACGACATTGCCCCATAATAACGAGGTCACTTGCTCGGGTGTATTTGCACCGGCTGCGGCGATTGCGAAGGCAGCGAGATCCTCATAGCCTGTACCTTTATCCAGCTCGGAGAGTCCGATTGCCACATAATGGGTATTCGAGACGCTTCCAGCCCCAAAAACAGCTCCAATCAATTTTGCAACCCTGCCAGCCGAACCATCCACATCGAGCGCAAAAGCCATATCAGTGAGAATGATCCGTTCAATATCTTTAAGCGTATCAGTTCCTTCATTATTCGGCGCTGTTCGTTGATCAATCACGATGAACTCACCGGCAGGCGAGATTCGGTGTGTAAAATCAGATCGGGCTCCACTGTATAGGGCATAATCAATTCCTCCACCACCATGAATGGCGTCATTACCCAAACCACCTTTGAATATCTGAACATGTTGCTCGCCTGGCACCTCACCTGTCATGCTGTCAGCGCCATTACCACCCAGCAAAACTTCAACATTCTGGCCTTCTTTTGCATTCAAATTGTCATCCCCATTGGTGCCAGGAACAATATTCATGTCCCGAAACAAAGTTTCCGCATCCAATTGAGAGGTTATAAATTCAACGCTTCTGCGGTAGCTGATTTTCGAGTCATTCAGTGGAATAAATAATGTGTGCTCTGATAGTCCGTCTATCCCAGAATCTTCTACCCGTATATTGATAATCGAGCCACTGACTTCATATCCCCGCGCATCTCCTGCGATCACTGCTTCATCGTCATTATGACGAATATTGGCAAAGCGTTCTTCCGGCAATGTTTGAAAACGATTCGTTCCGGGCGATCCAAAAGTCACACCGATATATCTGGCATCTGTGACACCATAGTCTTGCATGAAAAATTGCGCCGCTGCTCCTCCCAGGCTATGGCCGGTGACAAGCACCTGTTCTATATCATTAGCATTAATATAGTTGACTATCGATTGAAGAAAACCGATTGCGTTATCGTTGTCAGCATCATTTAGAAGATCATAGTATCCCTTAATACTGAAAACATTATGATTCCAGTCCTTCAGGCCGTTTTCTGTAGAAATGTCATTGGAACCCTCAAATGAAATGCCTAATGTGCGTTTGCCGTCCAGTATGGTTAAACCAACGGTTGCCGAAGCATTTTCATTGATATATCGCAACAAACTCCCGCCTATAATGCTAAATCCAGGATCATTTCCTGCAAAACCCAAGGTTGTGGCTTCTAAGGGCGTCCAGCTTTGAATACGTGCATTCACCGCGTCGATGACCGGTTGATCATCAAGATGCTTGTCGGAATAGGCTCGTGCGGAAAGATTGAGCGCAGCAAGCATAATGTTGTCGGGAGTTGTTTCAAGCTCAGGAATGGAATGGGGTGTTCCTACTGTCATTGGCATCTTTTGTTCTCCTTTATATAGCATTTCGATAACGGTTACCTAACCCGAATATTTCATAAATTGGCACGTGCCCTCACTTGTCTTTTGATTAATAAGAAAGATTTTGCTCAGTCGGGTGTATGAGTCACTACACCCCTCCTTCTCAAAACTTCCCTATTAATCAAAATCCTGCGTGATCATCACGCGAATTTATGAAATATTCTGGCTAAGAGTATATAGCCTACCTATAGAAAGTCGGTGAACTTAAAGTTTAGAATTCATGGCTTGGATACGTAAAGTGACGAGGCATGGATTACCCTACACCATTATTTGCTAATTCATAGCACAAGATCCAGTCACCCGTCGTCGCCCTTTCTCCAAACAAACGCTCAGCCCTCAGCCAGCGCAGCAGGATGGCTATTCTTGAGTTTGATTTGATGCAACGCAAGCATCAACCGTGTTTTTCCCTAACGATTTTGTATTTGCCTGTTCCTGCAGGCTCGCACAAATTGAATCCAGCGCATTGGGAGTAATTGAATCTTCAAATAATCCTCGATACACTACTTGCCGTGCTTCAGGACTATTCCCCCAATGCCAAAAATAAAGTGCATGCGGTTGAATGATGGCACTATCCATTCCCTGAGCGTTCGCAGCATAACTTGATCAGCGATATTGCGTGGGATGCGCAACCATTCGGTCGCGCACAGGTATCCACACGCTATGGCAACCATACTTTCGTAATTTCTCTTCAGTTTGTCGTATCGTGTTGCCACTGCCCGATACTGCTTTAGTCGCGCAAAAGTGTTTTCCACCAAATGCCGGTATCTATACAAGCCCCAATCCATATCTGCATTACCCTTTACCGAATCGCATTTTCTTGAGATCACAGCCCTGGCTCCCTTCTTCGTATATCTGCTCCCGTATATACTCACTGTCATAGTCTTTATCCGCAACAACCACTTCCGCGTCAGGTAAGCTGGCAATCAAATCGGGTGCTGCAGAACAGTCATTGACTTCTCCGCCGGTGATTTCAAACTCAACTGGCAAGCCATAACTATCAACGACTAAATGGATCTTGGTGGCATTCCCCGCATGGCTTTTCCCGATGGCCTGCGGCTTCTTGACCTACCGCTCCCGAACTATGCTGATGTGCCTTAACGTAGCTGCCATCAATAAATTCCCATTCCCAATCTGGGTCAATGGTCAGCGCCTTGAAAATCCTGCCCCGCTTGTTACTGGATGACCACGCATTGAATCTTTTGTAGATGGAATTCCAGCACCCAAAAGCCTTCGACAAGTCTCGCCACGGGCAACCAACCCGCATTCGATACAACATACCTTCTACTGTCATGCGCAAATTGCACTTGTTATAAATGGCTTCTTGAAGCAGAATCTTCTCTAGCTTCGACTAGAACGCATCACTGAGCATCAATCGGGGCATCACAAACTCGTTTTGTGGGTGGTGTAAAAATCCCTCAATATTACGAGTTTGTTTCTATCTATGAAATACTTATCTCAAAACGTCAGCAGACGCTAGTAGTTACACTAATTCAACAAATTATTCTTGTTTTTAATAACTTATTCTAATGGCTTCCATTAGAAAGTTTCCCTAGGGTCTGTTGACATTTCACATAGGTAGCCACAGGTATCCACACGCGATAGCTACCATACTTTCGTAATTTCTCTTGAGTTTGTCGTATCGTGT
>NZ_FNDH01000052.1 GCF_900100485.1 Nitrosomonas sp. Nm132 | reverse complement strand
TTGCCTGGATTGAAGAAAAGACAGGCATTGAATGTGTGAGTCAAGTTCGTTCTTATAAAGGGCTTATGGTGCATGTATTTGGAAAGCTGGCTGCGGCTCTGTTTTTCTGGAATTTTTTACGAGTTAGCTCTTAATTCACATTTAAGACTACTACCTTGAATATGGGTAAAAAATATGGGTAAAAAAGCTGGTAGTAGGATAGCCTAAAAGTTTTTCTATACTCGCACAAAAAGATCTTGCGCAAGGCTTGCCCTCTCTCGCGCCGATGCAGGAATTTCAGCGAGTCGGTCAATATATTCAAGACGTTTTTGCATACCTCTCCCATTGGCAATTTGGATGGACAACCCAGGTCTTGCATTCAGCTCCAGCACCAAAGGACCAAGTTCACGATCCAATACAACATCAACTCCAAGATAGCCTAATCCAACAAGTTCATAACACTGTGACGCCAATATTAATAATTTATTCCAGTGAGGTATTTCAAAACCACTAATAGGAGCACCAGTATCAGGATGCTGTTCAACAGGGCGGTTTTGCCAGACAGCATGCGTAGTACACCCGGTTGCCAAATCAATCCCCGCTCCCACTGCACCTTGGTGTAAATTCGCCTTACCGTCTGACATACGTGTAGGTAAACGTACCATTGACGCAACAGGTATTCCTCTGAATACTATAGTACGAATATCCGGAACACCACGATAACTAATTGACTCAAATAATGAATCAAACTTTACCCGATATTCGATAAGAGCCTGATCAGGTTGGCCACCAAGGCTATACATACCACTCAAAATATTGGAAATATGATATTTCAGCTCTTCCTCGGTCAACAAGCTACCATTATTATGTTGATAGCGATCATTGATTCGTCCAATGATTACATAAATACCATTGCCCCCCGAGCCGTGTGCCGGTTTAACTACGAAATCTCTATGTTCACTTACGATATCGGGAAGATTTGTTATGTCATGCTCGATTTCAATAACACCATACAACTCAGGTACTGCGATCCCAGCCGCGATTGCTAATCGCTTGGTTTGCAACTTATCATCGACCAACGGATAGAGAGAACGCTCATTGTAGCGCAGGATATAATCAGCATTCCGCCGGTTTATTCCGACAACACCTGCTCGCTTCAGATTTAGTAAGGTTCTAAACATTTTTTAGCGCTTGGCTAATGCCTGAAAGCGCCAAAGCTCTGTCAATCGGTACCCAGAGTATCGGCCAAACAACAGTGTGGCTGCTAGCACAACAAGCAGTAATTCAGGAAAAACAAATATCAAATGCTGCAGAGCATCGATATTCATCACGAGATAACCAATCGTCGCCACCAGCAAACTTCCTGCGCCCTGTTTAAATGCCTCCGCAGGACCAGCTTCATCCCAAGTGAGAGACATTCGTTCTATCATCATGGTCATGATAACCATTGGAAACAGGGCAACTGACAACCCCATCTCAAGTCCGAGCTTGTGCATGATAACGCTGGTACTAGCCATGAGAAGCACTACCATGGTCAGTACCGAGGCTAATCGTGGAATTAGCAATAGCTTCAATCGATCCACATAGGCACGCAATAAAAGCCCTAATCCGACAATCAAACAAAACAGTATTAATCCCCATAACAATTCGGTCTCCCGAAGAGCCAGTGCGATCAATACTGGCATAAATGTCCCGAAGGTTTTAATCCCAATTAGATTGCGCATCAAAACCACAACAAACGCCCCTAAAGGCACCATTAGTAATATCTTATATACATTCTGACTTTCAACCGGTAGGGAATACAGAGAAAATTCCATTATGCGCGACCCTTTCAACGCCGCACGTGATTCTGCAATATCAACTAACTCTCGAAGTGTTTTGGCTACAGAGAATTGAAGGTTCATTTCACTTCCTCCCTCGACAGAAAGGCTTTTCTGATCGCCGACTTGCCATATTACAAAATTAGCAGGCAAACCCTCCTGACCATCCTTTATATTGAGTGCGCGCCATTGAGTACCATCATAGACTTGTACCCAAGATTCTAACTCTGAATAATGTTTGCCATCCTGTAGACGTAAACCCTGGATAATTCGTGAAGGGATGCGCGCCCCTGCCAGAATCCAATTAATACCCTTAGCCAGTCTAAGAGAATTATTGATATGTTCCATCAGTAATTTCAACTCCGGAGCTGGCGAAGCGGCATTCAGCTGCTGAATAACTTGCTGCGTAAAGGAAACCGTATCTGCGGATCGCTGTCGCGCCTTATCGAGCAGATCTCGGATAACTGGTCGGAAATTTTCGGGATAATCGGGTACTGATGGATAAAGCGGCGGTTTACCTGTTTCAGATGTTTTCTCAACATCCTCATAGATCATAGCGCGATAGAATAATAACTGTTTCCCTTGCGCACGCCGCTTTGCCCACAAAGCTGTGCGCCCACTGTCGTCTTGTTCAATTGCCAATCCATAATTGGCCCCCACAAAATCCTCAGCAATAATAGTATAACCAGTAGAATTGAGAGGAAGTGGCAAGCTCACTTTTACGCTGGTATCCGGTTTTGCACGAAAACTGATACGTGCCTCAACATTCCAGACCTCTGCCTGTTCAGAGGATGTGAGAGGCAATCCCAGTGTTGTTACTTTGTAAGCAGATAAGCCTAATCCTATGGCACACAATACTATGACCAGAAGCAATAAATGAAGTTGTCTCATTCAGGGATAGTCAATTTTTCTAACGGGTCACGCTTTTTCTTCTTTTTCTTCACATGACCACAGTCAGCTTTACTAAGATGAGTGCGCGCCGAATCAACGAGCGCAACACCCGCAAGTGCCCGACGTCCAAGCAGGATAGGATAATTTAGAGCTCGACGGTCGATAAGATTAAATTCAATATTATGTACTTCATTTGCTAAACAAATATCCATCGTAATAACATGGCGCTCTTCTGAAACACCGCTATGTTGTTTGATTTTTAGAGAACGCAGTATGGGGCGTTCAATTTCGATGGTACGATTTGGTTTACCCTTTTCGGTTCCAAAATCAAGAATAAATCGCACCCAATCTTTATTTCCTTTTTTAAAATGGTAAATGTCACGTGCGCTCATGGACGAGGTATTTGCTCCGGTATCCAAACGCGCAAGCATTTTCAGACCCCATGGCTCCAGTCGAATAGATTCCACCCACCCAAGGATATGTTGTAACTCAGGTTGATCAGTTTTATCATCACTTAACACTGAACCGCTTGCTATCAACAAAACGATTGTTAAAAAAAAGAAAAACTGTCCCCTTATGATTGTAATCATCAGACGATCCGGGATTATTTGATCAAAATGACAACATTATATTATCAATAAGCCACGTCCAGCCATGCTTTTTATTACCAGTGAACGATAATGGAGCGGGTGAAGGGAATCGAACCCTCGTCGTAAGCTTGGGAAGCTTCTGCTCTACCATTGAGCTACACCCGCATGCTAAAATTGCCAGATTAGGAAAATAAAACTTCAGAATCTACGCTACGCTAAACATATTCCAAATGATACAACTCACCATTAATGGTCAACCTCAGTATTTCAATAACCCTTTGAACCTTCAGCAGCTATTAGAGCATATGTTATTACAGAATAAACGTATCGCTGTAGAGCTAAATGGTGAAATCATTCCTCGAAGTCAATTCACCGAACAAACACTATCTAATGGAGATCAATTAGAGATTGTTGTAGCAGTGGGCGGGGGATGATTTTTTGCATTAATTTGAATACCGACCGTTTTGCTATTCTACATGCACTCTACAATTTTCAATAAAAACTGATTCCATGGATGATTTCATCGTTGCTGGCAAACATTACTCTTCCCGACTTTTGGTTGGCACTGGCAAATATAAAGACTTCAATGAAACTAGCGCTGCCATTGAGGCCAGTGGTGCGCAAATCATAACAATAGCTATCCGTCGAACTAACATCGGCCAAAGCCCCAACGAACCCAACCTGCTTGATGTATTACCGCCTTCCCGATATACCTTGTTACCCAATACTGCTGGCTGTTATTCAGCTGATGAAGCAATTCGTACCTTACGGCTTGCACGGGAGCTGCTTGATGGACACTCTCTGGTGAAACTAGAGGTACTCGGTGATCCGAGAACATTATTCCCCAATGTGGTAGAAACCATCAAGGCTGCAGAGATTCTTGTCAAAGAGAATTTTCAAGTAATGGTTTATACCTCAGACGATCCCATTATTGCTAAGCAGTTGGAAGAAATCGGCTGTGTCGCAATTATGCCTTTAGCTTCACTAATAGGCTCGGGAATGGGTATTCTAAATCCGTGGAACTTGCAGATTATCATTGACAACACTAAAATTCCTGTGTTGGTTGATGCTGGGGTAGGAACTGCATCTGATGCAACGATTGCAATGGAATTGGGCTGTGACGGTGTGTTAATGAATACTGCTATCGCTGCTGCACAAAATCCAATTTTGATGGCCTCAGCTATGCGTAAAGCTGTAGAATCCGGACGCGAAGCCTATCTAGCTGGGCGCATGGCAAGAAAGCCCTATAGTGCAAGCCCAAGCTCACCGATTGAAGGCACTTTACCAGCTCAATCGCAGTGACCTTTCACCCAAGCTATATAATTAATTTGAACGGCTACTATTTTGTCATCAACACGCTCTATTCGTAGCTATGTGCTTCGCCAGGGCCGTATCTCAAACGCCCAACGCAATGCTTATGAAACACTGTTATCCAAGTATGGAATTCCTTTTTCCACAAGCCAATTAAATCTTGAAGAGATTTTTGGGCGCAGTACTCCCAAAATCTTAGAAATAGGCTCTGGCATGGGGGAAGCCACGGCCACTATTGCTAAACAGTACCCTCAAAAGGATTATCTTGCGATAGAAGTCCATACGCCAGGTGTGGGTAGTCTGCTTGCTCAGATTAATATGCTTGAATTGACAAACCTGCGTATCATTCAACATGATGCAATTGAAGTCTTACAGCAAATGTTGCCACTTGAATCAATCAATGGTGTTCATATTTTTTTCCCTGATCCCTGGCCTAAAGCACGACATCATAAGCGCAGGTTAATTCAACCTGTTTTTGCTTCACTTTTATGCGAGCGTTTGAAATCAGGCGGATACCTTCATGTTGCCACTGATTGGAAAGACTATGCTGAGCAGATTCTATCCGTTCTTAGCAACGAAGATCTTCTTACTAATACAGCGATCGATTATGCTGTACGCCCACAATATCGCCCACTGACAAAATTTGAACAACGTGGTTTACAAATGGGGCATAGCGTGTGGGATTTAATATTTACCAAAAAATAGAGTCAATAAGGGTTCCTTTTTAAATATACTTCTCGTGAATCAAAAATTGGTTAAGTTAGTGCTGCATAGTTATGAATATATTAGAATTTCGATATGTCATCACATTACCAGCTCACTGCACAAGAAATGATTGATTTAGAGTCGGCACACCGTCATACCTCAGACAAGCGCTATGCTGACCGGATAAAAACTGTCTACCTAACGTGAGTTCGACATAAGAAAAGCAGCAAAAAGAACCTGAATTCCTTATTATGATGAAGCTATTTTGGAAAAGGGTTTCATCACGATGAGGAGTCAGGTTCTTATGGAGACTATAGCGATTTTTTGTGCGATTGACGATTTTTGTCAGAGGTTTGAACCGTGGTGGAGCAGCGCTTGTTGGAGTTGGCGCTGAAGCGACGTCGGCGGCGAGGGAACTGTGTCTAAGCGAAATCATGACAATTGTTTCAGGAGATCGAGGCACACCATCCAACAAGCGCATATTTACATTATTTGTGACAATGCGCGTTATTATCAATCTCAACTGGTCAATGATTATCTCAATGACTCAAAAATAAAACTCGTATTTTTGCCGCCATATGCACCTAACCTAAACTTAATTGAGCGTTACTGGAAGTTTTTCAAGAAGAAAATTCTCTATGGTCGCTACTATGAAATTTTTTCACTTTTCAAAAGTACTTGCGAAGTTTTTTTCACAATATCGGATCATTACAAAGCAGAATTACGTACTTTATTAACTGATAATTTCCAAATTATCGGTAGCACCTGAGTGCCGAAATTTCAGGTGAGATGAGTATACTATCCTCTTTTGTTAATCTCATAATATTCTCTATAGTGATATAAATAAAGGAAATTATTATATTGATAGATAGTATTTGCATTTCAAGCATCATGGGCTATTACGGTTGGCTAATTAAATATTTTGTACTGCTGCAATTAATATCAAGGGTAAAGCAGTGAATGATACAGAATCCTCCATATATTGATATTGTGAGATCACTCACTGATAAAAGTACATTTAATAATTTATGAGAATTGCAATAATCGGCGCAGGTTGTTCTGGCCTTACCACCATAAAGAATCTGGTTGAAGCGGGTGTGGAAGATATTATTTGCTTCGAGAAAAATAATCAGATTGGGGGGAATTGGGTATTTACGGCCAATAAGGGTCATAGCAGCATTTGCGAAACAACACATATTATTTCCAGCAAATCAATGTCACAGTTCAGCGACTTTCCGATGCCCGATAATTACCCTGATTACCCAAGTCACCAGCAAGTACTTGCGTATTTTCAAGCTTACGCCAAGCATTTTCATCTGGAGAAATATATTCGATTTAATGTTACTGTGCTGCATGTCGAGAAAATCGAAAAAGAGCATTGGCGGTTGTATCTGAACGATGGCACCTGTGCAGATTTTGATTACCTGTTAATAGCCAATGGTCATCACTCGGTATCGCGCCACCCTTCTTGGAAGGATGACTTTACGGGAGAGTATCTACATGCGCATGATTATAAATCTAATCGAGGATTGGAAGGAAAACATGTATTAGTGGTTGGTGCTGGCAATTCTGGCTGCGATTGCGCGGTTGAAGCCAGCCGTGTTGCTACGCGTGTGGATATCAGTCTTCGCTCACCACAGTATATTATTCCCAAGTTTTTTATGGGGCGACCTACCGATTCTTTCGCCGCTTCACTTCAATGGCTACCACAAAGTATCCAGAACTGGTTACAGAAAATCTTTCTTCGCATCCAGATTGGACATTACCGCGATTATCAATTACCTGAGCCAGATTTTTCACCAACCCAGGCCCATCCCACCATCAACTCTGAATTATTAGACAAAATACGACATGGAAAAGTACATCCACGACAGGAAATCAAAGAAATTTCAGGTCAAATTGTATTTTTTGCTGATGGCTCTTTTACTAAATACGATGTGATCATTGCTGCTACTGGCTATAAAATTAGTTTCCTTTTTTTTGATTCGGCTTTCATTAACTGGGAAAATGCAATCAGTATTCCACTCTATCTTCGAATGTTTCATCCGAAGTATCTCCGCCTGATTTTTATCGGATTGATTCAGCCACAAGGCTGTATATGGCCGCTTTCAGAGACCCAGGCGAAACTGGCAGGCCAACTGATTACTAATAAAATACAGCTTCCAACCAATTGGCATGAACAGGCATACATTGAAGGAAAATGTTTGGAGCAACAGTTTATCCGGCATCCACGCCATTCCATCGAAGTGCATTATTTTCCGTATTTAAAAAAGCTGAACCAAATACTCCAACAATAAGCAAACAAAGTTAAATTGCTCATAGCTTCTATTGTATTGGGATGGCACAAAATGCGGAGCCTACTCTAATGAAGTAACTTCAAATATTAATGCCGACTTAAAGTTAATCCGGCTTGTTTGCGGTGTCAACCAGCACGCTGAAAAACCAGCATAGATAGTAAAGGCTGTTACCGTGACAACATATTTGCGGGGCGACTATGGCAAATGGCGAAATATGAGTATTTGTATATTCTGGAATTTGATAGTTTAAAGGAGATAAAGCAAAGTTTAATTCAGTGGTTTGACTGGTATAATCAAGAATGTTTTCATCAAAATCTTGATAACTAAACACCCTGATCAAGTCCGCTATCAAACTCAATCAAGCAATTTCTCAAGCCACCTGGGTTTGATTAACTAACCATGTTAGAGTTTAATTTAATCTCAGATTGCCCAGTTAAAGAAAACTACTCTACAGATCCTTTTCGACTACGCCACAGTACCCCAACACTTTGTAAGCTTTGGACAAATAACCTATTAAAGGGTAGAATTCGGGCTTCTTGTAATAGGTCAATTAACAAAACTAAAACTGGAGAAAATTATATGGCAGTCACAACCGAGCAAAAAGCCCAGGTGATGCATGACTATCAAAGAGCCGCAGGAGATACTGGTTCTCCTGAAGTACAGGTAGCACTTTTGACTACTCGTATCAATGATTTGATCAATCACTTCAAAGCACATGCCAAAGATCATCATTCCCGCCGTGGCTTACTTAGAATGGTAAGTCATCGACGTAAATTACTCGATTACTTGAAAAAGAAAAACAGCGATCGTTATCTTGCGCTAATTGAACGCCTTGGTTTACGCAAATAATTAACTTATTAGTTTTCTTTTCTAGTTCAGAGGAGCTTTAAGTAACTATTTAAACATTTTTAGCTAAATAATAAAAATAGGTTATAGCGTAGGGAAATAACCAGTCAAACAAGGATGATTACATCAATAAAGAAGGATTGCTAATTGAAACTGATCAAGAAAAGTATTACCTACGGTCGCCATAGACTTATTTTGGAAACCGGAGAAATTGCGAGACAAGCTCATGGTGCAGTAATGGTTACGATGGGTGACACGGTGGTATTGGTTACCGTTGTCGGAGATAAAAATACAAAACCTGGACAAGATTTCTTTCCGTTAACCGTTGATTATCAAGAGAAATTCTATTCTGCAGGTCGCATTCCAGGTAGTTTTTTTAAACGTGAGGGGCGCCCTTCCGAGAAAGAAACACTCACCTCAAGATTGATTGATCGTCCTATCCGCCCATTATTTCCTGCTGGTTTTTATAATGAAGTCCAGATTGTTGCAACGGTTTTATCATCCGAAAGTGAAGTAGATGCTGACATACCCGCAATGATTGGAACTTCTGCTGCGCTGGTGCTTGCAGGCATTCCATTTGATGGTCCTATTGGGGCTGCTCGCATTGGTTACATCAATGATGAGTATGTACTTAACCCAACCACTACCGAGCTTAAGCAAACCCAGCTCAATTTAGTTGTAGCTGGAACACAGCAAGCGGTTTTAATGGTTGAATCAGAAGCAACAGAGCTATCCGAAGAGATCATGTTAGGCGCTATTATGTATGGTCATGAGCAAATGCAAGTGATCATTGATGCCAT
Organism: Nitrosomonas sp. Nm132; assembly: GCF_900100485.1. GTDB lineage: Bacteria > Pseudomonadota > Gammaproteobacteria > Burkholderiales > Nitrosomonadaceae > Nitrosomonas. The sequence goes on along the minus strand of NZ_FNDH01000052.1, from coordinate 4,668 downwards.
TAATGAATTCGCTGATGAAGCTGGCGTTACCGCATGGGACTGGAAATCAGCTGAGAAAGATCCTGTGTTAATTGAAAAGATTACACAATTGGCAGAAGCAGATTTGCGTAATGCATTCCAATTAAAACAAAAGCAAGTTAGAACTGAAACCATTAAAGAAATTTGGCAACGCGTCTACATAGAATTAGGTGTAGGCACGGAAGGAGGTCCAGATGAACAATCAGTCAAAGAGATCGGGTTTGAGCTTGAATCTCTGATCGTTCGCACTCGGATTCTCGATGGAGAACCACGCATAGATGGACGTGGAACAAGGACTGTACGCCCTATCTTCATACGCCATGGTGTGCTACCACGTACGCATGGCTCGGCACTATTTACTCGAGGTGAGACACAGGCTCTGGCCGTAGCTACATTGGGAACTGCTCGTGATGAGCAGAAAATGGATACCTTACAGGGGGATTATACAGAGCGCTTCATGCTTCACTACAATATGCCTCCTTTCGCCACAGGAGAAATTGGGCGGGTCGGTACTCCAAAGCGGCGTGAAATAGGACATGGGCGCCTGGCAAAACGTGCATTGGTAGCAGTACTTCCCCCACCTGAAGAATTCGGTTACTCGTTAAGGGTGGTTTCCGAGGTCATGGAATCTAATGGCTCTAGCTCCATGGCATCAGTCTGCGGTGGATGCCTTGCATTGATGGATGCAGGAGTACCCTTAAAAGCCCACGTGGCAGGTATTGCCATGGGTCTAATTAAGGAAGGAAATCGCTTTGCCGTACTTACCGATATTCTTGGTGACGAAGATCACCTGGGTGATATGGATTTTAAAGTAGCGGGCACCGAAAAAGGTATTACTGCACTACAAATGGATATAAAAATTCAAGGAATCACCAAGGAAATTATGCAGGTAGCCTTGTTGCAAGCTAAAGAAGGTCGCTTACATATCCTGGACATTATGAAGCAGGCTCTTCCTGCAACCCGGGAAAATATCTCGACACACGCTCCACGCATTATCAAGTTCAAGATCAATCCCGAGAAAATTCGTGATGTTATCGGTAAAGGTGGCGCAGTAATTCGCGCCCTAACTGAAGAAACCAACACGACGATAGATATAACCGATGATGGCACAGTCATGATCGCTTGCATCAATAGCGAGGGCGGCGAGCTTGCAAAAAAACGTATCGAAGATATTACTGCGGAAGTAGAAGTGGGTAAGATATATACAGGTGTAGTATTGAAGTTGCTTGATTTTGGTGCAATTGTCAGCATATTGCCTGGTAAAGACGGTTTATTACATATTTCTCAAATTGCTAATGAGCGCGTCGAGGATGTTGCTGCCCATCTTAAAGAAGGCCAATCTGTCCGAGTAAAAGTGCTTGAAGCCGATGATAAAGGACGACTTCGTTTGAGTATGAAAGCAGTTACAGTGGAAGAATCTGAAAGCTCAATCCCTTAATCGAAAACCAGCCTCTACCTGATCTGACACTAACTTCGTAAAATGAGCGTTATCGTATTTGAAACGAATAAAAGGTAACGCTTATTTTACACGTTTGATCAATTGAGATCTTCCAAGCGCTCCATCCCGTTTGCATCCATCTGCTTTTTATGAGGCAAATATCAATAAAACAGTCAAAGTAGTAAGGAAATATGCAAAATGCCTTACTTATTTTTTTTCACCATACGACGCAAACGCCCCACCCCGAAAAATACGATCATGACTACTACAGGGATCGCAATCCCCGTGATTAATTCCACATTGATAGCATATCCTGCAGCTTTTGCCGCCTTAAGCCCATAGCCTACTATACCGAGTAAGTAGTAGCTCAGTACAACAACCGACAATCCCTCAACCGTTTCTTGTAAGCGTAGTTGTAAGTGCGCTCGATTATCCATAGATTTTAATAAATCGCGAATTTGTGACTCCATGGAAATATCAACACGCGTGCGCAGCATCGATGAAGCACGTGTCACACGTAAAGAAAGAATCTCCAACTGAGAACGAACCAGATCGAAAGTCCCCATCGCTGAAGTCACTCGCTGTTTTCTGAACTCATAAAGCATCTGCAACCCTTCAATACGCTCTTCCCTCAATTCAACGATACGTAACTGCATAATAGCGTAATAAGTTTGTGATGCGCTAAATCGATGGCTAGTCTGGGCAGAGATTTTCTCAATTTCGGAAGCCAGCCTTGTCAATTCACCAAGCAAATGTTGCTCATCTTCAATACCACTCAATTCGTTACCGGTAATCAACTCAGTTAAGCGATCATCATAGCGTTCCAATTGCGGCGTTACATTACGCGTTAACGTTAACGGCAATATGGCCAGCATACGATACGTCTCAATTTCCAGCAAGCGCTGCACTAACCTCCCAACCTGACGACTGCGTAGATTATCATCATGAATCAAGATTCGACTAAAGCCATCTGCATGAATCTGATTATCACTCCAGACACTAGCACTCCCACCCGATACTTTAGAACCAGTCACGGTGTTTGACGTAAAGAGGCCAGCCAGCTCACTCAGACTACGACTAGGGCGAGATCGATCATCCATCGCAATATGCGTCGCAACTAACACCTCACCCGGCAAGCTAGCTAACCAATCTTGAGGTAGATAGGTAATGGCGGGCTTAGCAAAAGGAATATCGAACGGACCCTTGCAATAAACCGTATACGTTGAATACTCGGTATGACGCTCCCATCGCAAACGAAAATCACCGAATTCAGCACTGAATTGGTCGAAGTGAGCATTAGGTGGCAAAATACCGTAACGATTACAAAGTTGAATTATTAATTGACGCTCCTGGTCGACCCATTGCCGATCAGACAAAAGCACCAAATGTGAAAGCTGCGCAGGAATACTTATCAATTCATAAACATTCGCGTTAAGCTCGGCATGAAGTTCCTGCCGCTCGGGGTATTCAGGAATACCTAATAGGTGCTTCTCGAGAAGGGCATGTTTATTAATATCTGTTTGCGAAACTAAAGGAGAAAAATCCATATAACTTAGTATCTCCAAAATTTATCAATATCTCCAGCACAGATTACCACGACATGGACTCAGGGGATATTTTAGTATCTGCTATTTTATACTCATCGCACTTCAAAATTCGGTTTTCATAATCCCTCATCCAGCCTTCTCCCAGCGAGAGAAGGTATTGATGCCGAATTTTGAAGTACGATGAGTATAAGATTTATAAAAATTCTGCTTTAGTAATATTCTTATTGAATTACCTCTCTTAATCCCATTAAGAGACAAAATACTAAAGCTAGCAACGATAATGACACAAAACTATGTTCAATTTCTCAAAAATAATAGATGAACACCCTACCCTGATTTTAAGGTAGCGTGTTCAATGCTATGGCGCTATAGCGCTGCCAAGAATGCAACAAGATCAGCCTTCTCATCATCAGCAAGACCGATATTAAAACGAGTATTGTAAAACTCAATTACCGCTGGTAAATCAGGAGCAGAACCATCATGGAAATAAGGTGGTCTTGATGCTACAGAACGCAGAATAGCTCCTTTAAAGCGACCTATATCTCTCCATTTACCGGTAATCAAAGCACGCCCTGGGTCGGTTGTTTGGATAGTTTCACCAGTTGTTTTGTTTCTCAGTGTATTATACAGTGGCATATCCGGTGTACGACGCGATGCATCAGCAATACCAATATCCAGAGGCATCGCATCGGTGTTAAGTGATTGTCAGAATTTGGCGTATTATGGCAGGTTGTGCATATACCTGGAAGCACATCGATGTTGAAATCATCATTGATTCCTTTAACACTACTGATCTGGATTGACTTTGTATTAAATAACGCTTGGCCACGCACAATGGCAGCGCGCGCATTTGTAACACTATCCGATGATTTATTGGGTTTAAAACTACTCCAGCTATCATAAAGTGACATTATCTTGGGATTAAAGGCCACACCAGTTAGATAATCCCCAGCGAGGGTATTATTGATAACAAAGTAATAATCTTGCTTCAAAAGCGCTTCAGGGCCCCCATGCGCTTCCATCGCTGTCAGATTGCCGGCATCGTTATGCTGTATTTGTGCTGTAAACAACCCTGATTCAAATGACACGATCTCTTTACGTTCATCGTCAGTCAATTCCCGCAATGCTTCAGCATGACCCAATGTGGCATGATTAGCTTGAGTTGATAAGCCAAAGGATACAGGAGAGAAACAAGTTGAAATTCCACGAATGCAATCACTGGAACCGGGCATAAGCGTTGTTTCGCGACCATCCCACATTACAGTGCTTAGAAATTTAAGATTAGTGGTTGGCATTGGGCGTCTAAACAAAGACAACTCTGTTTCACTCGCAAAACCATAAGGATCATCAGCTTCAATTAATTCGAATTCTGCATCAGCAGGAATACCGATCCCTACCCCAAATTCCGCGATTGAATTTTTAATCTCACCTGCGAATGCTCACGAAGCATGATCGCGAAAGTGAAAGCAGGCAGGAGACAGTGGATTTGATGGCGAGTATGAGTATGACGCCACTAATTTCCAGTGTTATTGTTACATTTTAGCTTTTTGAAGACGAGTTTGTTTTTTCTGCAGTGAGGCGGCACCGAGTAGATAAAGGGACGGGTCAGTTACGGAACGAGGGATTGGGCCAATTGGTAGCTTTTAGTACGGATGTTTTGGAATA
>NZ_FNDH01000084.1 GCF_900100485.1 Nitrosomonas sp. Nm132 | reverse complement strand
CACGACTAAAGCAGTATCGGGCAATAGCAACACGATACGACAAACTCAAGAGAAATTACGAAAGTATGGTAGCTATCGCGTGTGGATACCTGTGGCTACCTATGTGAAATGTCAACAGACCCTAGGGAAAATATAAAAATATCTCTAGTTTAGAGACTTATAATGGTTGCTTGAAAGGATCGTGCGTTTCTTTAATGCTTCTGTTAAAAAATACAATTCTATGCGTATTCCGCTGATATCTGGGATAATTGCGGATGAATAATACTTTACAGACAGTCTCTCCGTCCGCAGTAAATACTGCTGGACGCCTTTTTAATGAATTACCGCTGTCGCCTGGTTTACTGGCAACATTACAGCAGCTTGAATATCTGACGATGACGCCGATTCAGGCAGCCAGTTTGCCCATTTCGCTTGCAGGTCACGACCTGATCGCGCAGGCAAAGACGGGGAGCGGCAAGACGGCAGCATATGCATTGACGCTGCTTACCAAGCTAAACCCGCGCTGCTTTGCGGTACAAGCCATGGTGCTGTGTCCAACACGCGAGTTGGCAGATCAGGTTACACAGGAGCTTCGCCGTCTGGCACGCTCTGCAGACAATATCAAGATTCTTACGCTGTGTGGCGGAAGCACCATGCGCCCACAGATGGCCAGCCTGGAGCATGGTGCACACATCGTCATCGGTACTCCCGGCCGCATCATGGACCATCTGGCGCGCGGCAGCTTAAATCTAGCACAACTCAATACCTTGGTGCTTGACGAAGCCGATCGCATGCTGGACATGGGTTTTTACGATGACATGGCTTTTGTGGTCAAGCGCTGCCCGTCAAAGCGCCAAACGCTCCTGTTCTCGGCAACCTATCCCGCAGGGATCGCAGGATTAGCACGACAATTCTTACGTAACCCACAGGAAGTGAAACTGCTGGAGCAGCATGAGGAAAACAAGATACGCCAGCGTTTTTACGAGGTAAGCCATGAGGCGCGTTTGCAGGCCGTTGGCCAGCTACTCAGACACTATCGACCAGTCAGTACGCTGGCATTTTGCAACACCCGGCAGCAATGCCGTGATTTACTAGAAGGGTTGCAGGCGCAAGGCATTCAGGCGCTGACCTTGAATGGCGATCTGGAACAACGTGAACGTGATCAGGTGCTAATTCAATTTGCCAATCGCAGCTGCTCAGTATTGGTAGCAACCGATGTGGCGGCACGTGGCCTGGATATCACACAACTTGAAGCGGTCATTAATGTCGATGTTACACCCGACCCGGAAATACATATTCATCGCATTGGCCGCACGGGCCGTGCCGATGAAAACGGCTGGGCACTGAGTCTGTGCAGCCCGTCCGAAATGCCTCGGGTAGAAGCGATTGCAAGGATGATGGATTTCGAGCCAGAATGGCATGATCTGGCTACGTTACAAAGTGGTAACCATACCCCGCTGGCACCGCCAATGGTGACACTGCAAATACTCGGTGGGCGAAAGGAGAAGATCCGCCCCGGCGATGTGCTGGGTGCGCTCACTGGTGAAGCGGGTTACACGCGTGAGCAGGTCGGCAAAATCACTGTGACGGATCAATCGACCTATGTCGCGGTCGTACGCAATATCGCCCGTGAAGCCGTGCGCAGATTATCCGCAGGCAAGGTTAAAGGTAAGACGGTGAAAGTGCGCGCGCTGTAGGGGTAAACCCAGACTTTCATAGGTTCCTCGTTCCATGCACTAAAAATCTTCTCGCAACGCACGCCTGGATGCCTTGTCGACCAAGCCAAACAGTTGGTCAATCTCATTTTTCTTGCTGGATGACTGATGACCTATTACCTTGACAAACCTGCAATTGAGCTTGGCATTCAACCGGTAAAATTCCTGGTACAGCTCGTAATGATTAAGCCGCCTGTTTTTACTCGAAAAATAATCATTTTGTTCAAGGCGGACGCGCCTTCCCGGCAGACCGATAATATTTTGCGAATCGGTATAAACCGTCAAAACCATGTCGCAGCCATTGCTCAAAGCCATCGCTTCGTGTAGTGCCCATAACAACGTTTGTAATTCCAATCTGGTCGAGCTGGTTTGCTCAAAGCGCTTTACTTTCACTGCCTCTTTCAGCGTTTCTATCGGCGTAGCCAAGTCAGCTACCATAAGGTAGGCGCCATACCCCACTTTTAATTGCGTATGAACACTGCCGTCGGTAAAAATCTGTAAGCGATTCATAATATTATTATCTTATTATAATTAGCGTTACAAAGTGAATTAATTATCCCATCCCATCCGGCGATTGATTTCACTGCATCCGTAGTTTCCTCCATATGTCGAAGTGCATCAACCAAATGAGATTCGAGCGCGCCGATGCTGTCAAATACACGGTTATGAAAGCTCTTTTCGCGCAACTCATCCCACAGGTGCTCGACTGGATTGAGTTCAGGTGAATAAGGTGGCAGTAGCAGCAAGCGAAGATTCTCAGCTAACGTCAGCGAATGGCTGCGATGCCAGCCAGTACCGTCCATCACCATAACGATATTCTCATTGGGGTAGCGCCTGGCGATTTCATCAAGAAAGATTTGCATGCACTCAGTGTTGACATTAGGTAACACCAAGCTGTCAAACTTTCCGTCCAACGGGCAGACTGTCGCATAAGCGTAGGTGAATCGGCCCGGCTTTTCCGAAGACTTTTTAGTCCGAGTCAAGCTGCATCAGCTGACTTCTTTAATTGGCGATAATATGCCATGTGGCAAATTCCACTTCATCAATATTGCGCCAAGGACCGCGATTCCTTATGACCTCTGTTTTCCCAGTGTACGACTTGGTCATGAAGCTACGCTCCTCCTGCTTGCGCAGTTGGCGCAGCTCCACATCAGGATGATGCAACTCCTTTGCTCCATCACCATTACAACGGCTTCATCGCTATTACGAGTTGTTCCGTCCCTTGGTGGCGCATCACTACTGTTGGCCTCGACAGTTTGGCTTGTACCTTTCGCTTGCCATCGCCACCGAAGGTTCCCGCAGTTCAACGTAAGAGCCCAGATCATGCTGACGCTGCCTCTATGCCGGACACTGCCTGGCCCGTAAGCAGGTAACGGCCAGACTGCTCCTGGAGTAACATCACTCTCCAGTTTTGATGTCATTTGAGTGGCTTCGACACTTGAACAGCAGTTCACGGTTGTTCGTCTTCATTGATCCATACCTGATGCATTAAAGCACCTTTTCCATAACGCTCACGACCCAGGCTCTTGACCAGAGCCGCTCATGGTGGTTTGCAACCTGCTCCTGCAAGCCGAGTGCGAGGGGCCACACCCTCATCTCTTACGCCGCTTGCTGCAGCACACTGATATCTCCACCCTGGAGATTCACTTAAATTATATGATTCCTGGATATACTTTGTCACTGGCAATTCCTTCTCTTTATTCAGCATAGGTAACTGAATTATAAAGAATTATAAGAGAACTGCCATTTCACTTCGTGCAATATTGGTGCTAACCAGCTGGTAATCGGTTGAAGGTTGCTTGGAAGGTAAAACATTGGGAAACACAAAGGACAGATTGTTTATTGTGGATAATGCTCTATTGCATATTGATAGACCTCAACAGCATTTTCTAGATACAGCTTTTCCATGATGTGGGAGCGATGACTTTTCATAGTAGATGGTACTATTTCAAGCATCTCACAGATTTCATTATCTTTTTTTCTTGTTGCGATAAGCTTCAATATTTCTTCTTCTCTAAGAGTAAGAGGATTTGGATTTGGATTAGTTTTTAGTCTTGGTAGATAAGATCCACCAGCTACAATAATTTCAATCGCTTTTTTGAAATTTTCTAACCCGGCACCTTTTGGCACATAGCCGCGCGCACCTGCATTTACGGCCTGCCTTACCAGCTCAACATTACAGTCCATGCTGTATATCAGAATAGCTAAATCTGGGGATTCTTTAATGAATTCAGAGGTCAAGCTGATACCGTTGAGGTCAGAATTGATACGGATATCCATTATCACGAGGTCAATTTGTTGTTTTTCGCGGAAAATCCGCGCTTCATCTGCGTTTCTGGCGGTGGCCACGACTTGAACTATAGGTATAGTTTCTAAGAATTCACGAATGCCAAAAGACATTAGATCGTGATCTTCAACGATCATGATATTGATGGAATCTGCCATAATAATAAATCCATAGATTCAGACAACCTGATCTCGGAGCATCCCTCGTTTTTAAAGCATTCTAAAGAACAAATATAAATCAATCGATTACATGTGCCAAGGGAGGAGATACAAAAATAGGCAATCAAACAAACTGGATTTTGCGAAGATACGATTTTTGAGATGAACTCTATACAGATATTCTTTCGAGGAATTCCTGATGCCACAACTTCACTTGCC
>NZ_FNDH01000051.1 GCF_900100485.1 Nitrosomonas sp. Nm132 | reverse complement strand
GCTATCTTGCCACGATTCACCTAAAGCGTTCTCATCCGCCTTAAGCAAGATCTGGGCATGAAGCCTTTTGTACGCCGCCACTTTTCCTTTGTGCATCAAACTTTCTAAATAAGCTTGTTCTTCTTCGGTTAGCCTCACCATGTATTTCTTTGCCATTGGCCCACTTCCATTCTACGTTGAAGGTCGAGAGTATGGGGAGCTTTAGTCGACATTTCAAGAATGACTGAGTACTAGTATGTTTAAAAGATTGGTGCCAGAACTCCCTCGGTATATGACTATCTGTGGGATAGCACGTTACCTTTGAGTGAGTTGGGATCTGATTCCCCAGCAGTCCAACACAATGCCGAGTGAAGAGGCCATCAACTGGCAGCAAATACATAAGTCCGGCGCTCACCCCGACACCCTAACCGATGTATTCCGATATTATCTCTATAGAACAACAAGTTATTCATAGATAACGTCCCGCTCCTGTCTCAACCCAGTGACCGTCGGATTAACAGGTGTTATAACCATCTGTTTTAATTAATTTAATACCCGCTAGTGCTCGTCAATACTCGCCAATAATTACCAAATTTTTCACGTTTTATTTTTGGAGTTAGGGTTCTATAAATAACAGTATGGTATCCATCTGAATATAATGTTGCACCTTATGATAAGTAAGGATGTTTAATAGTTGAAACGTTTGCTTGTGCAAGGAAAGTTTAAATTTTTTGGTTTAAATCCAATGGCAAAATCAGTATGTCATAATCTTAAGCACTGCATATCGTCTATTTAGAGATAATATGCAGTTAGCAAATTGAGTCAATATAACAATTATTCTTCCTCTTATTCAAATGGATGGTAGATATACTGAAACTATATGATTGCTCGTTAGCGCTAGGGTTAGTATTTATTAGGTTCAAAAAATGGAAAATATTGTATATCGGTATACTGGGCAAGATACATTTTTGAGAATGCTCGAAAGCAAAGATTTATGGTTCTCAGACATCACAAAAATGAATGACTGGGATGAGTACATGGCCGGTTATCGCATTGTCGAAAGAATTATCACTAAAGATTTTTCGGAAAAATTAGATATATTGCAGACAGTTAGCCCAAGCCAACTAAATAATCGGTTCAAGATTCTAATCTGTTCATTTTCGTACGAAGATGACTGCTTAAGTTTGTGGAATGGTTATGGCAATTATGGACACGGCTTATCAATAGGTTATAGCGAGGATGACGTACAAAATTACTGCCTAATCAATCGCTTTCTCCTAAAGGGCCAACCTGTGAATGGGAACGTATGGTTTAAACCAATCATTTATAATGAGCTTACATTTGAAAAAGAAATAAGAGATCGTATCAATGAACACTCTCGCGTGACAATACATATAAATGATGAGAAATTCATCGAAAAAAATGTAGCAAGCCTAATAAATGATGGCAAGCTCGGCCTCGCGCTTATGCGTCTTTGTTCTATCTATAAAAATGAGAAATTCAAAGATGAACGAGAAACCCGCGCAGTAATTGAAATATCTGATACCGTAGATACGTACAAAGTCGAAACTAGAGAGTCAAATTACGGTAATTTGGCGTATCATAAGCTAAACATTAGTTTTGAAGAGACCAATGCAATTAAGAAAATCGTACTTGGCCCAAAATGCAAGCTTTCCGAGGATGATGTTTTCAAAAAGCTAAAAACGAACGGGCTGTCGAATGTGGAAATAGCCAGATCACGAATCAGTTATCGCTAGCAATTCCTCAAAGTTGAACCTACACAAGCTTCGTTTCTGGCTCCCTCCGTAGCTTTGCTGCTCCGACAACCCTCACGTCAAACGTTACCACTATCTCCTTACTCCAGCGTTCACATATTCACTACATTAAAACTCCATATTTTATAATCTATTGATTCTATAATGAAAATATTAATAATCGAACTCAAAATCTTTTGGTTACAAATTTCACTTTTTTACAACCAATTTTTCAAACACAAATCATTTACATAGCTCTTGTATTCGATCTGCTGTCTACATTATGTCTACATGATTCCAGTAAAATATTAAAAAATTAAACAATATATTGATTTTATGGTGCTGTTGAGAGAAGTCGAACCTCTAACCTACTGATTACGAAACGTATCTAATATTTCAGATATCTATAAATCAATCACTTACAATGCTTTCCAAGCATAAAATCAGTGTCACTAAGTATGAAACGGTAGTGTTCTTGGTGTAGATTGGCACAAATTTGACACAAACTATTCTGTGATATTTTTAGGTTTTAGATTATTTAAAACTACTGGAGATAGTATGCTTAATTTTATCACCTGTTGATGGCTTACTCATTCCATAACAAAGAGAAAAACCACAGAATTAGCGATGAAAAGAAAATTAATAATGCGAGATATGTAAGCTTGCCAATCATTACAATAATTATGTTAATGATATTTTTAAGTTTGGAGAAATCATTAGTTGTTTTATCATTTAATGGACACCAGCGATGATAGAGGTAATCCATATTTGAAAATATTTTATTTGCTATAGCATTGCTAGTGTTCTTACTCGCTATATCACGAATGTGTGGAATATAAAATTTTTCTATATTTTTATAAAAGTCTATGAATGGATGTAATAAAGTAACTTCTAATAGAGTCTCTTGAGCTGCGCGATGACGGATTGAAATTGCAACTTCTTCAAAATAATTTGCAACTAAAGTTATGTTATTTATAAGCTCTTTATTTGAAGATAACATTTTAATATCTTGCTCTTTTAACTTGTTTTCTTTCCATTCTTTTTCAGAACGTCCATTACGTATATCATGAAAATATTTATTTACTTCTTTTAGTGCATTTTGAAGACAAGGTTTTTTTATTTCTCTAATTAGAACAATTGCATGATCTCTCATTTCAGTATGTAACTTTATTCCACTATTTAAAAAATAGCTTGCAATAGCTGCGCCACCTCCAAGGATCACAAATACACTATCAATCTTACCGTCTTGAATCCAAATTTGATGTGAAACGACAATAGCAACGAAAAACCATACAAAGCTTATGAATAATAGAGTGTTTGCTGAAGCAAAATATTGTGAAATAGTTCGATTAAAAGGACGCAGAAATATAAAGCTGATTACTTTCGCGGCTGGCCTCCAAAAAATTAATAATAGACAATAAATTGTTGCCGCAAATAAGATATTGATATAGAACCATTTATCAGTAATCAACTTATCGAAATGGCAGATTATAAAATCAACATAACTATTTACAGTATTGTGAAAATCTGAGGTACTTTCATCAATATGATTCATTTTCATCCCCAATCCATTTCGTCATTTATGTAAGTCTAACACCGCCCAAGCTCGCCAATACTTGCTGTTAATCGCTCCCTTCTTCATTGCACTAAAGGCAATACTTTTAGTCTTTACGATTTCAAAACCCTGCCCCTTTGGGGTGAAAGTGGGTATACAACCAGCAACCGGAATTGGGTAATTAATATCTCCTAGCCTACTGTAAGTTGCTTTCAACTGTTCTTGTAAAAATTATGGCTAGCTAATTTTGTCAATAAGGAAAAGCTTTTTTTATCGCTAGCACAATCGGTTTTATTTTAAGGGGAAATGGTTGTGGTACAAGTATGCTACCAAACTTTTTGATAATTAATTTGGCCTTTTTGTCTTGAATCTCAGACAAAGAATTAACTAAATAAACACGCAGCGATTCTTTAATAATATATGAAGAATCTTCCCTTCCTGAAGACAAGCAATCGAGAAGCAATTGATAATACCGATACAAAACATCTGGAGTAATATATTTAGCTGCTAGCTTAAGAAATAGTGATCCAACTCTGAGTCCAGAAACCCAATCAAGTGTTGATTTTCTAAATGTTTGGAATGCGGATTCAATGCCTGGAGAAACTGTCTTAGGACATAATTTAGCAGCCCACAATAAATCATTCGCCGTTACACTAGTAAAGTCATGCCGTCGGTTAAGTTTATCTAATATACACCTAGAGTATTCATCTTCAGTGATTATTTTTCTTTCACGAAGAACCATTAATAAAGGCTGTATACAAGTGCTTGTGGTAACTCCAATACTTTTGGCAAGAGAGTTGAAGGCCCCATCTTCTGATATAAGTACTGCTTGACGTTCAAGTGATAAATAAATAGCATCTTTTAAAGGGTAACCTATAAGTTCATCAATAAATGCTAATTGCTCGCCAATAACATCAGGGCCCATTACAGGAGACACCTCACAGTAGTCATCTATAAATCGTAGCAATTTATCAAGAAAGCTTTTTCTTTCATCCAAGTATTGTTCAGGTATTTCTTGATATTGAATTCTTCCATTTATTTCAGAAGCAAAACCATCTGGGTTTGTATTTTTCTGAACATGAATTAGCCCCAAAAGCTGTTCTTTCAATGAAGCACTGACTAAAGGTCTACCAATTATTTCCAAAATTTCAGGAAGTAGACCAAGCCTGTTTAATTCAATAAGGCCGGTTATATCTATTACGTATGATTTCTCCCCTTTCTCAATCACCTTCTTACAATTTTCTAATTCTTCAGAAACGCCTGTACTAACAAATAAATCGAAATGTTTAAAAGGCCATTCCAATAGTAGAGTAACAATATCAACACCTATTGCATCTGCTATTATTTGTAAAGGGAATTTTTTTTCATCGCATACATTAAAAACCCGTTCCACATGCTGACGTCTTGATTTCAGAGATTTCAATATAGGATTAAAATCAAATTCGCCATCTAATTTCTGAAGATTCATGCTCCAAACCGGGCCGACTGAAGAAGCTGAATCAGCAATTACTTTATGAGCATAATCAAATGCAAAGATAAACATACTTTTGATATTAGTGATCTTTGCTTTATGAATTTCAATTCCTATTTCAATCTCAACAAAATCACCTACGCAATGACTGGAAAGTCTCTTAGCGATCTTACTCTCTTCATTAATACATTCAGGCCATCCCCCACCCTCTGAAAGATGTCTAGGTTCAATAACGACAACCTTGTTATACCTATCACTTTCCAAATATACGGCTGTACCTGGTTCGACTTTTCTTAATGACTTGAAAACATCAGATTTCTTGGTTTGAATTAACAATAAAAAGTAATATCCGGCAATTTCAGAGCTATTAGGATTTGATCTAAATAAAGTGTACATGCGTAACATCGCTTCATATTCAAGGCCCTGTACAATTTGGTATTTGGCAATTTCAATCTCATTAGCTTCGATAATGTGTCCAAATGTTGGATTCTGAGCTAAGTAATCATACAATTCCTTTGTTTTATTTTTACGATATAAAGTTGATATATAATCTAGTGCAACGCCAGAATCAGAAGGGAGTAACTTCAGTTCTTGTTCAAGAATATTTTCTAATTTATCTAGATCTCCCGAAGCTCTCGCTAGGATAGCCTCAAACCTCCTGAATGGAAGCTGTTCACGTATCTCGTTAGATATTCTTTCAAGTACTACCAAAGCTTTTGCGCGTTGGTCTGATTTGATTAATGAATCTAAGTAGCGTTTTGTTAAGTAGTCATCAGCAGGCAACTCAATAAGCCTAGAATAGAAGTTTGCAGCCTCAAAATATTTTCCAAAATCGTAAAATAGATCAGCAAATTGAACGATATCATCCGAGGAAAAATTTTCTGGTAAATTTGAGCATAACAACAACATTTTATCGCGCTCATTACTGTCTCCATGCTCATCTATCATTCTTATATAAAAAGAAAGAAGTGCAGGAGATGCTTTTATCTGTGCCAAATTATCCCTGGCTAATTTTATTGCATCTAATTTATTTCCACTTCGCCATAGGGCACATATTCTTAATCCAAATAATTCATCAAGTTCCCGTTTTTCTAATATCCCCGCATTTATTTTTTTTAGTATTTTTTCATTCCATTCTAAGTTACCTTTATTTGCGCTTATTTCTGCCAATAAATAAAGCACCGGTTTTTCAAGATCATTGAGAAAGTTATCGGTTAGTTCGCGAATGGAATCTATATCACCTAACTCTTCAAATTCCTTAATCTTGTATTTAATAAATGCATGCTCGTCTGGATATGAAGAGAAGGCATATGCAGTGATATCTTTTTTTTGTTCTTGATTACCTAAGAGCTCTATGGCAACCGTAAGATTATGGGCAACCTCAATGAAAACGGGCTTGCTCTGAATACTTCCGAGGAATGCTCTAATGTCATTGAATGAATTTACAGCATATTTCAAAGCATCATACTGTTCCGATCTGATTTGCCTAAAGTAAGATTTAACTTCATCGGCTGTAGCCCACGATATGGCAGATATGAGCATGGCTCGCTTAACATCAATAGAAGAATTGTCTAGATCAAACGCTTTTCTGGTCAAATTAAACGAATCCTCAAAATCTTTCTCAACCAATTTAAGGTCTGCTAGCATCAAAAGGATTGTGCTATCGTTTTGTAAAGCAACAGGTAATAATGAAAGGTCAAATTCTTCATTCAATAATTGCTTTACTTTGATATACATTGCCCAAACGATTCCACTGTCAGGATAATTTCTAAGGGCTTTCTCAGATTCTTTTAGTCCGTAATCAAACTGATTGATTAAAAGATGGGCACGAATTTTATTTGCAACTGCCTTTTCTTCATCCTTAGCGAAGTTGTAAGCTGTCAAATATTGTTCTGCTGCTTCCTCTCTCTGATCAAGCAATAAGTAACATGCCCCTATATTTGTATGCCATCTAAATCTAGTATAGTTGTCACAATTGGATATAGTAGCCTCTAGGCTCACAAGCAATTCAAGTGCGTCATTGGCACGAATGTCTCTTATGAAATCTCTAGCTCTATCAAGTTGGATAGTAATAAGTTTATTTAACTCATTTCCTTTGGGGTCAGGCAAGCTAGCTTTTAAGCCATTTATAGCAGTAATTATTTCAGTATGCTGCTCTGCGCTCCGAGAGGGAAACTGATTAGATTTTTCGTTTATATTTTCATGTTCAAGAGATATTTCTCCAAAATTTTGTTCTAGCGATTTATTAGTAGTTTTTTGTTCTTCTAGAATCGTTTTTGTTACTTGGTTGATCTCTTCATTTTGATTTCTGTCTTTTATTTCTTGGGGAATAGTGTGGAATAAAGAAGTTGTTGGAGGTGCTTGATAACTTAATTCTTTTTCTAATTTTTTAATAAGATTATCAACATCATAATGAAAACGAATATCACTAATTTCAAAAGCATTATGTTTTGCCAGAGAAATGATTGAACTAGGCAAATGTAACGGTGCGGGCATAGCTGCACCGTCAACTAAAACTGGAATAGCAAGTACATGTCTGCTTAAAATTTCTTCAATCTCGAGGCGTACCCAGTCTTCTGGATCATCTAAACGTCTTTGTCCAGTGGCATCAGTAATATTGAGCCATTGTTTCCCGATTAAAATAATTGCCACGTACATTGAGTTTAGATTCTCCTGAATAACCTCAGGAAACTTTTTTCCCGGCTCAATATGATCGATATCCATAAAAATTTTGTCTTTGCCAAATTTTTTCTCTAACCGATCATATAATCGACCCGCATGTCCTCGACTATCATCACGACGGTAATTAATAAATATTTCTGACATTGGTTGAGTTGCCCTTATTTCTCGGATTTTTTTAGCTCAAACGTAGAGGTTTGCAGGTCGATTTATCGCAAAAGTTGTCTCTAAACAAGGTTTGATGCAGCTATCATGCCAGCACATTTTACTCCCCCACAGTCTGGCAAAGCCAGGCTGTCCTTTTTCTTGCAGAAGAGCGAAGCTGTTATGCCCATTCTCAAGAAAGAACTTGAATTCGCCGTTTACTCATAAAAGCAGTAATTGAATATTTAGGAAATTATATGAAGCTGGAAAGATTTTGATCTCCTGAAAACTCCAATACTACATAGAAAAATATGCCATTAATTGCTGATGAATTAACTATCTGGGACATTTCTTTCCGCTGGGCCGGTTATGATCCGAGTCGGCTCTGGTTTCGGCTTCCCTTAACGGTTAAAGATTACGCTCGCTTGTTAATGCATGCCATTTTGCATGGTGAAATCGTCTGCGTGAATTTAACGCTTGCCAAGCGTCCTCCTGAATCAAAAGCTGATCCTCGCTTTTATATCCGCACCTATGTAGGCGACGTTTACGATTGTATTTTTGGCAAACGTTTTAACCGAAAATTACTCAGATGGGCTACTCTGGATAGAATGGATTTTCACGAATGGTGCGAAAGAAGAGGTATACCATTACCAGAATTCTGGTTTCCTTCGGGATGGAAGCTTGATTTTGAAATGCCTGAACTTGGTGCACGCGCATTATGTGCAACACATCTAGAACCAGAAGATGAAGGTGGTTTTTCTTTACGATATGATTATCCAGAAATAGTCGAGGAAGGAGATAATAAAAATAAAGAAAAGAATGCAAAAGAAACAGATGATAGCCTCTCCTTAGCAATTACTAGCAAGGATTCAGAAAACAATAGAAAACTCAGAGCTAATCAAAAAGCTAAAATCGCTTGCCAGCAAATCGCTGGGAAAATCTGGGTAGATGATTTACATAGAACGATACCATCCATTGTAGAAGATGAGTTAATTCAGAAATATGGTGGTGGAAAACATTATGATAGTGAAACAGTATACGAATGGATCAGAGAAATCGCTCCACCTGAAGTAAAAAATCGGCGAGGCCGACCCCGCAAAAATAGGGATAAAGAAAGCTAAGCAAATTTTAACTATTTTTTATGTAAATCCTTGCAGCAAGCCAAATAAAAATACCTACATCCCCCTTTTTTCTTTTTATTAATTTTCTTTATCCCCTATTTTTCCTTGTTGGCAAATCTCATTCTGCTGACTTCTTAACTTTTAAGGAGATCAAGAATGGAATCAGTCAAACATCAATCCACCGGGCCAACGCGGCGCACAACGAGCGGAAGCGAGGCGGTGTGTTGCGGTGGCGAGGTGGGAAATACTTCGATAAAAGTATCCCCATCATCAAATGCCTCCTCACAGGGTACGCCGCCTAGTAACACAGTACCCAATAACTGCAATAGTGAATACTTTAAGCTTCTGAGGTTTGGGGTGGATAGCCTTTATCTATCCTATCCCGGTGAATTATTTCCTGAGATAGATGAAGCCTTAAAAGAGTTGAAGCAAATAGCTCAATCAACTGAACCGCACGAGCAAGCATACGCGCAATATCCAGTAGAAGACCATCTCTTTGAAGTCAAGGATAAAGGCGCACGATTCTTTCCTTATATCTTGGAAGATAACGCTTTTCGCATTCAGCTCTCCCGCAGCCGTTCAATGCCACTCGCCTATGTGAAGGTTTCCAGCGAGTATTTGACGCATGTCTTGCCCACTGAGGCTGATAAAGTATTGCGGCATATAGTCGGACACTTTGGAGCAGTTCATGAATCGGCCAATGTTGGCCGGATTGATCTGTTTGTCGATTTCGTCAGCTCCGTCGATATGGAAAGCTGGGATCGGCATGCCTGGGTGACACGTGCTTCCGCCATTAATACCTATTCCATTGAGCGTAATTTTTCCGGTTGGGTGATCGGTTCAGGCGGCGTGATCAGTTGCCGCCTATATGACAAGACGCTGGAAATCGAGAAGCAGTCCAAGAAATACTATCTCCATGAGCTATGGAAGCAAGCAGGCTGGAATGGAAAGGATAAGGTTTGGCGGCTTGAGTTTGAATTGAAACGTGAAATCCTCACCCAAAAAGGCTTATCCAAGCTGTCTGAGGTGCTCAATCATCTCAATGGATTATGGAGCTATGCCACCACTGAATGGCTGCGCCTGACGCTCCCTAATCCCGATGATCAAACGCGTTCACGCTGGCCGATCCATCCCTTATGGGGCTATCTGTCGTCTGTCGATTGGGAAACCAATGATAGCCCCCTCTCTTCTCGTTTCAATGCTGCGCGTGTGCCTGGAGATGACAAGCTGTTTACCATGAGCTTGAGTTACCTTATTTCATTCATGGCACGTGAGAATATTATTGATTGGGAAGCGGGCACGGCTGCTTTTCTCGATGCCTTGTGTATTTATCACGGTCAGAAGAGTTTCAATCTCGGGTTGCCCTTTCGCGACTACATCAGGGAGAAGGTCGCCATCAAAGCACGGCTGTTCAATTCCCTACTGAACAAGAACAACGCTAAAGAGCAAGCCGAACTCGAAAGAGAAGCTCGCGAATATCAGAAGCAGTCGGATGGTGACTAACAATGGATAAAGTTAGCCTGCCTCTGCCTGCCATTCGATGTTTATCCAAAGAAGAAGCGGCGCGTTATCTCGGTATTGGCGTAACGCTGCTCGCTGAATTGGAGATTCCTTTTATCAAGCTGGGTCGCCGTTGTCTGTATGACAGGGTTGATTTGGATGCCTGGATAGAGGATTATAAGCAACGCGAGCACGGGCGGGCTAAGGAGGAAAATTCATGGCCCAAACCCAAGAAGGCGTCTACCGGAGGCAAGATTCCCGCTTCTGGTGGATTGCAACCACGCTCCCAAACGGCAAAAGAATACGCCAAAGTGCTGGGACTGAAAACCGACAAGATGCTGAAGCACTGCTAGCCAAAATCCGGCTGGAAGCCTTTCGCGAGCATCATTTCGGAATTAAGCCCCAACGCTCATGGCAAGAAGCCGTGGTACGGTATCTCACGATCAAAGCGAATTTGCGCAGTTACCGGGATGTGCAGCGTATTTGCCGGATGCTTGATCCCTATTTGGGAAAACTGACCTTGAATCAAATTAACGGTGACGTGATTTGGTCAGTGGTGCAGGGACAACTCAAAAAGGGCAATACGCCGGCAACGGTAAATCGTTATCTGGCCTTGATTCGCAATCTGCTGAAAATGGCACGCGATGAATGGCAATGGATCGATAGCATCCCCAAGATTCGTTTGCTGCCGGGTGAAGTGGAACGGGATCGCTGGCTGAACCGAGAGGAAGCTGACCGATTGATTGCGGCTTCTCCCGAACATCTGGCGGCATTGATTCGCTTCGCCCTGGCAACAGGCTGCCGGGCACGTGAGATTACTGGCTTGGAGTGGAACCGTGTTGATTTGAATCGACGCACGGCATGGTTGAATAAAACCAAAAATGGCACGCCGAGAGGCGTTCCGTTGAATAAGGATGCAGTCGCCGTATTACAGGAGCAAATAGGAAAGCATGATCAGTTTTGTTTTACTTATCGTGGTCAGCCCATTGGCTGGGGAGTAACCAATTCGGCCTGGGTGAATGCGCTTAAGAAAGCAGGGATTGAGGATTTCCGGTTTCATGATTTGCGCCATACCTGGGCTTCATGGCATCGCCAGGCTGGCACGAGCTGCGATGAATTGAAAGACCTGGGCGGCTGGAAATCGCGCAATATGGTGGATCGTTATGCCAAATTTGCTACTGAAAATCTGGCGTTTGCTGCATCCAGAATTGAATCGACAAGGGAAAGCAAAGTAATTCCTATGTCACGTTTCTGTCACGTTGAGAACGCGGTCAAAAAGGGCGAGTCCAGCAAAGCCTTGAAATAGATGGCTCCCCGACCAGGGCTCTAACCTGGGACCTGCGGATTAACAGTCCGCCGCACTATCGATTGATCAACTATCAAACTGACATAAGTGATCACTTCAAGCTCCAGCACAAACATAAATACATCTGATCGAGGTGTGCTCTCAAATACGGAGCTCATAGGTTACATAGGTTAAGCAACAAACAGATTTACTTATTATTGTTGAAAAATTATGCGGAAGATAGACAACTATGAACCTGACATCCTCACCCCCCGAGGTAAGCGATCACGTATTCAGTGGTATTGAGGTGGAGTTTCCTCGGTAACCATATGGACTCTTTGTTTATCATTCCTTTCAGCAAGCAAACCGGAATAACTATCCCGGATTCATGGGTTATTCAATGGAATTTCTCGTCGTGATCTTTCTCCAAAAAGCTATCATCAGGAATCAAGATAAGTTTGAGATACCAAGTGTTCTATTTTCCTGATTAACAGCCTTAGTAGGCACCCATAAAATCGCCTTTGCCGACTTCCAGACCATTGTGTCGCAAAATCGCATAGGCAGTGGTGACATGGAAGAAAAATTGCGGTAATCCGTAGTGGTAAAGGTAGGTGTATCCAACCATTTTTTTCTCTTTCGGTGTGCCTGGGCGTAATATGATTTCACGCGTTTCACTGCCCTCGAATTGCGCGGGTGTTAGGCTCTCGATAAACGACAAGGTCTTGCCAATTCGTGCCTGCAAATCGGCGAAGGTCTGTTCGTCGTCTTCATATACCGGCACTTCAACACCTGCCAGCCGCGCTGACACGCTCTTGGCGAAATCAGCAGCAACTTGCACTTGGCGGATTAAGGGGAACATATCAGGAAACAACCGGGCATCTAGCAATACTTTCGGTTCAAATTTTTTCTCAGCGGCATATGCTTCAGCCTTGGTCAGGATAGCGTTAAGGCTGTTCAATAGCTGTTTGAAAACAGGTACAGACGTGGTGTAAGTATGAGTAGTCATAGATTCTTATCAGTTAATTGATTACAGTAATTGCCATATGTTTGAATTGAGTATCTCATGAATAAGTATGATTTAGTGGATTCAACACACCAGGTGACAACATTATCATACCGTAAGCGCACTCAAGCTCGACTAGAATACTGCGAGACATAACAAAAGGTATAACGATTACCGTAACAACTGCGATAATTATTCAATCAACAATACTACTTACATCATTTTATGAAATTTATTTTTGATCTTTTTCCGATAATCCTATTTTTCGTAACTTTTAAAAGTTATGGCATTTACGCTGCAACTGCGGTAGCCATTGCTGCAACTTTTGCGCAAATTAGCTGGGTATGGTTCCGTCACCGCAAAGTCGACAATATGCTATGGATTAGTCTCGTGATCATTGTCATCTTCGGCAGTGCAACATTGATTCTGCAAGATGAGACTTTTATAAAGTGGAAGCCATCAGTGCTTTACTGGTCATTTGCCGCCGTTCTGTCTCTGGCTGCACTGTTCTGGAACAAGAACCTGATACGATCCATCATGGGACAGCAGATCACCCTGCCAGACCCGGTGTGGCGAATCCTTAACCATGCTTGGGCCGGGTTTTTCGCCGCATTGGGCATCGCCAACCTTTATGTGGCATTCAACTTCGCCACCGACACCTGGGTTAATTTCAAATTATTTGGGACTACTGGATTGATGCTGACGTTTGTCATCGCGCAAAGCCTGTTCATAGCGAAGTATATGAAGGAACCAGAACAATGCTCCATGTCATCTTCAAATGATGCTTCTAATAATCAGGAAAAACCCTAGACCAGTCGCCCCCTCACTTGGAACACATCAAAGGCGGTAGGCAGCGTTGTGCAGGAGATGGCGCCAGCTGCAGAGGAGATGAGTTTGTCGACTCCTGGTGGTCGATTTCACGTACGCTGGGATGAAAACGGAAGTGCTACGGCTTTGGGTCAGTTGGCATTTTTTGCTGAGTTCTTGGAAGTTAGTGGTTTATTTAGCCGCTGGGTAGAGGGGTGCCCGCTCCCTTACACGAGTCCTAATGCGCCTGCCGAGGTTGATTGACTGGGTACTTGGTTGCTCTCCATTCTTGATGGGCAGCGACGCTATGCACACATCGCTGGCTACGAGGAGACGAAGTTGTCCCTGAGATACTTGGCATGAGCAAGATTGTCAGCGATGAGAGCTTACGCCGCGCGCTAAGCGCGCTTGCGCCAAGTTTGCCCAAACGTTGTGATGGCGCGCAACGTGCTGCCTGCCTGGCTGGCTCAGCTGATGAAGAGTACGATCTGGATGGACACAGCGCTAAGTGAGAGCACTCGTGAGGCCTTGAATACTGCTTGGATTCTCGATGCTGATAGCAGCGTCAAGCTGTTGTATGGCCGTCAAATAGGTGCTGAGATCGGCTACAA
>NZ_FNDH01000068.1 GCF_900100485.1 Nitrosomonas sp. Nm132 | reverse complement strand
TGCCTATTTTTGTATCTCCTCCCCTGGCACATGTAATCGATTGATTTATATTTGTTCTTTAGAATGCTTTAAAAACGAGGGATGCTCCGAGATCAGGTTGTCTGAAGTTCATGCAGCCTCTACGCCGAACGCCACCCAGCCCATAAACAGGTACTGTCCGGGTCTGTCCCGGATCAACAACGCTATCCGGTTTTGACGTGGGTTGGTTTCCTTTTCGACATGTCATCGACTGTTCACTTGCGTTCATCTGCTTAATTCGTACCTGACACTTTCAAGTGCCTTTTCCAACGACGTTCACTACCGCGACTTTTGATCGAAGCAGCTCGTGGTGGTTTGAAGCCGAGTCCTGTAACCAGACTTCGAGGGGCCTACCCTCATCTCTCATGTAACATAGCTGCCCGAAGGACTGCGTCCTTCTTTGCCCCTTCGTGGCACACCATTGCCCCAGCAATTGCCATTCCGGCTCATACTTTGCCAGATGCCATGCTGCTTTAGTAATTACCGGTGACTTTCCGAGGCGTATTGGCTACCCCGATCGGTATGCCATAACAGGCCTTTGTCGGGGTTACGTTTCCAAATAGCCATCTGGAGCGCATTGTTGACTAACCGTATTTTCATATGCGCAGCCATTGACCAGCCCACGACCTGACGGGAAAACAAGTCGATCACAACCGCCAGGTACAACCAGCCTTCCAGAGTATAAATATAAGTGATATCACCCACATACACCTGATTCATCTGATCTATGGCGAACTGACGATCCAGATAATTAGGCGCAATAGGCAGTTCATGTTTTGAATTGGTGGTAGCTTTAAATCGACGTTTAGTTTTACAGGCCAATCCGGCTTATTCGCCGCCGACCCACGGATCGGCCTTGGTGAGACATAGCTATTTTGAGACGACGGGTACCATATGTATTCCGGCTTTTTTCAAATACTTTTTTTACAATACCGCTGAGTTGCTCATCTTCTCGTTCCCTGAATGAAGGAATTCGATGCAGCCAATCATAGTAAGCACTCTGTGAGACCTGTAAAAACCGGCACATCGATAATACGGTGAATTCACCCCGATGCTGCTTGATCCAGGCGTACTTCACCATTGCTCCTTGGCAAAGTACGCGGCAGCCTTTTTTAATAGGTCGCGCTCCTCGGTCAGTCGGGCAACCTCTTTTTTTAGCCGCTTTAACTCTTCACAGAGAGGTTCGTCAGTGCGCACTGCCTTTATGTTATCAACCGGTCGACTGTATTTACTGATCCAGGTGTGCAAGGTGTTTTCATTCACACCAATTTCCCTCGCAGTTTGGGCTACCGGTTTATCCGATTCAATGGCCAACTTTACCGATGACTCCCTAAATTCAGCTGTATAGATTTTAGGTTTTTCTTGGTTCATTTTAGATACACTCCTCCTTTCAATTATTTTAAGGAATGTGTCCAGTTTAGTGTAGCCACATCATTTATGTTTCTATCGAGAATTGGAATTAGAAAGATAAAATAAAAGAAATGATACGGATGAGAAAGGAGCGATAACAGAAGAGTAATAGTAGAACCAGCACCAATACTTGGTTGTGACGTCATTACGGATAAAACAGGGGACATGAGCAGACAAATAGGCTCATGAATTGATAGTACGCCTTAGTTTTCGTGCCTCTTCTTCTTTAAGTGTGTCGTTGATTTCACGCAAGATGCTTTTAATATTGACTGTTTTCTCAATATACTCGAAGTGTCCGGTCAAATCACTTTCCGGATGAAGTTGTCCGCTTTGATAGAGCGACCATATCTCCATACCATAACTGGTGGCTAGCAATTCAGGCGCAAACTGACCGAAGTATATAGCCAAGTTCTCGACATCACGTAGCAGCATTTTACAGGCTTGGTTATTGGCAGCTGCGTCGATAGCTTGTGGCAAGTCGATAATGACAGGTCCTGTGCTGTCGACTAGCACGTTGTATTCAGACAGATCACCGTGGATGATTCCAGCACAAAGCATGCGAACCACTTGAGCAACTAACATGCGGTGATATTCACGAGATAATTCTGCAGTAAGCGCAAGATCGTTGAGCCGTGGGGCTGCATTGCCATTGCTGTCGATCATCAGCTCCATCAATAGTACGCCCTCATGGAAGTCGTATGGCCTGGGCACACGCACACCAGCAGCAGCGAGTCGGTACAGGGCATCTACCTCAGCATTTTGCCAGGATTCTTCCTGTGCTTTGCGTCCATACCGAGTACCTTTTTCCATGGCTCGTGCACGACGGCTGTTTTTTACTTTGCGGCCTTCGGTGTAATCCGTATTTTGGCGGAAACTACGTTTGTTGGCCTCTTTGTATGCTTTAGCGCAACGTATCTCTTCTCCGCAGCGAACTACGTAAACCGAGGCTTCTTTGCCACTCATTAATTGTTGGATAACCTCATCGACAAAGCCATCCTGGATCAGTGGTTCAATTCTTTTTGGAGTTTTCATCAGTGTAATTACTACGCTTATATTTTGAGGTTCATCTTAAATACCATTCATAACCAAAAATACACAGAAGAAAAAGTAAAAACAGGATTTGAACTGAGGTATCTGAAGCTCTTTGTAGTTGCAACTAAGAATTTTCCCAGTATAACAACAGCGTTTTTTTATTTGGCAATGATGTTGTTATTTTTGAAGAGGAGTTTATAGAAATTAGAATCTGTATGATCCAGTTCTTGTATCAATGCAAATAGATCAATAATTTCACTGGGAGGAGGCCCTCTACGGATAAAGCAGTAAAGGGAAACTCCTTCATCCTTCATCCTTCATCCTTCATCCCATTTAGTTAGTAGTTCATCTCTTATAAAAAGTTATCCGACTTTATTGAAGCCGCAATATGTTTTGATGGAACCTCAAGCGGGGAGGAGTGATCAATAATGCCTATAGCTTACTGACTACTTCTATTTACTATTTATCGTGGTGACTCAGAATTGAGAATCTTTAGATACTGACGCCTAATGCCTTGAATTTTATGGTGCCGACACCAAGAATCGAACTCGGGACCTTCTGATTACAAATCAGCTGCTCTACCATCTGAGCTATGCCGGCTCATAGAAATAAATATGTTAAAAAGACAAATATATTAAAATTATAAACCTTAGGCTATTATGCAGTAAACAATTGTTATCTAACGATCTTTAAATGAACTCGATCCCCTCTATCCTCATGCGCCAGATAATTATTTGATGTGGATCCTAAACAATTTGTATCTTCATTCTTAAAAGTGCGTGGTGCATTTTCCTCAATTTCAGGAGAAAAAAACAAACCTTGATTGATCTCTTTTGAGAATATCGCCTTGATTGCGCCAATTGGTATTGATATCCTCCTTGATATGCCATTAAAGCGCGCCGTAAATTGAACCACTTCATTGTCGATCAATAGATCACAAGCAGCTAGAGGACTAATATCCAGAGTAATTTCTCCATCTCTTACATATTCCTCAGGCACTAATGTATTCCGATCAAAATCAACAGAAATATAGGCAGTCAATTCATTATCAATACACCATTCATAAACAGCTCGTATTAAATAAGGCTTAGTCGCAGGAACCTTCATTTACGCATTAATTTCTCTGAAGGTGTTAAAGCATCAATAAATAGTGGCCTGCTGAATAATCTCTCAGAATACTTGAGTAATGGTGCAGCCTGTTTTGGTAGACGAACTCCATAATGATCCAGTCTCCATAGTAAAGGTGCTATGGCTACATCCAACATAGAATATTCATCACCCAGCATATATTTTTGCTTATCAAATATTGGTGCGATCATTGTCAAACTATCAGCAATCGCTACTCTCATTTTATCAGCTATCTTTTGATCATTCTGCTCAACAGTCTCAATATGGCAAAATAATTCTTGCTCAAATCGATGTAATAACAGTCTTGCCCGGGCACGCATTACTGGTTCTGCCGGCATCAACTGAGGGTGAGGAAAACGATCATCAATGTACTCATTGATAATATTCGATTCATACAATACTAGATCTCGCTCAATCAGAACTGGCACGCGACCATAGGGGCTAATCACAGCCAAATCTTCTGGTTTATTGTGAGGATCTACATCAATGACCTGAAAATCCATGTCCTTTTCATGCAACACGATGCGGCATCGGTGGCTAAAAGGACATGTTGCAGTAGAATACAGCGTCATCATGATGACTTATACATCTTTTTAGTACTTTGATTCAATGATTTACTAGTGTACATCTCTCCAATATTCGCGTTTTAATAAATAAGTCAAACCAAGCATACCAAGCAAGAAGATCATGACAATCATTCCAAGTTTCTTACGATAATTTGCATGGGGCTCACCCAAATAAACCATGTAGTTTACCAGATCTGTAACAAATTTATCGTATTCTTGTTTGGAAAGAGCGCCAGGTACACTAAGCTCTAATTCCTTAACTTCCGAGCTGCCTTTTCCATCACTAACCGATTTAATGTTAAGTACTTGCTGGCCTTGTAACTGGTACAAAACATGCGGCATTGCAACCTTATCAAAAATCAAATTATTCCAGCCTGAAGAAGTCGAATCATCTTTGTAAAAAGCTCTAAGATAGGTATACAGCCAATCCGCACCCCTGGAGCGAGCAATTATGGATAAATCAGGGGGAGCAACCCCAAACCATTCTTCAGCTTCCTTTTTTTTCATAGAAGTCAACATAAGATCGCCAACTTTTTGTCCAGTATGAATAAGACTCCCACTGATTTCTTGATTAGTTAGCTCAATATCTTGATGCCGGTTATAACGCATATAGCTAGCACCATGACAAGTTAAGCAATAATTAACAAAACTTTGTGCGCCGCGCTGCAACGATGCATTGTCAGATGTATCAATTGGTGCCCTATCAAGTTTTATGTCAGCAGCAGCAAAAACAAAAATTGGAGTCAAGCTGATAAAAAAAAGCAGTAATTTTATTAATCTCATTTTGTCACTCTTTTTGGTTCAGGTTTTGTTTTATCTATCTTGCTATACCATGGCATAAGAACAAAAAATGCAAAATAAATAACTGTAAATATTTGAGCTAATAATGTATATAAGGGAGTCGGCGCTTTTGTACCAAGCCAGCCAAGCACAAGAAAACTTATTACAAAAAGCGTAAGCGCAAACTTAAAGATTGGTCCTTTATAACGTATCGATTTGACAGGACTACGATCCAGCCATGGCAAGAAACAAAAGATAATTACTGCAGCCGCCATCAAAATAACGCCCCACAGTTTCGCATCTATCCAGAGAAAATTAACCGTGACTGCCCTCAACATAGAATAATAAGGGGTGAAATACCATACAGGCGCAATATGATCAGGTGTTTGTAACGTATTTGCAGGAATAAAATTATTATACTCAAGAAAATACCCACCCATCTCAGGAGCAAAAAATATAATACCGCTAAACACAATCAGAAATGCCACCACTCCGAATATATCCTTTACAGAGTAGTAAGGATGAAATGGTATTCCATCCACTGGAATTCCCGTTTTTGGATCTTTGTTAGATTTGATTTCTATTCCATCTGGATTATTAGAACCCACTTCATGTAATGCGATAATATGAACAAATACCAAAACAATTATCAATAATGGCAACGTCACCACATGGTATGCAAAAAAACGGTTAAGCGCTGCGTCCGAGAGCATGAAATCTCCCAAGATCCAGTTTGATAACGTTTCGCCGATAAATGGAATCGCTCCAAACATACTCACAATCACCTGAGCGCCCCAATAAGACATTTGTCCCCAAGGTAAAATATATCCAGTGAAAGCTAAACTCATCAGCACGAAAAAAATCGCCATGCCTATCAGCCATAAAAGCTCGCGTGGCTTGCGATAAGAGCCATACATCATCCCTCGGAACATATGCAGATAAACCACCACAAAAAACATGGAAGCTCCCGTAGAATGCATATACCGAATCAACCAACCAAAATTCACATCGCGCATGACGTATTCAACTGATGCAAACGCAAGACTAGCATCAGGCTTATAGCTCATAGTAAGAAAAATACCGGTAATCAGTTGATTAACCAGCACAAGCATTGCTAGCGAACCAAAGTAATACCAAAAATTAAAATTCTTAGGGGCATAATATTCAGAAAGATGCGCTCTCCAGGTAGCAGTCATTGGGAAGCGCTTATCAATCCATTCCATCATCGAATTCTCTTGTTTACTCATTTTATACAGATTCCTTGCTTTCAGAGCCGATTAAAAGCCGATTTTCACTCAAATAGGTATGAGGAGGGACAACCAAATTAGTAGGCGCCGGAACACTTCTGTAAACACGCCCTGCCAAATCAAATTTTGAACCATGGCACGGGCAGAAAAAACCACCTAGCCAATCAGCACCTAAATCAGCAGGAGCAATATCCTTCCTAAATACTGGAGAGCAGCCAAGGTGTGTACATACACCCTCCACCACAAGAATTTCAGGTTTAATAGAACGCGTCGCATTCTGAGCATAAGCTGGCTGCTGTTTTTTCTCCGAATTAGGGTCAGCCAGCTGGCTTTCTATTTTCTTCAAATTCTCCAGCATTTCCTGTGTACGCTTAAGAACCCATACCACCTTTCCCCGCCACTCAACCATCAGCAGCATACCTGGCTCCAGCTTACTAATATCCACTTCCACCGGCGCTCCAGCTGCTTTAGCGCGTTCACTAGGCATCATACTCAACACAAATGGAGTCGCCACCGCAACGCCAGCAATCCCGCCCGCCACAGATGTGGCCAGTACTAGAAAACGACGCCGACTATTCATCTCACCACTACTGTCTGCCATTTTTTAATAATTCCATCCAATGAATTTTCTACCCAGAATCAACTCCTACCAAGAGCCGATCAACCTGTTATTTAACTTTATATTTTACTTCCCTAAATACTCAAAGAACGTTATACACCTAAGAAGCATACTTTTTAAGTATAACATAGCCCTTTACATAGCAGGGTAATATATAGTGCCAGCCAGAAAACCTCATTTTTTCGCCAGCGAGCTGCCTAATTTTTAAGCTCCCTTAAAGAAATGTAATGAGGCTAAGCATTTAAAAATGCTTCCGATTACATTTTTTGGAGGCATGACACCATAAACTCTATTTTTGCTTGCTACCTGTGCCACTGATTGTTCACAATCATGCGTTTTTTTGGGTTATGGGGATAGTTTCTAGCCTGAACATTACATAAATCGGACAAATAACGCTTCAAGCGTTAGATATAATGGGGATTATTGAGAAACTGGTTCGTAAAAAATGCCTGCAATTGCTCGCCCCGCTGCCAACTCTGTCCCGGAACAACTCTGCTTTAATTCCATTCCCGGCTTCACAGTTCGCGCCGACTTTGCTGGAGGGGAGCTCTCCTCTGGTTTTGGTGCAGTGGTATTGGATACAGTCGATCATCGTATCGGCCTGATTGATCGCCTGACTGCGGCGATATCCGATTCACGTGATGCGCGCTATCCTGAACTTTGCATAAATTTTCTGTTACCTATTCTGGTTTCTACTCCCTTATTTTTTTGATTTTTAGGCGATATCCCCCTACCCCTAGGCCCGAATATTGCACGAGTATCAAAAATAAGAGTGAACTTGCCAGAGATTCATATTCCAAGTGGATAAATCAGATCTCTATTGAGAATTTATTGTGATGGAATACACTTTTCTGTGTCAGCAGCGCCCTGACCGGACAGGCGCTGGATATGAGGTGCGGTCTGACTTCAAACCAGCCTTCACTTGTTTGATCCAATTCTCCGCTTGTCCGCGCTGGCAATACACCTGCTGGTAGAGTGCGCCGGGAGTGGGACTGCGCAGCGACGTGACCACGTAACGCTGATTATCTTTGGCTGGCCGCCCGGTGTTCCCCGCCAGCACCTCGGCCTTGAGCACCACGCGATGCGCTTGCGGCCAGGACTTGGCAGCATAGTCGAATTCACCGAACAGGCGCACTGACGATACGACCGGTCTCATCCGTTGAGCAGCCATTGACTGATGCAACGCAAGATGACCGCGCGCATTCCTCATCAGTCCCTCAGCTTTGGCGGACAATACGGCGTTGCCGCCCAAGCCAAAGATGAAATCGGCATTGCCAATTTCACTGATCAACTTCATCAGCTCTGGATTGGAGAAATGCCCGTCGCCGCGCAGCAGGATGTGGGTATGCGGCCAGTGCTGGCGCAAAACATGCAGCACTCGCTTCATGATCATGGCATTCTCGGCACCCGTTGGGCGCTTACCGGGGCGTAGCGCGGAAGCCACCAAGGCGCCTGACTCAGCCTCAAACACCAGCAGTGGCAGGTAGCAATAGTAATGGAATGGACGCCCACTACCCTAAATGGCAACGAGGTGCCAAAGTAGTGTTGTTTAAAACCCTGTAACTAGAGAGGAGCGTCCGACATGA
>NZ_FNDH01000123.1 GCF_900100485.1 Nitrosomonas sp. Nm132 | reverse complement strand
TGGCTGCAAGGCGCATGAAATATGGGTTTTCTCGAAAACTGACACCGATAAAATCTGTAATAAAGTGTAAAGCGAAGCATTGAGGTGAAGCTCCTTTTTAACAATGGCAATTAACACGTAGGTGGATACGGCGCACCAGATTTGCGTCTTCACGGCGTTCTCGCTCGTTCCCAGAAATCGTTTGATGCGCAGGTGTTGCTTGATCCATTTGAAAAACAATTCCACTTGCCAGCGACGCTTGTACAACGCGGCGATGGTCAACGGCGGCAACGTTGTGTTGTTGGTCAGAAACACAAATGTCTTGCCCGACTCGGGATCTTTGTAACGAGTGTGCCGCAAATGTTCGGGATAGTTTTTCGAGACGTAAAACCCCTTGAGACGAATCGTCTGATCGCAGATCACACCTGTCGTTCGATCGGTTTTTGCCGAATACACACGACGGGCATTCATGCCTCGCTTGGCACGGGTTACAAAGAACGCCCCCGTCTGATGCATCTTGAAGAATCGGCCAAAATCCAGATAACCTCGATCCATCACGTAAAACGCGCCCGTCTCGATAGGCAACAGGTCGAACACTTTTACATCGCTCATCTTGCCATCGCTGATGTGAATAAAAGCGGGAATTGCCCCGCGCAAATCCAACAGCGTGTGCATCTTCACCGCCGCCTTGGTGCTGCGAAACGGCGCCCAGTCGAACAGGCTCAAGCACAAGTCGATGGTAGTCGAGTCCAGCGCGTAGACCGTCGCGTCGAGTTCCAGCCCCGTTGGTTCGGTGGCGTAAAGGTTGCGTGCCCGAATGATCAGGTGCATAGCCAAATCGTGGTAGATGCGCCAGTTCCGCTGATTCAGCGCGTCCGAGAGCGTCGATCTGGCCGGAACACCGCCCAAGCCCATGTGATACAGCTTGCCTTGGTTGGATGCGAGACAAGATTCGATGTCGCGCAACGATTCTCGCCAAGTCAGTTGCGCGAATGCCATGACGCGAAACAAATCGGCGCACCCTAAAGTGCGCACTCCAGAATCGCCGCTGTGCCGATCGATGATGCGCGCGAATGTTTTCCACGGCACATACTCCATCACTTGCGCAAACAGTGTTTTGCCCACGTTCATGTTTCACCCCAATTTTTTCAAAATCGGAATGATCGCTAACGATTGATCTGGAATTCAAATCATGGACACACATAAATGACGACGATCCACTGT
>NZ_FNDH01000048.1 GCF_900100485.1 Nitrosomonas sp. Nm132 | reverse complement strand
ATGTATTTCTTTGCCATTGGCCCACTTCCATTCTACGTTGAAGCTCGAGAGTATGGGGAGCTTTAGCCGACATTTCAAGAATGACTGAGTACTAGAATCCGCCTTTCATTTAATTACTCATCCAAAGTATGAGCGCTCTATCCTAATAAGAATATTCAAGATATAAACTCTCCAATTCTTTTCATCAAACTCAAATCAAATAGTAGTCCTAATCATTTCTCTGATTAGTTAATGAATTATCTTCATGAGAGCGGTCAACAAGCTCAACTATTGCCATAGGTGCATTATCACCCTTTCTATACCCATATTTCAGAATTTTTAGATAACCTCCATTACGAAGTTTGTAACGAGGGCCAAAATCTGAAAATAGCTTCATAACCATTTCCCGATCACGCAAACGATCGAAAGCTATTCTTTTATTTATAACACTAGGATCTTTTCCTATAGTAATGAGTGGTTCAACAACTCGTCGCAATTCTTTTGCCTTAGGCAAAGTAGTTTTTATAATTTCATGACGGAGTAGTGCATTAGTCATATTGCGAAACATTGCTAATCTATGACTACTTGTACGATTTAATTTTCTTAAACCATTTCTATGACGCATGGCCAGTTTCCTTTCCTTGATTATCAAGATTAGCCGGCGGCCAATTTTCTAATTTCATTCCTAAAGATAAATCTCGTGCAGCCAGAACTTCTTTAATTTCATTGAGTGACTTTCTTCCTAAATTTGGGGTTCTTAATAATTCAGCTTCTGTGCGTTGAATCAAATCACCAATGTAATAAATATTTTCAACTTTTAAACAGTTAGCTGAACGTACGGTTAACTCCAAATCATCAACAGGGCGTAATAGTATAGGGTCTATTTGCGGCACCTTAGGTTGCTCTTTAAGAAGAGGTGTAGTTTCGAGTTCGGCAAAAACAGACAGTTGATCTACCAATACTCTTGCCGCGTAGCGTATCGCTTCTTCTGGGTCTACAGATCCATTGGTTTCAATATCAATTACCAATTTATCTAAATCAGTTCGTTGTTCAACGCGAGCATTCTCAACAGTATAACTAATTTTTCTTATTGGACTAAAAGAGGCATCCAATAAAATACTTCCAACTTGACTATCCTTATCCTCAGTTCTTCGTAAAGTTGCAGGAACATACCCCCGCCCTTTTTCAACTATAATCTGCATATCTATCTTTCCACCTTTTACTATATGCGCTATAACATGATTAGGGTTGATTATTTCCACATCATGGGTACTTTCAATATCAGCAGCCGTAACAACACCATCAATATGCTTCTTTAATATCAATGTTGATTTAGTATTGTTATGAAGTTTAAATACTATATTTTTTAGATTTAATAGTATATCAATAACATCTTCCTGAATTCCTTCAAGCGCCGAATATTCATGAACAATACCCGCTATACGAACTTCCGTCGCCGCAGTGCCGGGCATAGAGGATAACAGTACTCTTCGTAATGCATTACCTAATGTATAACCATATCCTCGTTCAAATGGCTCCATTATAACCCTAGCTTGAACCGGAGTTATATTTTGCACCTCTATTATTCTAGGTATAAGATACGGACTACTTGACATATAAAAATCCTTAACAAGAAAGACAATATCCAATTATTTTGAGTATAACTCAACTATCAAAGATTCATTGATAGTTGATGACAATTCAGATCTTTCTGGTTTCATTTTATATTTTCCTTTCATGGCCTTAACATCAACATCTAGCCATGCAGGAAATCCACGCTGCTCTGCAGTTTCAAGAGCAGATTTAATTTTAATGTGGTTTTTTGCTTTATCAGTAACCTCAATAATATCACCAGGCAGAACTTGATAAGAAGGTATATTAACTCGTCTCCCATTCACTAAAATACAATTGTGCCTAACAACCTGCCTTGATTCTGATCTAGATGATCCAAATCCCATGTGATACGCGATATTGTCCAACCTACTCTCCAGTAGTTGCAACAAATTTTCGCCAGTTACTCCACGCTTTTTATCAGCTATTCTGTAAATTATTCTAAATTGACGCTCAAGTAAGCCATAAATTCGACGCACTTTCTGCTTTTCTCTTAACTGCAAGCCGTAATCAGATATTCTACTCTTTTTCTGACCGTGCTGCCCAGGAGCATAATTTCTCCTTTCAATTCCACACTTACTTGAGAAGCATTTATCGCCTTTCAAGAATAATTTTTCTCCCTCTCGACGGCATTGCCGACACTTTGGTTCAAGATTTCTAGCCACTAAATAATCCTCTCAAATTCGACGTTTTTTTGGTGGTCGACATCCATTATGCGGTACAGGAGTAACATCGGATATGCTAGTTATTTTGAATCCTGCTGCATTTAATGATCTTACCGCGGAATCTCTGCCTGGCCCAGGTCCTTTAATACGAACTTCTAAATTTTTTATTCCATATTCATGAGCAATCTTACTAGCTTGTTCAGCTGCAATTTGAGCAGCGAAAGGTGTACTTTTACGTGATCCCTTAAATCCAGCACCACCCGAGGTTGCCCATGACAGCGCATTACCTTGTCTATCCGAAATCGTAACTATTGTATTATTAAATGACGCATGTATGTGCGCTATCCCTTCAACAATATTTTTTTTGATTTTTTTTCGCAATCTTTGTTGAGTCTTTGCCATTAATCCTTACCTTATATTTACATTTTAAATCGTTTATCGAATATTAGCAGATTTTCGGGGACCCTTTCTTGTTCTAGCGTTAGTTCTAGTACGCTGACCTCTTACTGGCAAACCTCTTCTATGACGCAATCCTCGGTAACATCCCAGATCCATTAATCTTTTAATATTCATTGATATCTCACGCCTCAAATCTCCCTCAACTGTATATTTGGAAATTTTCTCACGCAGTTGATCTAATTGATCTTCTGATATATCTTTTAGTTTAATGAATTCAGCAATCCCTAATTCATTGCATATTTTTTTTGATGTTGAATTGCCGATCCCATATATTGCTGTTAAGGCAATTCTCACATGCTGATTATTAGGTATATTAACTCCGGCTATACGCGCCATTTGCTCACCTTGAAATTATTTATTAACCAATACTAAATCATTAGCCTTGTCGTTGCTTATGTCTTGGATCTACACAAACAACCCTTAAAACTCTATGGCGTCTAATTATTTTACAATTCCTGCATATTCTCTTTACAGAAGCGTGTACTTTCAATTGATTGTCCTTTATTTGAATATAGGTAATTTTTCTTACGTAGAGTTCTTAGCTTATTTAGTTCTAAAAGTTATTCTGGCCTTAGTTAAGTCATAAGGTGTTAAATCAACAGTTACTTTATCACCAGGTAAGATACGTATGTAATTCATACGCATTTTTCCTGATATATGTCCTAGAACAATATGACCATTTTCAAGTTTTACTTTAAATGTAGCATTTGGCAATGTTTCAAGTACCTCACCCTGCATTTGAATCGTTTCTTCTTTTGCCATTATTATTGCAACACTCTATTTTGAGATATTAAGATTATTTTTGAAATTAGTTTTCTTAAGCAAACTTTCATATTGAGTTGACATAACATGTGATTGAACTTGCGCCATAAAATCCATAGTTACAACGACTATTATAAGCAAAGAAGTACCACCAAAATAGAAAGGCACGTTCCATTTCAAAATCAGGAACTCAGGCAATAGACAAACCAAGGTAACATAAATTGACCCAGCTAAAGTGAGTCGAAGCATGATACGCTCAATAAATCGAGTTGTTTGCTCTCCTGGTCGAATACCCGGTATAAAAGCACCACTCTTTTTTAGATTATCTGCCGTTTCTTTTGGATTAAAAACTAGTGCAGTATAAAAAAAACAAAAAAATACAATCATAGCAGCATACAGCATTACATACATTGGCTGACCAGGAGAAAGTGCACCACTGATATCTTTTAACCACGTCATTGACTGATCAGTCGAGAGCCAACCAGCTATCGTAGCGGGGAACAGAATAATACTAGAAGCGAAGATAGGCGGTATTACACCAGACATATTCAATTTCAAGGGAAGGTGCGAACTCTGTCCGCCAAATACCTGTTTTCCCACTTGACGCTTAGCATAGTTAACTAATATTTTCCTTTGTCCTCGCTCAACAAAAACCACAAATCCAGTTACACAAATTATCGCTATAAATATACCTAAGGCGATAAGAAAATTCATTGCGCCTGTTCGAACTAACTCAAGAGTTCCACCTATAGCAGCAGGCAAACCAGCCGCTATTCCAGCAAAAATGATAAGTGATATCCCGTTACCTATGCCACGCTCAGTAATTTGCTCTCCAAGCCACATCAAAAAAATAGTCCCGGTTACTAATGTAACAACTGTTGTTACAATAAAAAGAGTACCTGGATCTATTACTAATCCAGGTTGCGCTAGTAATGCCATTGATATTCCATAACTTTGAATTAATGCTAATGCCACCGTCCCATAGCGAGTATATTGTGTTATTTTTCTTCTTCCAGATTCACCTTCTTTTTTTAGTGCCTCAAGATATGGAATTGCTACACTTCCTAACTGCATTATAATTGATGCCGAAATATATGGCATTATGCCTAATGCAAATATTGAAAAGCGCGATAACGCTCCCCCAGAAAACATATTAAACATGCCCAATATGCCTCCTTCCTGCGTATCGAATAGATTCTTTAAAACAACCGGATCTATACCAGGCACGGGTACATGCGCACCAATTCGGTAAACTATTAGCGCAAATAACAAAAACCACAGCCTACGTTTTAGATCCGAATATCTATTCACACTTTTATTAAATTTATTTGCAACCAATCCAATTCCTTTATTTATTCAACAGTACCGCCAGCATTAACAATAGCCCTTCTTGCATTCTTTGATATTGTTAATCCTTTTATCATTAAAGCCGTTTTAATTTCTTTATCGTATAAAACTTTTACAGATCGCACGGATTTAGAGATTACTCCAGTTTTCTTTAAATCTTCAATACCATCAATTTTTTCAAACGTATCAGAAATTAAAGAGAGTCTGATTTCTTTAACTAGTCTATTGCAAGGGGATTTAAATCCACGTTTTGGCAAGCGTCGATGTAAAGGCATTTGGCCGCCCTCAAAACCAATTTTATGAAAGCCACCTGCTCTGGATTTCTGTCCTTTATGGCCACGTCCGGCAGTCTTACCATTTCCCGAACCAATACCTCTACCCACTCTTTTTCGAGATTTTTTAGAGTCTTCGTTAGATTTTATGTTATTTAAATACATTTGCTACTCAACCTTAACCATATATGCAACTTTATTTAGCAT
Source organism: Nitrosomonas sp. Nm132 (assembly GCF_900100485.1). Classification (GTDB taxonomy): domain Bacteria; phylum Pseudomonadota; class Gammaproteobacteria; order Burkholderiales; family Nitrosomonadaceae; genus Nitrosomonas. The sequence goes on along the minus strand of NZ_FNDH01000048.1, from coordinate 9,218 downwards.
ACCCCGAAGCGAGGGACTATCTTGCAATATCGCAATACTGTTAATCTTCTTCAATCCTAATCCTACAACGATTCGACGATGAGAGTCTTTTTTTCCAATCAGACTCTTAATTAATCTCACACTCAAATTCTTATTATCATTTTCTGTCATTTCGATCTTCCTGTTATTTCCTCTAGATTTTTATTTCTTTTGGAAGCTATCATTGAAGGCGTGCGTATAGACTCGAGCCCCTGTATAGTAGCTCGGATAACATTATACGGATTAGTTGATCCAATGCATTTAGCAAGTATGTTACTTATACCCATAACTTCAAAAATCGCTCTCATCGGGCCACCTGCAATTATACCGGTTCCCTCAGAAGCAGGCTGCATATAAACTTTAGCGGCCCCATGCTTACCAACCACGGCATGTTGAAGTGTGCCATTTTTCAAGTCAATTTTCACCATTTTACGGCGGGCTTCATCCATAGCTTTTTGTACGGCAACGGGGACCTCTCTTGATTTCCCTTTCCCCATCCCAATTCTACCGTTACCATCTCCCACAACAGTCAATGCTGCAAAAGCTAGGATACGACCGCCTTTCACAACTTTAGTGACACGATTAATTGAAACCATTTTTTCTTTAAGATCATCGGCTTGGTTCTCATTTGCCGAGGAAATATTTTGCAATTTTGAAGCTCTAGACATTAAGATTCCTCATCTCAAAATTTGATACCACCATTTCGAGCACCCTCAGCTAATGCTCTAACTCTACCATGATACTTATATCCAGATCGATCGAAAGCTATAGTATCAATACCAAGCTCTTTAGATTTTTCAGCTAATCTTTGACCAATATATTCAGCAGCTTTTACTGTACCACCATTTGGTATTTTATTTCTAACTTCGCTCTCAAGTGTTGATGCGCTAACCAGCACCTTATTATTACTGTCATCTATTATTTGTGCATATATATGCTTATTACTGCGATGTACTGATAGCCGGTAAGCTTTAAGCAATGCTATTTTAGCTCGTGTTTCACGTGCTCGACGCAGACGGGATAGCTTAAGGGTTTTCATGTTTTTTTACTATATATTATTTTTTCTTGGTTTCTTTAAGCGTTATAACTTCATCAGAATAACGCACTCCTTTACCTTTGTACGGCTCTGGACGACGAAATGAACGTATTTCAGCCGCAATCTGCCCTACCTGCTGCTTATTAATTCCTTTAATCACAACCTCAGTTTGTGTTGGTGTTTCAACAGTGATTCCACTAGGCATTTTATAAGCAATTGGATGCGAAAAACCGAGACTCATGTTTAATGTATTACCAGCTGCCTGAGCACGATATCCCACACCAATAATATTTAATCGTTTTTCAAAACCGGCAGTTACTCCAGCTATCATGTTGTTAATTAAAGATCGCATCGTTCCTGACAATGAATGCGCATGTTTGGTAGAATTTGTTGAATTAACAAGCAATGTATTATTTTCACTAGATATCTTAATATGCTCATTAGATATCTCTTGCTGCAACGAACCTAACGGACCCGTAATAACAATTTCACTATTAGATATTGTGACATTCACATCACTCGGCACTTGAATTGGTTTTTTACTGATTCGCGACATTTCATTTACCCCTTAAGCAACAGTACATAGAACCTCGCCACCCACACGGTTCAGTCGTGCTTTTTGTTCAGTCATCACACCTTTCGAAGTTGATATAATTGCAATTCCTAGACCATTCATTACCTGCGGCAATTCGCTACAAGATTTATATACTCTTAATCCAGGACGGCTAATTTTAGATATTTTTTCTATTACAGGATATCCATTGTAGTATTTTAGCTTGATTTCCAAATTTGTTTTTCCTTTATCTACACCTATTTGAAAATCTTCAATATAACCTTCTTCTTTAAGCACCTGGGCGATAGCTTTTTTTAATCGAGAGGAACTCATGAGCACTGAGGATTTTTGAGATAATTGCCCATTTCTTATGCGGGTTAACATATCAGCTATCGGATCCGTTAGACTCATAATTTACACCTATCAAAACCTTCTTGAATTTATCTTAAAATTTATATTAATTGTGTTTTTCAATTACAAAGATAATACTTACCAACTCGCCTTCGTGATTCCTGGAATTTGTCCACTCATAGCAAGCTCTCTTAATTTACTTCGCCCCAAACCGAACTTTCGATAATAACCCCTAGCTCTTCCAGTCAGCTCACATCTGTTTCGCAATCTTGTTAAGCTAGAATCTCTTGGCAGCATTTGCAATTTCTTTCTAGCCTCATCCTTTTCCTGATAACTTGCTTCATTATCATTTATGATGAGTGTTAAGGATTTCCTAACACTCAAGTATTTTTTTACGATTTCTTGCCTTTTTAAATTTCTATTAATAATTGCCTTTTTAGCCATCCTAGTCTCAACTTTTAAATGGAAATTTGAAAGCCGCAAGCAATGCCTTTGCTTCCAAGTCAGTCTTTGCCGTAGTCGTAAGAGTAATATTCATTCCTCTCAGTGCATCAATTTTTTCATATTCAATTTCAGGAAAGATAATCTGCTCTTTAATTCCCATGTTATAATTTCCTCTGCCATCAAACCCCTTACCTGAAATTCCACGGAAATCCCTGATTCTAGGAATAGCAACATTGATTAATCTATCTAAAAATTCGAACATTCTTTTACCACGTAGAGTAACCATACATCCTATAGGATAGCCAACTCTTACTTTAAAAGCCGCGATGGATTTCCTCGCTTTTGTTGTTATAGGCTTCTGACCGCTAATGCTTTCAAGATCATTGAGAGCATTTTCAATTTTTTTCTTATCCGATGTAGCGTCGCCCACACCAATATTAAGCGTTATTTTGGTGATCCGCGGCACTTCCATAACTGATTTATAATTAAATTGAAGCATTAGCTCTTGCTTCACAGTTTGATTATAAAATTCCTGTAGTCTGGCCATTTATTCTATATGTCCCCTTATTAAGCGCCAATCAGATCGTTATTAGATTTAAAAATACGTATTTTAATGTTATTATCGTTAAATCTATAACCAACTCTATCAGCTTTTTTAGTTATAGGATTATAGATCGAAACATTTGACACATGTATGGGCTTTTCAAACTCAGATATACCACCCACTATACCCTTTGATGGATTGGGTTTTACATGCTTTTTCGTCTTATTTAACCCTTGAATTACTACGTAGCTATCGGTCTCATAACGAAGCACTACACCTCGCTTACCTTTATCTTTTCCGCAGCAGATTATAACCTCATCACCTTTCTTTATTTTCTTCATATTAATACCTGAATACTTTCATATTACTTCGGGCGCTAGTGATACTATCTTCATAAACCGCGATGTCCGCAGCTCTCTTGTAACCGGACCAAAAATACGTGTTCCGATAGGCTCTAGCTTTGCATTTAGAATTACCGCAGCATTCCCATCAAATTTGATCAACGATCCATCAGATCTCCGAACTCCCTTTGCTGTACGAACAACAACTGCATTATAAACCTCACCTTTTTTTACTCTCCCGCGAGGCGCCGCATCTTTAACAGCAACTTTGATGACATCACCTATACCTGCATATTGTCGCTTAGATCCTCCCAGCACTTTAATACACATTACGGATCGAGCGCCTGTGTTGTCAGCAACATTAAGAATTGTCTGAGGTTGAATCATTGTGTCTTAATCCATATAGAATAAGTAAAAAAAACAGTTTGAAATCTTTTTTAATTTAGCATCATCTCGATTTGTAATCGCGCTGCTTATCTTCAAGATAATTTAATAACTTTTTTGTATTTAAATACTGCTTTATATTTGAACTTGATTTAGCAAACTTCCTTTAATTAACACTCAACAATTTGATTGCCCGCCATGCTTTTGTTTTGGATACAGGCCTTGTTTCTTGTATTAATACAATATTACCTAAATTAAATTGATCATTTTCATCGTGGGCATGAATTTTTTTTGAACGTGTAATAGTTTTTCCATAAAGAGGATGTTTTATTTTTCGTTCAACTAATACTGTTATTGTTTTACTCATTTTATCACTTACTACTCTGCCGATGAGTGTATTTGGCTTATTATTTATACTCATAACATTTTAATTCTTTGATTAAGTTCTGTTCTAATCCTAGCAATATCTCGCCGAACATTTCGTAATTGAGATACATTTTCAAGCTGTTGTGTAGCATGTCTAATCCGTAAATTAAAATGGCTTCTTAATAATGACATTAATTCTGTTTTTAATTCATCATAATTTTTTTTCTTTAGCTCATTTGTTTTCATTACTTTAATTTCCTATATGCCGGACTATAAAGAGTGTTCTTATTGGCAATTTAGCTGCAGCAAGCTTAAATGCTTCCCTTGCCAATTGCTCATCAACCCCATCCATTTCATATAGCATTTTTCCCGGCCTTATTTCAGATACGTAATATTCAGGATTACCTTTTCCTTTTCCCATCCTAACTTCAGCAGGTTTTTGAGAAACAGGCTTATCAGGAAATATCCTGATCCAAATTCTTCCCCCTCGCTTTATATGCCTTGTCATAGCCCTACGTGCCGCCTCAATCTGTCGAGCCGTTATACGCCCTCGGCCTACAGCCTTCAATCCGTATTCCCCAAAGCTTATTTTATTGCCACAAGTAGCTATTCCAGTATTTCGCCCCTTATGCTGTTTGCGATATTTAGTTCTTGCTGGTTGAAGCATTTTATTTCTTAATCCTTAATTAATTAAAAATATCGTATATTCTAGCCAGAAGAGATTTATAAATTAAAGCCATATAAGTTACGTTCAAGAAGCTATTTCTTGATTAATTTTATTCGTACGTTTTTTATTTTCCTCTGCTACTAACGGATATGGGCTGCTTATATTTAGATCCCTATTTCTAGTTTCGAGCTGCTCCCCTTTAAATACCCAAACTTTTATTCCAATAATTCCATAAGTTGTTCTAGCTTCAGAAGTTGCATAATCAAGATCTGCTCGCAATGTATGTAGCGGCACTCGCCCCTCCCGATACCATTCTGTTCGTGCTATCTCAATGCCATTTAGCCGTCCTGAACTCATAATCTTAATGCCATTCGCCCCCAGCCTCATCGCATTTTGTATTGCTCTTTTCATTGCCCTTCTAAACATAATTCTTTTTTCTAATTGCTGAGCAATGTTATCGGCAATCAATTGAGCATCAATCTCTGGTTTTCGTATTTCTTCAATATTTATATGAACAGGGATACGAATCATCTTCTCCAGATCTTTCCTCAGAATCTCAATATCTTCACCTTTCTTACCTATTACAATTCCGGGCCGCGAACTAAATATAGTTATTCGTGCATTCTTAGATGGTCGCTCAATCACTATCTGTCCGACAGAAGCGTGTGCCAACTTTTTTTGTAGATATTCTCGCACCTTAATATCTTCGTTCAATAGCTTTGAGAAAGCTCTTCCATGCGCAAACCACTTTGACGACCAATTCTTTAGTACAGAAAGACGAAATCCTGTTGGGTTTATTTTTTGTCCCATAATTTATAGGCAAGCTCTTTTATTTATTAAATATTAATCACTAACTGTTAATAAAATACGACATGTAGGTTTTACTATTCTATTGCCACGACCTTTCGCACGAGTGCTTAAGCGCTTTAAAGATGCCCCGCGATCGACCAATATCTGAGAAATGCGCAATTCGTCAATATCTGCACCTTCATTATGCTCAGCATTTGCTATAGCTGATTCCAGAATTTTTAATATAATCGCAGATCCCTTTTTTGGACTAAAAGTTAATAACTCAATTGCTTTCGTAACTTGTAATCCTCTGATTTGATCTGCCACTAAGCGACCTTTTTGTGCAGATAGACGTATACTGGGCAATACTGCTGTTGCTTGCATAATTTGTGTTCCTATTTTCTAGACCCGGCTGCTTTTTTATCGCCTGAGTGGCCTTTGAAGGTGCGAGTGAGTGAAAACTCTCCTAATTTATGTCCCACCATATTCTCAGTAATATATATTGGTATATGCTGCCTGCCATTATGCACAGCAATAGTTAAGCCAATAAAATCAGGAACGATCGTTGATCGTCGAGACCACGTCTTAATTGGCTTTTTGTCATTGTTTGTTCGAGCAACGAGTATTTTGTTATAAAGACTTACATCAACAAACGGACCTTTTTTTACAGAACGCCCCATAAACCTTAACCCTTCTTAGAATATCGATGACGTACAATCATGTTATCTGTACGCTTGTTTCTTCTAGTACGAAATCCTTTAGTAGGCAATCCCCAAGGACTCACCGGATGTCTACCTGCCGCAGTCTTACCTTCTCCACCACCATGTGGATGGTCTATTGGATTCATTGCCACACCACGAACTGTTGGTCTAATGCCACGCCATCGCCGTGCTCCAGCTTTTCCTATCGATATCAAGCTCTGTTCATCGTTTCCTACAACACCGATTGTAGCCCTACAATCTATATGTATTTTACGTATTTCTCCAGAGCGTAATCGAATTTGCGTATAGCTACCCTCACGAGCAAGTAACTGAGCAGATGCCCCTGCAGACCGAGCCAGCTGAGCACCCTTTCCAGGTTGTAACTCAATACAATGCACTGTACTACCTATCGGTATATGTCGCAACTGCATTGCATTCCCAGTTTTAATTGGAGCTTTTACTCCGCTTATCAATTTATTGCCAACCTCAATATCTTTAGGAGCAATAATGTAGCGTCTTTCTCCATCTACGTAACACAGCAATGCTATGTTTGCACTACGATTAGGATCGTACTCTATTCTTTCTACATTTGCGAGAATGCCATCTTTATTACGACGAAAGTCTATAATTCGGTAATTCCTTTTATGCCCACCGCCTTTATGACGAAGAGTGATGCGTCCACTATTATTACGTCCCGCAGTATTTTGCTTTTTTTCAACCAGCCCAGAATAAGGTTTACCTTTATGCAAATCTTTATTTACAATCCTAATTACAGCGCGTCGACCAGGAGAAGTTGGTCTAACTTTTTCTAAAGTCATTACTTATCCTCTCCTTGTATGAGTTCTGAAAAATTGATTTCCTGTCCTTTTTTGATGCCCACATATGCTTTTTTCCAATTTGCTCGCTTCCCTAAGTTTCGACCAAATCTTTTCTCTTTCCCTTTAACATTTGATATTTGCACCTTGGTAACTTCAATTTTTTGAGATTTCCACAGATACTCAATAGCAGCTTTAATCTCAACTTTATCAGCACTAGGAAGCACACGAAAAACTATTTGGTTATTCTTTTCAGCAATCAATGTGGCTTTTTCAGATATTTGAGGTGCTAGAATAATTTGTAGCGCTCTTTCATGATTGATACTACGCGATCTCATTTTAGCAATTCCTCAATTTTTGTTGCCGCTCCACGGCTAATTAGAACATGGTTATGCTTTAATAAGCTTATTGGATCTATGTGCGATACATCAATAACACCTACCATTGGAACATTTCTTGATGATAAATAAAGATTATTATCAATCTCTTCTGTAATAATCAGCACATTCGTTAAATCTAGAGTCCGCAGTTTGTTTATAAACTCCTTTGTTTTTGGAGTATTAACAACAAATTCCTCTATTAAGTGCAATCTATTTTCACTTAGCAAACGGGAAAGAATCGTGCATATCCCTACTCGATACATTTTTCTATTCACTTTATGAGCAAAATTCTCTTGCGGGCTACTGGGAAAGATCCTCCCCCCCCCTCTCCACAAGGGATTGGAAGCAGCGCCTACTCTAGCCCTACCTGTTCCCTTTTGCCTCCAAAGCTTATGCGTAGATTTCGTGATATCTGATCGGCCTTTCTGAGCACGTGTACCACGCCTCGCATTCGACATATATGCTGTTACAATTTGATGAACCAGTGTTTCATTGTAATCTCTTCCAAAAACTGACGCAGAAATTGATATTTCACTAGTCGTCCCATCAAAACCGATACATTTAGCTTCCACTGCTGGCCCCTATTCCTTCACGATTTATTTATTTTTACTGCAAAAAATATATAATCTCTTATTTAACTCTTGGCTTACTCTTGATGCCAGTTCGCAGTAATATTATTGACTCTTTGGCTCCTGGCACAGCACCTTTCACATGAATTAACTCTCTATCAACATCTATACGCAAAATCTCAAGATTCTGAATTGTACATTTCTCGCCGCCAAGTCTTCCGGACATTTTCTTTCCTGGAAAAACTCGCCCTGGATCCTGCGCCATACCAATCGAACCGGGAACATTATGTGATTTTGAATTTCCATGACTCGCCCTGTTTGATGAGAAATTATGCCTTTTAATTGTTCCAGAAAAACCCTTACCAATGCTTTTGCTGGTCACATCAACAATCTGACCGACATGAAACATGTCTAACCCTAATCTCATTCCCGCTTTAAACTCATTTAATTCTTCCGGGTTCACACGAAACTCTTTGATAACACGCCCAGCCTCTACTCCAGCATTTGCAAAGTGCCCCTGAATCGGTTTAATTAATCGATTAGCATGTTGCTTTCCATATGTTACCTGTATCGCATCATACCCATCAGTCTCAACTTTTTTAATTTGAGTAACTCGATTATTCGATACTTCCAACACCGTTACAGGCAAACTATCTCCATTATCAGTAAAAATCCTAGTCATCCCTATTTTTTTACCGATCAAACCTATATTCATCAATCTATTCCTTTGCTGAGATCTTTATTGGAAAGCTAGCACTAGCACCATTTTCAATATTTCTTATAGTTCTACAACTTAATCTCTACATCAACGCCCGCAGGCAAATCAAGCTTCATCAACGCATCTACTGTTTTATCAGTTGGATCTAATATATCCATTAAACGTAGATGAGTACGAATTTCAAATTGATCCCGTGATGTTTTGTTCACATGCGGAGAACGCAACACATCAAAGCGCTCAATGCGCGTCGGCAGTGGAACTGGCCCTCTAACAACCGCGCCTGTACGCTTTGCTGTTTCTACAATTTCCATTGCTGATTTATCTATCAATCGGTAGTCAAATGCTTTCAAGCGGATACGTATTTTCTGATTTTGCATATTAATCCTGGGATAAGTAGGTCATATTCAGATTCCTGAATTAGATCATTATCTTAGTTACCAATAATTCTACTCAATAATTTTAGCTACGACACCAGCCCCAACAGTTCTACCACCCTCACGAATTGCAAAACGCAACCCCTCCTCCATCGCAATTGGTGCAAT
>NZ_FNDH01000050.1 GCF_900100485.1 Nitrosomonas sp. Nm132 | reverse complement strand
TTACCAAATGTTTTGGCGTTCAAACCATGCTGACGACAATAAGCCCTTTGCGATAAGCCGCTAACCTGCCAGGCTCCTATATGGTTTTGTTTGAGTAGCGTTAATGCCATCAATTATCTCCCTGAAATATGTCTGGGGATAATAATGGACTGGATTATCTGTGTTTAGATGGACGCGCTGAACGCTTACAACGAACTGCTAGTTTCTGTGTATTTAATTTATTTGTAGAGATACAGCTTAAATTAGCCACAAATATACCGATAATCAATGTGTAAGGTTTATTACACTATTTTTGATTATTGGCATTTCTAGATTGATATGGGAACGAAAAATAGATTTCTTAGTCTATTTTTTTATAAACTTTATGACATTTGAGAACAGACAAAATGAAACTATTTAAGAAAATACCTAATCTAAGGGAAATTCGACAGAAACTTGACCTTAATCAACAAGAATTCTGGAGTAAAGTAGGTGTAACCCAGAGTGGTGGTTCACGTTATGAGAGTGGGCGAGAAATGCCAAAAGCTGTCAGAGAGCTGGTACGTTTGGTTCATATTGATCATATTGATTTGACCAAAATCAAACGAGATGATCTGATTGTAGCTGCAATGCTAAAAGCACAGTATCCTGAACTATATAAAAGCTTGAAAAAATCAGCGAAATTGAAATAACTTCGAAGGTTCCATTTATTGATATTTAGTAAACCAGCTAATTGCGTTAGAAATATTGACTGATTTTATAAATCGTGATTATGGATGAACTTTTACTTTCAACCCAAGATTTTCAATTTTTTCGGCAAATAATTCCATCCATCCTGTCGAAACTTTCGAGAGTCGCGGTGCCTCAGGTTGCAGAGAAGGGCGTGCCAGCCCGTATAGCAATACTCCTTGTAATAATATACCTTCTTGTTGTATTTTGTAGAGAAACTCAAGATAGGCGTTAATTTCCTTCTCAGGAGGAGGTGTACCATCTATTTTAAACACGCAGGTTTGTAGCCAGGTCGGGCATAACGATGCGGCCAACCCCAGATTGTTATGCATCTTTTGTAAACTCATTCGAGTATTGTTGATGCGGCTTCGACCTTCTAGCGTCACACTGTCTAATTTGAACCAGATCTCACCATTTAGTTTTGCCATACGGCTAAGTCCCCTCTGAACAGAGGGTCGATCAATCAAACTTCCATTGGTAATCAAAATCAATTTGAGCCCTTCTGGTAGTGGAAAATCATATTTGACCCGCTCAATCAGGCTTATTGCCTGCTCAAACTCTTTTGCACTTGTTGGTTCCCCATTGCCTGATAAAGCGATATCATTGATACGTCTGGCTTGCGGCGGTACTTTATCTAGCATAAAGCGTCCATAAAGCAGCTCATTGAGAAAAGTGCGTAACTCCTGCTCAAGTTTGTCTAAATCGATCGTTGGTGATGAACCACGTTTGAGATCTGGCACTTGGCAATAGATACATCGCCAATTACAAGCGTTATTGGGATTCAGATTGATTCCAATTGATACGCCCGAGGCTCGACGTGAGATAACAGGATAAACGTAAATCATGCTAGCGCTATCGCGGCCATGATCTGAAACGCTTAATAGTTTAGCAGCAGGCTTCAATGATATAATCCACCAAATGTTGATTACGCGTAGGCTAGAATTTGATGCGGGACATCGTATTTCCACACACAATAGTCAGTGCCGTCATTTGCATGGTCACCGTTATGTGGTAGAAATTACTTTATCAGGCAATATTATCTCTGAGGAGGGTGTACCAGAGCAAGGGATGGTTATGGATTTCTCTGAAATTAAACGTATTGCTAAAGATGTTTTAGTCGATAAGTGGGACCATGCTTTTCTAGTGTATGCTGGGGATACGATTGTACTTGAATTTCTACAATCACTCGAAAATCATAAAACAGTTATCTTAGACACACAACCAACCGCAGAAAATCTAGCAATTAAAGCTTTTCATATACTAGACTTCGCATTTCAAGGTATTTACGGAAATCGACTTAGATTAGAGCAAGTTCGATTGTATGAAACACCTAATTGCTGGGCCGATGCGATAAGAGAAAGAATTAACCGTACTTACAATTTGTAATAATATGAATCTAATAATCTGCGGCCATGTTTGTTGATTCCCATTGTCACTTGGATTTCCCTGATCTTGCGGTCAATCTTGATGAATTACTAGATAATATGCGACAAAATAACGTTACACATGCATTGTGTGTAAGCGTTAATCTAGCGAACTTTCCTCGTGTACGCTCATTAGCGGAATTGCATCACAATCTTTTTGCATCTGTGGGTGTACACCCTGACTATGAGAGTTTAATTGAACCGAACGCTTTGCAATTAGCAGAACTTGCTGATCATCCTAAAGTTGTTGCTATTGGAGAAACTGGACTTGATTATTTTCGACTTAAAGGAGATCTAGAATGGCAAAGAGATCGCTTTCGTCAGCATATTCGCGCAGCAAAGCAATGCAATAAGCCGCTTATCATTCATACACGTGAAGCAGCGGCTGATACGTTGCGGATTATGGCTGAAGAAGGTGCAGACAGTGTAGGGGGTGTAATGCATTGCTTCACAGAAAATTGGCAAGTCGCACAACAGGCAATTGAGATGAATTTTTACATATCATTTTCTGGCATTATTACCTTTAAGAATGCTACTACTGTTAAAGATGTCGCTAGAAAAATTCGCCTTGATCGGATATTAATTGAAACAGATTCTCCCTATCTTGCTCCAGTACCGTATCGTGGAAAGATCAATCAGCCGGCTTTCGTATGCTATATTGCTGAAGAGATAGCCAAATTGCGTGAAATGAGTTTGAAAGAAATCGCAGCAATTACCACAAATAATTTTTTCAACCTATTTAAGATAGTTTAAGATGCTATGGCATATTTTCTTATCGATGCAACTGCAAACAATGAATATGATCTTATCTGGAAAATACTAGCTGGAAAGCGCTTATCCAGACACCAAAAATCGATAAAAAGCTATACTCCGCACGGCCACAATTGCGGAAAATAGAGACGCAAAAGAAACCTTATAATTTAAGGGTTTCAGCACCTTCAAAATCTGCAATTGTGGCCGCGCGGAGTATATATACGTTACTAAATGAGTTGATGCTACTGAGGTAAAAGATAAGGCAAAGGCAGCATACGTAATGCCGGACCATTTAGACTTTTCCAAAATATTTTATTTGTCTCGACACTATTAGCTTGAATGACGGCAAGTGCATCAAAACCGCCTTCGGGTGAGGGTGCTGCATTGACTATCATACCGCATGATTGCTCCGATAATTCAGTAGTAAATAAATGATCACCGGCCATAACTGGTTGGGATGAAGCGATATTGGCCAGATACATACGGCGTTTTAATTTACCAAGGTATTGTGTTCGTGCGATGATTTCCTGCCCTGGGTAGCAACCTTTGTGGAAACTTACCCCCCCAATAACATCCAAGTTTACCATTTGAGGAATAAATTGCTCTTGCGTTATTGGTAAAATTACAGGAATGCCTGCCTTAATTTCCAACCAATCCCAGTACATCGTTCCAACTGGTGTCGCCTGTGAGGCTAAATGTGGCCATATTGTGATTGCCTGATCTAGCGTTGTGATAATTTCATAGCGATCTACATTCCGGCATAAAATACTTCCTTTCTCAGTATGCACTGTTCTGAGTGATGAGACTGGTAGTGTTGCTCCATGAAATATTTCTTCAATTAACAATTTTGCTTTACTTCCCGCTATACCAATACGTATCAAAGTATCACTGTAATCGTCTAATTGTACCTTCGCGCGTAGGATATACATTGAAAGGCGTTTAGAAATAACATCGAGTAGAATGGAAGGTAATTGCATGAAATACTCGTTATTGGCTATACCTGACCATATTAGAAAACTTGCTAGCATACGGCCTTTAGGAGTACAGTAACTGCCGTATTGGGCGGTTTGATGATTGACTTTCCTCAGATCACAACTTAACTGCCCTTGTAAAAAAGCTGATGCTTCTTCTCCTAAGAAATGAATGAGACCAAAACTGGAGAGATCAACCAGAATAGTATCATTTTGAGCATTTTTTAGTTCTATAGTACTATCTTTGAAATGTATAACATGCCCCTTTTCAATAATAGCATTGTGCTCTTGTAAGAAAGTCTGCCAAATAGAATTCATAGAAAAAATATCTAATCGGAAATATTAATCTTACGTTTATAGCTTATTTTATAAACTATTAATTTAACTAAATTGAAATATTAATTTCTGTAGTTATGTCAGAATTAATCATTCATCTTAAATCATCAAGACAATTTGTTGCATTATTATGTTTCACACATTTCTCAGCTGCTTGCATCTTATGGGAAATAGATTGGACAACATTCATTAGACTAATAGGGACTGTATTACTGGCTATAAGCTTATATTTATATTTGCGCTATCATGCATTGCTACTTTCATCACAATCAATCGTATCATTTTATTTATCATCAACGGATGCTTCTACTTGTAAAGCACAAACCCAGTCTAATGAACATATTATCTTTACAATTAAAAGCGATACCTTCGTAACACCCTATTTGACTGTGCTGAGTCTGAAATCTCCACACTCGATTTTTTCTCGCAATATAGTCATTTTTCCAGACGGAATTGATGTTGAGAAATTTCGGCAATTACGGATATGGTTAAGGTGGAAATGGAGAAAAAAATAAATTAACTGGTTCAGATCAGAAGATTATTTTGTTTTTTTAAATTGAGAAAGCTAAATTTCTTCTTCTACTGATAATATTCGTGCTTCTTCTTCTAGCATGACTGGAATGCCGTCTCTAATTGGAAAAGCTAAACGATCAGGTTTGCAAATTAATTCTTTTTCATTTCTCTTATAAACCAACGGACCTTTGCACAAAGGACATACTAGAATATCTAAAAGCTTTGGATCCATAAATTTTTCTCTTAGTTTTTTTAATATAATTTCTCGTAATCCAATATCAATAGCTATTTCTTCATGTAATACCCAAAATTTCTCATTAGCAAAATCAAGGCATTTTACAGCATCCTTTTCTCTCATAAGAATGATTTCAGCATCAGGAGGACATTGTATATTTTCTTTGGTGAATTGGTAATCATTAATAACAGAATGGGATTTTATATTTAATTTTAAGTACTTTAACTCATCAAGAAAGTCTTGGGAATGATTGATATCAGTAACTACGTGAATAAATTTATTTCTAAATGTAGGAATTTTGGCGCGATAATTGGAGTTAAGTAGATTTATAAAATATTCATTTCCTGGCCTTAGGTAGAATGTTTTGACATGGTTTCCAGTATTTATTGATAGTTTACTGCTTTTCTCATTTACTACTACTGCATCTACTTGATTTAGGCGAGATAGGGTATCTCGTAAAGGTCCGGCTGGAAAAATCAAGCCGTTACCAAAACTTAGTTTGCTATTATCGATCATAACAATCTCTAAATCTCGGTGGAGTCGAAGATCCTGTAAACCATCATCACAGATAAGTGCATTGCATTCAGGATGAGCTGTAAGTAGGGCTTGTGCAACACTTACACGATCATGACCAATCCATATTGGGCAAATACCCTTACTTAGATAAGCCATCAGCAGTGCTTTATTTCCTACAACACTGGGTTTACTTGAGATCGTAACAGGGAGGGGTGATCCGTAATTTTCAGAGTAGCCGCGACTAATGATCCCAGGGTGTAATCCGAAAGTTTTTAATGATTTAATTAGCAAAATTACTAAAGATGTTTTACCAGCATCCCCAACTGTAATGCTGTCAATAACAATTATTGGCACAGGCAGCTTAACTGAATGCAGCACATCAAGTCGAAATAATAATCGCTTGAATGCTAATAATATTATAAAAAACAAACTTAATGGCCAAAGAATTACATGAAGTGGTGTAATACGGTGCCAATATAGTTCAGACCAATTCATTAATCGTATATTTCTTTAAATTACAGACAATAAGACATGCAGAATTTTAAAGGGTGGTATTAAGTAAATTTTAATTCAGAGAAATTATTTCGATACGACAGCTATCTATTACAATTTATTGTGAGTTCCATCACAAAAAGGTGCATTTTTAGTTTTCTTACATGTGCATAACCAATGATCTAGCTTGCTCAAAATTAAAAGCCCAAGGAACAAATTCGGTTTCTTTATGCGAGCCATCACAAAATGGTTGAGATTTGCTGCGACTGCATGTGCACCAATAATATTGACGACCTGCTTCTAGCTGTACCTCGATTGGAGAAATTTTTTTGTGATTACACAAATAACTTCAGGGCGATTTCACTGCCAGCAGGAATATTATGTGCTGTCATAGTAGCTTGAATATTTATAAGCTGTTGCTTACTTCTCCTAATACCATTATCACTTAATGGCACACGATTATCGTCTACTAGAATACCATTTAAGGTAGAAGAAAAAAGTCTTGCAAGTTGAGCCATTTGATCAAATACTTTTTCACCATTTGCTACTCTTGGAACATCAAATAAAAAAGTAATACCATGTGTGGTAAGCGTACGCATATTGGCAGGCAAGAAGGGGGTTGTTTCATAGTTGCCGAGCGAGAACAGTATTGCATTATTTTCATCACGATATCTAAATGCGCCCTCAGATTCAAGCCTAAAACCAGATGCTTCAGCTAAGGCGCGTATTTTTGTCCCAACAAAGGCGCCACCATCTTTGCTGATAATATTAATACCCATTACTACATCCACCTCTGCACAAAATTTATCGAGGGACACCGCTTTTAAATGTGCATCCGAAATATCAGGGCAATCAGCAATTGCATTTACTTGTGATGCAAAATCTTCGACCATATCTCGGAATCGAGATAAATTGACTTCACTAACTGGCCCAGCTCGATCAGCAAGTTGTAAACAACCATTTAAGTATATATACCCACCTTTAGTATTAAGCGACTCAATGGTGATCTCCTCCCATGTCTGACCATCTTGAGTAAGTCCAAACCAATGTACAGGTTTTCCAAAGTCAAATTTTTGCTGCAATAACTCCGTTAGCTTATCGTGAGTGATTAGTTTATTAGCCCGAATACTTGTAATGTAGTTGATGGTGCTATCAAAATTAACTGATTTCTGCTCTACCGGTGATTCATCGATAGGCAGATCATCAGGTTGAAAATGTGACTGTTCTTTTATGGTTCTAGTTTCAGTTTGGAGCTCTGATAAGGATTCATTACCAAATTTTGGTTCAATACGTTCATTTTCCCACGTAGTTTTGCCCATTTTCAATAATGCATCTTCATGCTCATGCTCAAATGACCGTTTCACACTACGTCGGTAGCGTGCTTGCTGTAACCAATTAAAGAAAACTACACCGCCGATAACAATGACACCAATAATGATTAAGCTGATTTGTAAATCACTCATACCCAAAGTCGCTCATGTTTAATAAGTCAATATTATTAACTTTACTCATTATAATTATAATTTCCTTACTATCTTTAAATAACTATTAACCTATTCTTATTTCTTTTTCAAAGTTTATGGTTTTATCAAAATCAACTGTAACTATACGTGAAACTCCTTGTTCTTGCATGGTAACACCAATTAGCTGTTCTGCCATTTGTATAGTGGTTTTGCTGTGACTGATAAACAAAAATTGGGTTTCTCTCGACATGCGTTTTACCAGATCACAAAAGCGTTCTGAATTATTGTCATCTAAAGGCGCATCCACTTCATCAAGTAAGCAAAATGGTGCGGGATTAAGTTGGAATAATGAAAATACGAGCGCTAAAGCAGTAAGTGCCTTTTCTCCACCTGAGAGTAAATGAATAGAGTTATTCTTTTTGCCGGGCGGTTGTGCGGTAAGCTGCATACCTGCATCAAGAATTTCTTCACCACTTAAAACTAATTTTGCTTGTCCTCCCCCAAAGATAGTTGTGAATAATTCGCTTAAATTAGTATTTACCTTATCAAAAGTTTTTGTTAAGCGTTCCTGTGTTTCTCGATCAATTTGTCGAATTGCATTTTCTAAAGTGGCGACCGCTTCTTTTAAATCACTAGATTGTTCATCAAGATATGCTTTACGCGCTTGAGAAGCTTGCAACTCCTCCAATGCGGCGAGATTAACAGCTCCAAGCGCTGTAATTTCAGTATTAATTCGATTAATTTCTGTTTTCAATCTGGGAGGGTGTGCACTAATTAACAAAGGAAGCAATTCATCTTCTTTTGCGCCGACCTCTAAAAGTTTCTCATTGAACTGATTTTCAGTTAGACGCGCTTCCTGCTCCTTAAGTCGTGTCTGATTGATAGAGTCTCTGAGCTGATGTGAAATCTGCTCAGACTTCACTCGCGCTTGCTCTATTTCACGTAGCACATCGATTGTATTTTCTAGATCATGACGCACCGATGTCAAAATCTGCTCCTGATATATTCTCTTTGCTAGCCATTCATTAAGCAGAGTTTTAAGTGGCTCATCATCCAGATCATCTTGTGCGTTATGCAATTTTTCCAGAGTTTCCGTTAAATCGTCTGTACTCTGATTGATTGCCAGGATATCGTTTTTTAGTTGTTCAATTTTGTTTTGACAGTTTTTTTCATGAAAGACAGCTTCACGCCTTTCTTCTGCCAAATTTTGTATAAGTAATCGTTGTGTAGCAAGTGATTGTTCGGCGACCTCGCAAGTTAACTTAATTTGCTGCAGTTGCTCTTCTAGATTAGCGATTTGTGTTTTATTCTCAGCAAGCTTTATTTCAGCTTCTTGCTTTTGAGCGTATTCCACTGATATTTGATGTGAGATCTCAATCAACTCATCCTCGATTTGGCGGTGTCGTTGTGACACTCGCTCCATAAGCTGTGAAAGCTGCACGATCTCAAGCTGCAACTCATGTTCCTGTTGCTTTAGTTGCAATATTTCGCTATGTAGTTCCGAGATTGTCGCCTCAAGTTCGTGACAAGTTTCTTCTATCTCAGACAAAGTTAATTGAGAACGGGAGAGACTTTTCCCAAATTTGTCGATATCGGCCTCAATTTGGGTTATCTCGCGTTGCCGTGCTAAAACACCATGTAAGTGAGAATCAGGTGCATAGTAGCTCAAGCTGCAGTAAGTAAATACATGGCCTTCAGGAGTAATCAACATTTCACCAGGAATAAGTTCCTTCTGCTGGGTGAGGCCAGCTTCAATATCACTAATGGTAAATATCCCGTTTAACCAGGTTTCCACAACGGGTTGAATCCCATCATGGGTATAAATTAGATATGAACTGAGTAGTGACCATTGCTTCTCTTCTTGTACTAAATGGCTTGTAGATTGATTATTAATTGGCGTCGTTGTCTCAAAGATGGACCATTTCCCGGGAGGCGGGTTATTTTTCCAGTTCAAAGCAATTTCGAGTTGCTCAACGACAGCGGCATTAATACGCTCACGCAAAACAGCTTCTAATGCATTCTCCCAGCCTTTTTCAATTTGTATGTACTGCCATAAACGCGGTAATAAATCCAATTGGAGCTGGGATAGCCACGTATCCAATGCTTTATTATTCTCGAGGCGACATTGTATACGCTGTAAAGCTGCATGCTGTGCTTTGGCTTGAGTAAGCTCTTGCTGGGCAGATTGGACATTCTGCAAAGCTTCCTTTCGTATATGCTGAATGACTTTTAATTGATTTTCTGCTTCAGTCAGAACACGCTGCTTCTCTTCTAATTGAACCAGGATCTGATTTTTTTCTTCCACTAAGCTGGTGAGCTCTTTTTGGTCAATCTCGGGTTGGGAGTTTTTTTCTCGGATTAAGCGCTCATGACGTGAATTTAATTGTTGGATTGCTTTATCTGTATGGATTAGATGGCTCTGTTGCAATTTTTCTGTTTGTTGCGCTAGTAGCAGATTTTTCTGCACAGCAAATAACTGATCCTGGCTAGAGCGAAAAGCTGATTCAGCTTCTGGTAATTTTTCATTTTCTAAGTAGTAATTCTGACTGGTGGAGATACAAGCTAATTCCGCCTGTTCAATTTCCTGGCGCCAATGGGTAAGATGAGCAAGCGCCTCTTGCATTTGTTGCTGATTGTTTTGTAGCTGCATTTCGATTGTAGAGATTTGTTTTGCAAAATATTCTCTACTTTCCTGTGCATGTTGTAGTCTTTGCTCAATCCGTGCAATCTCAGCATTAATTGAATATAACTCACCTTGCATCTGATGTTGCCGATCGCTCAACGCGTATTGTTGGGCACGCATCTCTTCAAGCTGTTGGTCCATTTCATGCAAGCTGGTTATTTTGTTTTCCAGTTCTAGTCCCAGCTGTTGAATTGCTTCCTCAGCATGGATGCGCTTTGTGATCGCTTCCTGTTTCTGGATTAACCATAAAATATTACAAGCGGTATTTAATCGCTTTTGCAAGTCACTAAATTTTCGGGCGATATTTGCCTGCGCTTCCAAGCGTTGTAATTGCTTACCTAACTCCTGAAGAATGTCTTCCACGCGCATAAGATTCCCCCGTGTGTCAGTCAAACGCAGTTCGGTTTCATGTCGTCGATCACGATATTTGGAAATACCTGCTGCTTCTTCAAGAAATATGCGTAACTCCATGGGTTTAGCATCGATGATCCGAGAAATCATTCCTTGTTCGATGATCGCATAACCGCGACCACTAACTCCTGTACCGAGAAAAATATCGGTAATATCTCGACGACGCACATGGGTATTATTGATATAGTAGGCTGACTCGCTATCACGCTGAATGACACGTTTAATAGATATTTCGCTATACGCTGCCCATTGGCTGGCTACCTTCCCGAGTTTATTGTCAAAAATGAGCTCTACGCTAGCACGTCCAACGGGTTTACGGTTGACCGAACCACTAAAGATTACATCCTGTATTGATTCTCCGCGCAGAGCCGTTGCTCTGGATTCACCTAAAACCCAGCGAACAGCATCAATGACGTTTGATTTTCCACATCCATTTGGTCCAACAATTCCCACCAGATTTCCGGGAATAGGAATGGTGGTTGGATCTACAAAGGATTTGAACCCAGCGAGTTTGATTTGGGATAGACGCAATTTAGTAGTAAATAAAATTGGTATAATTTACCGGAAGAATAACTTCAAGAGTTATTTTAACTGATTTAACCTTAACCAAACGAGTTGAAGAGACACGCATGGCAAGTAAGCCCTCAAAAAAACTGGAAACTTTTGACAATCCATTTCCTGTAAGGGATTATCGGATTCATATGGAAATACCGGAATTTACCTGTTTATGCCCCAAAACTGGACAACCTGATTTCGCAAGACTGATTCTGGATTATATTCCTGACAAAAAATGTGTCGAACTGAAAAGCCTCAAACTCTATATTTGGTCCTACCGTAATGAGGGAGTTTTCCATGAGGCAGTTACCAATCAAATCCTCGATGACCTGGTGACTGCTCTAAAACCGAGATATATGCGTCTTACTGCCAAATTTTATGTGCGTGGTGGAATTTTTACCAATGTCATTGTGGAACATCGCAAAAAAGACTGGAAACCAGCACCCGCGCTTTTCTTTGAACCATTTGATGAACAATCTAATACACGTGGCTAATAATCGAATATATATGATTGCTAAATTGATAGAGTAGGCTGCTGTTATGGATGATTTCAGAGAAGAACGTGATGCGATGGGCACTATTCAGGTTTCTGCTCATGTGCTGTGGGGTGCACAGACGCAACGTTCTTTACAAAATTTCAAAATTTCCAGTGAGAAAATGCCTCCTGCGCTGATTCACGCGCTAGCGTTAGTAAAACGTGCAGCGGCACGCGTGAATTGTGATTTGGGTTTGCTTGATCAAACTGTTGCAAATGCAATTATTGATGCTGCTGATGAAGTGATAGCGGGTCAACATGCAACGGAATTTCCTTTGGTTGTATGGCAAACAGGTTCCGGTACGCAGACCAATATGAATATAAATGAGGTACTGGCAAATCGAGCCTCTGAATTATTGGGAGGAGGGCGCGGCAGCAAACGGAAAGTTCATCCCAATGATGATGTGAATAAAGCACAATCTTCCAATGATGTATTTCCGACAGCAATGCATGTGGCATCAGTTCAGGCAATCTATAATCAATTGATGCCTGCAATTCGGTCATTGCGTCAAACGTTATCTTGTAAATCTGAAGAATTTACCCATATTGTCAAAATAGGTAGAACTCATTTGCAAGATGCAACTCCATTGACGTTAGGGCAAGAATTCTCTGGTTATGTCTCGCAACTAGATCATGGATTAACTCATATTGAGGCATCATTGCCCCATCTATATGAATTAGCTTTGGGTGGAACGGCTGTGGGAACTGGCTTGAATACACATCCTGAATTCGCAGAACGTGTAGCAACTGAAATTGCAAAGCTAACCAAATTCCCTTTTGTGACTGCTCTAAACAAATTTGAAGCACTCGCTGCTAATGATGCACTGGTACATGCGCATGGCGCATTAAAAACGCTGGCAGTATCTTTAATGAAAATTGCCAATGATATTCGCTGGCTTGCTTCCGGTCCTCGCTGCGGAATTGGCGAAATCAGAATTCCGGAGAATGAACCAGGCAGTTCAATCATGCCCGGTAAAGTTAATCCCACTCAGTCAGAAGCAATGACCATGCTGTGCTGTCAGGTGATGGGTAATGACGTGGCCATTAACATGGGTGGAGCAATGGGTAATTTTCAACTTAACGTAATGAAACCATTAATCATCCATAATTTTCTGCAGAGTACAAGATTGCTCGCAGATGGAATAATGAGCTTCAACGACCATTGTGCAATAGGCATTACGGCTAATGTTGAACGTATCAATATGCTGATGCAGCATTCCTTAATGCTCGTGACCGCTCTAAATCCCCACATTGGCTACGACAAAGCCGCAGAAATCGCTAAAAAAGCATATCACGAAGAAACATCACTCAAAGAGGCCGCGCTCTCTTTGGGTTATGTTACTGCAGAAGAGTTTGATATATGGGTTAATCCTGAAGAGATGGTAGGAAAAAATTAAATAGCATATCTTGGTACCATGAACCCAATACTGACCAGTATATCTTTGCTCATTGTGAGTAATATTTTTATGACTTTTGCTTGGTATGCACATCTCAAGGAATTGAATTCTGCACCTTGGTTTGTTGCAGCTCTAACAAGCTGGTTAGTAGCTTCTTTGGAATATATGTTCCAGGTTCCTGCGAATAGGATTGGATATACGGTACTTAGCGTAGGACAACTTAAGATCATCCAGGAAATTGTGACATTAAGTATTTTTGTGCCTTTTGCTGCTTTTTATTTAAAAGAGCCGCTAAAACTGGATTATCTGTGGGCTGGCCTGTGCATGATTGGAGCCGTTTATTTTATATTTAGAGATAAAATCTCTTAGAAGCTCACAATATGTCGCTTGTGATTATTGCAATCCCTGCCCATGCCCTTGATCCTTATCGACTGGTCGCCCCTGACAACAGATCAGCATCAGCAACTCTTACGAGCGGCTTTGCCTACGGGAGGGCATTCCGTTACCTTGCACGAAGAAATTCATCCCGTTAAGAAACTGGGCAACCGTCGGATACAGCAGCGATTTCTTAGGAGTTTGCAAGCATTGCTACCAGCCAATGTAGCACCTATCATCGTTGCTGATTCTGGATTTCGCACGCCATTCTTTCGCGAAGTTGAAAATCTGGGCTGGCATTGGCTCGGGCGAATCCGCAATCGCGATTTCATTGCCTGGGTCAACCGGCCTAACGATTGGCTGGCGGCAAAGTCACTCTACGCTAAAGCCACTCGAACAACACCCAAGTGCTTAGGCTCGGCCCGTTGGGTACGTAGCCATCCGCTAAACGGTGAGCGGGTGATTTTTATAGGCCCGCTAGAGGTCGTAAACAGCTGACCGCCCAACATCATCCAAGCAAATCCAGTGCCAGTCGTAAACATGCAAACATGCCAAACGCGAAAAAGAGCCTTAGCCTCAGACAACCTGATCTCGGAGCATCCCTCGTTTTTAAAGAATTCTAAAGAACAAATATAAATCAATCGATTACATGTGCCAGGGGAGGAGATACAAAAATAGGCAGTCAAACAAACTGGATTTTGAGAAGATACGATTTTTGAGATGAACTCTATACAGATATTCTTTCGAGGAATTCCTGATGCCACAACTTCACTTGCCACTATTCCCCCACGGAGTAA
>NZ_FNDH01000028.1 GCF_900100485.1 Nitrosomonas sp. Nm132 | reverse complement strand
CACCAGCAAATAATATCAATCTCACTCGTTTCATTCCCAGCTTGTATCACCGCTCAGGCGACGCAAGGGTGGTGGGTGAATGTCTAAAGTAGAGTCAATTTAATATAAATCTTATATCATTTTATTGTATCCATATTATCAACAATACAGTTCATCTATTGGTACTTATTTTTTATATATTTAGTAGATATGATTAGTATCAAGAGTTAAGTTAACCGGAATCAAATGAGGGAAATAGGGTTAATATATTAAAAATAATAACCTTATTATTGGTAGTCTTGGTTACAACTGATTCTAGATGACAAGATAGTGCATCACGCTTAAATAGCAAATTTAATATGAATATGTTTCCCAAAGAGAACGTATTTATAATATGGTTATTCTTAATAAGTCAACTAAACAATAATTCTTAAAGGCAGAAAGGAGTGAAACTCGAATTATTTAATGGAGGCATCATTATGAAAGCAAGCTCCCTTTTATTAGCTGGACTAATGCTTAGTTTTTTGTCCGCTTGCGCGCAAATGAATCCTGTCGGAAGCGTTCGAAATAACGAAATTCATAATACTCATCGGATTGCCGTAGACCACAGCAATCATGATGCTCTAGCACAACATTATGAAAATATAGCTAAAGAGATGCAAGCGAAATTAAAAGAGCAGAAGAAGCTGCTCCAGGAGTATGAAGATCACAGCTATTATTATGGAAGGAAGGGTCAAGATCTTAAATCTCATACATCTGCCAACATTCGCTATTATAAGAATTCATTAAAAGAGAATTTAAAAGAAGCGTCTATTCATCGCAAAATGGCGGAAGAGCAGAAAGAGCATCATTATACGGACCTGACGCAGACAAGCACAATTCCGGCTCAGTAAAAGAAAAGGCAGCAAACCCATTAAAGCTGCCAAAAAACTTCAAAAAGTAACATGAGCCTGATACCAACAGCTGATCGGTATCATGGCTTGCTTCATAGCTTTAAGAATCGAATACTAGAATACTTCTAAAATACCCTATTTCCCTAATGGATATATCCTCAATCAGAAGGAAATAGTCGTCAAAAGGGTAGTAAAAAATCAAGTGAGAACAGGATTTGATCCTTGTTACCAGCAAAAGGCCTATAAGCAGCTGCCTTATAAGCATCGACCCTATCATAGCGTATGTTAGGGCGAATATTAAGTTTCCTTATTGGCTCCCATTTAAGCTTCAGCGCTTTAGCCGCCTTCCAGTTCATTCCAACAGTGACTGAATAATAATCAGCAGGTGTAATGGTTACACTGTTAATATCGCCTGCAAAACTGACTGCTGCCCCATTAACAATATTGGTAGCAGCTGCTATCCGGAAAGGCGATGAATTACGAAAACCATCCCTGTCACGAAACCATTCACCCCGAATACCTACGGACAAATTGTCCGTAAGATCATGGTACAAATGTGTAATGAAACTCATCCATTCAGCATTCTTTGTTACATTAGCATACTTAAGATTATTCAATAAAACTCCACCTGCATAGCCATGAACATGATGAAGAACTAGAAGAGTTTTAGGCGTGATTCTATGTTGCAGCACGATGTTATACATCCCCCATGGTTCGTTACTCCGCGTGGAAGTCTTACTATAAGTGCCTGTAACATTGAGTGAGGTTGCATGATCATCGCTGGTCCAGGTAATGCCGGCAATGCCGCCCCAGTTACCTAACTGCTTATCCCACCCTCCATCCCAGCCTCCATTAGCACTACCAGTAATAACACTTCCGGAAACTGCCCAGTTGTTATTGATTGTGTAGTTTGTTTGCACACCAGTATGTGTAAAGGGCTCACCAACATTTAACGTATAAGTTCGCGAATAAAAAAAGTTTTCAGGCGCGGGAACTGTCTCAAAGCCGGTTGGGGAATAGAAATGGCCAATTTTGACATTGAGTCCATTTCCAATAGGTGCATATGCTTCTAAGTAAGTTTGCGGAAGTGCAATACCGTAGGTGCGTGTCGAAGAGCAACACAAATTGAGATCCCAATTGCTTCTATCCAAGGGTTCTCCAGTATTCACATCAAAAGCTGGCACACCGAAAGCTTGAGTAAAAATAGCGTCCGTTCCAAACATGAAGTCGACGCGACCGCCAAAATCCCACGCAGCGCCCATTGATACCACTGAACGCCGCATAAACAGGTTAAATTGATTGAGCTGAAACTGATTAGCTTGATCAGTAAAAATGACAGGGCCATTATATCCATTAGTCTGACTGGGATTAAAAGTTGCGCCACCATTAATCCAACCACCAAACTCTACCCTACTATTCCTAAAAAAGTTTATTAAATTATTAGCTTGAAGATTATCAGAATGCGAAGCAATAAAAAGTATACTGACCGTTACAGCAAATAATAGCCATCTCGGGTATTTCTGCATATATTCCAATTTTGTAGCTACTCCGCAAAATCAAGGATAAAAAGCTTATGCCACTTCTAATAATTGAGAGTTGCTCACTTTAATACCGCAAGCGAAGTAACTCATTGGAATAGGATATTATGGAAGCAGTTATTTAGCGTAGGCAATCATATAAAGAAACATCTCTCATTGTATCTTACGCACTCGATTTCACTATCCCTCGCAAGATATTCAAATTGTCTATGACATAGTCAATTATCTCTCAATAAACCAGAGACTACCCAATCCATCGCCCACATCCACTGCCAATTAATGATGAAATAAGGCACGCAAAACACAAGAAATCAGGATGATCGATATACTTGTTTCATTCTGAAAAAAATTCACGTGCTTTTTCCATCCATGATTTTGCCCGGGGACTATGGCGAGAATTATCCTTTTGACTAATTTCCTCCAGTTCTTGCAGTAATTCCTTCTGTCGCGATGTCAGATTGACGGGTGTCTCCACCACCACATGACATAAGAGATCGCCCGCGGCATGGCTGCGCACACCTTTTATTCCCTTGCCTCGCAAGCGGAAGATCTTTCCAGTCTGAGTTTCCGAAGAAATCTTGATTTTTGCGTGGCCATCCAGTGTAGGAACCTCAATTTCCCCACCCAGTGCTGCTGCCGTAAAGCTGATAGGTATCTCACAGTGCAAATTATTGCCATCACGCTGGAACACGGAGTGACTGGATAAATGGATCACAACATACAGATCCCCTGGCGGACCACCATTGATTCCTGCTTCGCCTTCACCAGATATCCGAATGCGATCACCTTCATCAACACCGACTGGAATTTTAACATTCAGGGTCTTATGCTGCTTAATTCTGCCCGCTCCATGACACGATGAGCACGGGGTAGCAATGATTCTGCCACTACCATGGCATTTAGGACATGTTTGTTGAATGGAGAAAAAACCTTGCTGCATTCTGACCTGGCCATGTCCATCGCACGTCGTACAGGTTTTAGGTGAAGTCCCGGGCTTGGCGCCATCACCATGACAAGTATCACAAACCACCATGGTAGGAATCCGAATTTTGGTTTCAGCACCGCGAGCGGCTTGCTCCAAGGTAACTTCCAGGTTATAACGTAGATCAGCGCCTCGATGAACATTGGATCGCCCTCCGCCACCACGCATACCAAAAATATCACTGAAAATATCGCTGAATGCATCACCAAACCCATGCGCTCCCGCTCCCGCTGCACTGGCATCTACTCCCGCATGACCATACTGATCATATGCCGGCCGTTTACTGGAATCAGACAGTATCTCATAGGCTTCTTTGACTTCTTTAAAACGCTCCTCAGCCTTGGCATCGCCAGCATTCCGGTCTGGATGATATTTCATGGCTAGCTTACGATAAGCTTTTTTAATCTCACTTTCGTCAGCATCTCTGCTGACACCAAGAACTTCATAGTAATCGCGTTTGCTCATAAAAGTTTCCGACTATCAGGAAATAATCAAAGCAGCAAAATTAATTGGATGATCATTTTGCTACATTTATTGGAATCCAGATTTAGTTCTGATTTAAAAATTAAAATATTCTGATAAACACCAAAACGCAGAGCAAGCAAGGAATCCTTTTTATATCCTTGCATCTCTGCGCCTTGGCACCCATACAACGAACTAGAAAAAATTATTTCTTGTTTTTCACTTCTTCAAATTCAGCGTCGACCACTTCACCCTCTACTGTCTTCTCCTCTTTCTTAGAGGAAGCTGATTCAGCACTCGATTGCGCTGATTGCGTCTGTTCCTGTGAATAAATCTTTTCTGCCAGTTTTTGGGAAGCTTCGGTCAGTGCCTGAGTTTTTGCCTCAATCGTATCCTTGTCATTCGATTTAAGGGCCTCTTCCGCATCTTTCAGCGCAGCTTCTATTTTTGCTTTTTCATCTGCCGCCAGTTTATCGCCATATTCTGCCAATGATTTTCTGATTGAGTGAATCATGGCATCACATTGATTGCGGCTATTGACAAGCTCCAGCGCTTTCTTATCTTCTTCAGCATGGGCTTCAGCATCCTTGACCATGCGTTGAATTTCATCTTCCGCCAAACCTGAGCTTGCCTGGATCTTGATCTTATTTTCCTTACCGGTCGCTTTGTCTTTAGCTGACACATGCAATATACCGTTTGCATCAATATCAAAAGTTACCTCAATTTGCGGCATGCCACGGGGTGCAGACGGAATATCTGTCAGGTTAAATTGCCCCAAGCTTTTATTACCAGACGCCATTTCCCGTTCACCTTGCAACACATGGATGGTCACTGCGGTCTGATTATCATCCGCCGTTGAAAACACCTGCTGCGCTTTGGTCGGGATAGTCGTATTCTTTTGGATCAGCTTAGTCATGACACCACCCAAGGTTTCAATGCCCAGCGACAAGGGCGTCACATCCAATAACAATACATCTTTGACATCACCTTTCAAGACGCCACCCTGAATAGCCGCTCCGATCGCAACAGCTTCATCGGGGTTGACATCTTTGCGCGGTTCCTTGCCGAAAATCTCTTTGACTTTGTCCTGTACTTTGGGCATACGGGTTTGCCCACCCACCAGAATGACATCATTAATATCGGAAAAGGCTAAGCCTGCATCCTTGATCGCTGTGCGACATGGTTCAATCGTCCGTTCAATCAATTCTTCAACCAGACTTTCCAATTTGGCACGAGTAATCTTTACGGCGAGATGCTTCGGCCCCGAAGCATCCGCCGTAATATAAGGTAGATTGACTTCTGTCTGCTGACTAGACGACAGCTCAATTTTGGCTTTCTCCGCCGCGTCTTTCAAACGTTGCAGCGCAAGCATGTCTTTTTTCAGGTCGATACCACTTTCTTTCTTGAATTCATCGACCAGATACTCGATTACACGCGAGTCAAAATCCTCCCCCCCCAGAAATGTATCCCCATTGGTAGCAAGCACCTCAAATTGATGTTCTCCTTCCACTTCTGCAATTTCGATAATGGAAATATCGAAAGTACCACCACCCAAATCGTATACCGCAATCTTGCGATCGCCTTCTTTTTTATCCATTCCAAAAGCCAGCGCAGCAGCAGTTGGCTCGTTGATAATGCGCTTGACTTCCAACCCAGCAATCCGGCCTGCATCCTTGGTCGCCTGACGTTGCGAATCATTAAAGTAGGCAGGCACCGTAATCACTGCCTCCGTTACCGGCTCTCCCAGGTAATCCTCAGCAGTTTTCTTCATTTTTATCAGCACTTGTGCTGAAATCTCAGGAGGCGCAATTTTTCTTCCACGCACTTCCACCCAGGCATCATTATTGTCCGCACGAACAATACTGTAAGGCACCATCTTAATATCTTTCTGCACCATATCTTCGTCAAAGCGGCGGCCAATAAGCCGTTTGACAGCAAACAAGGTATTCTTTGGATTGGTCACAGCTTGCCGTTTAGCAGAAGCACCTACCAAGATTTCACTCTCATCCGTGTACGCTACGATAGAAGGGGTTGTCCGCGCGCCTTCCGAATTTTCAATGACTTTGGGTTTACCATTCTCCATTACTGCTACACAAGAATTGGTAGTACCCAAGTCGATACCGATTATTTTTGACATACTTGCTCGATCCTTTAAAAGGTTAAAACTAAGAATTTATCTAATATCTGGAAGTGGAGATTCCTGCTGAAATTTCAAGTCTCTTTGGCTTTTGAAACCGCTACCATCGCCGGACGAATTACCCGATCATGCAGCATATATCCCCGCTGCAATACCTGCGTAACCGTATTCGGAGGAAGATCTGATTCCACCATACACATCGCCTGATGCTGATGAGGATCGAATTTCTCACCCTCTGGATTGACGACTTTAATATTAAATTTCTCGAAAACAGCAATCAGCTGCTTTTGTGTCAACTCTACGCCACTTTTAAAATTTTCCAGAGTAGCATTCTCGACTGCCAGCGCGGCATCAAGACTGTCCATGACTGCCAACAATTCAGTAGAGAATTTTTCAATTGCATATTTATGCGCATTAGCAATATCTGACTGAGCACGCTTACGGATATTTTCAGCTTCAGCTTTAGCACGCAGCCAAGCATCGTGATGCTCAGCCGCTCTTAATTCGGCTTCTTTCAATAATTGTTCAAGACTAGGCGTTATCTCAACTTGTGGTTCGGTCTCATTAGTGCTTTTATCTTTGGAAGCTTCAAATTCATTCATTTCACCACTCACCGATATCAACTCCTGTTCATCTGATTGCGATTTATTTGATTCTTGCATACTCACCTCCCATTTTTGGTTTGTTATATTGGGATAGTTATTCCAATATCAACCCATTCAACTCATTTAAACATTAAAAAATCACTTAATCACAAGAAAATTTGCCACAACATCATTCCTAATACACTGAAGTACTCATGGAAAATAGTGATCACTGGCTGCCGATTTTTGCAGCCAGGCTTATTGCTAATCCTGTGTAATTCTGCGGAGTTAATTCCAACAGGCGCCTCTTATCAGCTTCAGGAATAGCAAGATTAGCAATGAATTGATGCAAGGTTTCCTGAGTAATATTCGCCTTCCCACGCGTCAGCGCTTTAAGTTGCTCGTAGGGATTAGTTACTCCATAACGGCGCATGACCGTTTGAATAGGTTCAGCCAGTACCTCCCAAGAATCCTGTAAATCTTGCTGCAATCGTGCGGAATTAATCTCTAATTTACTCAGCCCTCTCATGCAGGAATCATAAGCTAACAACGTATAACCAAGGACCACGCCCATGTTGCGCAGCACCGTAGAATCGGTTAAATCGCGCTGCCAGCGAGATACGGGCAGCTTATCACTCAGATGCCTGAGTAGCGCATTGGCTATCCCCAGATTACCCTCCGAGTTCTCAAAATCGATTGGATTCACCTTGTGCGGCATAGTGGATGACCCCACTTCTCCTTCCTTGGTTTTCTGCCTGAAATAACCCAGCGAAATATATCCCCAGATATCGCGATCCATATCGAGCAATATCGTATTGACACGCGCATAGGCATCAAACAGTTCAGCGATGGTGTCGTGCGGCTCAATCTGGGTAGTGTAGGGATTAAAAACCAGATCTAGTTTCTCAACAAAATCCCGGGCGAACTTTTCCCAGTCAAGATCGGGGTAAGCAATCGTATGCGCATTGTAATTGCCCACTGCACCATTGATTTTGCCTAGAATGGCTACCTTCGCTAGTTGTTCATAACCACGTTGCAGACGATACACCACATTGGCAATTTCCTTACCCATCGTCGTGGGCGTAGCAGGTTGGCCATGCGTACGTGCAAGCATGGGAACATCCGTCAGTTGATGTGCCCATTGCGTAAGGCTGCCGATCATCTTTTTGAGCATCGGCAACATTACCTGATTTCGACTGGCTTGAAGCATCATGCCATACGAGAGATTATTGATATCCTCTGAAGTGCATGCGAAATGAATGAATTCGGCTACTCGGGTAATTTCAGCATTTCCTGCCAGAGACTCTTTCAGCCAGTATTCAACTGCTTTGACATCGTGATTGGTACGCATTTCGATCGCTTTAACTGCCTCCGCATCAGCGATGGAAAAATTCTCTACCAGATTATCCAGTTGTGCCATCGTAGCAGCAGAAAAGGCAGGTACCTCAGCGATAAGCGGTTCGTTACTTAATGCCTTAAGCCATTCAATTTCTACCTGTACCCGATAGCGAATCAATGCAAACTCACTGAAATAGGGCCGCAAATCCGCAACCTTATTGTGATATCGACCATCCAGAGGAGAAAGCGCGTAAATAGGGGCAAAACTCATTTTTTCTGTGTCCTTGTTTTTATTGTTATTTTATCACAGCTCGTTATACCCATGAATGACACAGATACGTATAATCAGCGCTTCAAGCATTGCCAAAGGTAGCATTATGAAGCTTATCGGATCATTGACCTGCCCATATGTACGCAAAATCCGTATTATTCTGGCTGAAAAAAACATCAAACATGAGTTTGATGTAGATATTCCCTGGAATACCGATACCCATGTTGCCAATCACAATCCGCTGGGTAAAGTACCTGTCCTGATCATGAATGATGGCAAAACCCTGTTTGATTCACGTGTGATTGCAGAATATTTAGATGATTTGGAAGGTGCTATTCCAGCTTCTCGCCTTATTCCTGAATCTGGATCCGCGCGTTGGCGAGTAAAGCGTTGGGAAGCACTCGCAGACGGTATTTGTGATGCAACTGCAACTATCTTTCTGGAACGCAAACGCCCTGATACCCAGCAAAGCCCGGAATGGATAGTCCGCCAACACAAGAAAATTGATCTGGGTTTGGCCGCCGCCGCAATGGAATTAGGCGGCAATGATTGGTGCGAGGGTAAAACTATAACACTGGCTGATATTGCCCTAGGCTGCGCAACGGGCTATTTAGCCTTTCGCTTCCCACAGATTGAGTGGCGCAAATCTTATCCCAATCTCACAAAGCTGATTGACAAACTGGAACAACGTGAATCCTTCATCAGTACGGCGCCAAGAGATTACGCCAGTTGAATACCGTCAGAACACAGGGATTGTGAAAACAAACTCTCAGATCATTTGCTGCCAGTAATCACCCCCCCACCGAGACACACCTTACTTTCATAGACCACGACCGACTGCCCCGGTGTCACTGCCCATTGCGGTTGGGCAAAGTCAATCTGGCAGCTCCCTTGATCTACGTGCGCAATGGCACAAGGCGCATCAGTTTGGCGATAACGGGTTTTGGCTGCATACACCCAGTTGCAATGGGGCGCCTTGCCACTGATCCAGGATAGATCGGTAGCTGATAATGTGGAACGGAGCAATGCCGGATGGTCATGTCCCTGCACCACAATCAGCCTATTTTTTGCGATATCCTTGCCTGCAACAAACCACGGCTGTTCATTGCCATCTTTGGTTCCGCCAATACCTAACCCCTGCCGTTGTCCAATGGTGTAATACATCAGACCGATATGTTTGCCGACCACCTTCCCTTCCGGCGTCTGGATTTCTCCAGGTTCATGGGGTAAATACCGATTGAGAAATTCGCGGAAGGGTCGCTCTCCAATGAAACAGATACCGGTGCTGTCCTTTTTGGAAAAATTCGGTAATTTGTGTGCAAGTGCGATTTGACGCACCTCACGCTTGTAGAGATGGCCGATGGGAAAGAGCGCTTTTGCCAGTTGTTGCTGGTTTAAACGATAGAGAAAATAACTCTGATCCTTGTTGCCATCCTCGCCTTTTAATAACTGATATGAATCATTGACTCGACGTACCTGCGCATAGTGACCCGTGGCTATAAAATCTGCACCGAGGGTGATCGCATGATCGAGAAAAGCCTTAAACTTGATTTCGGCATTGCATAATACATCCGGATTAGGTGTTCGCCCGGCCTTATATTCGGCAAGAAACAAATTGAACACGCGTTCTTTATACTCAGCTGAGAAATTGATGACTTCAAGTGGAATATCGATCACATCAGCTACGGATACCGCATCAATGAAATCTTGACGGGAAGAACAGTATTCATCGGTATCATCGTCCTCCCAGTTCTTCATGAATAAACCGATGACCTCGTAACCCTGTTCTTTCAATAATAAGGCGGCAACAGAGGAATCTACCCCACCGGACATCCCCACTATGACACGCTGTTTTTTCATGGTCTCAATCGTAATGTGTAAGAATTTCCAGAGGATAGCGTTTTCCGACCCAATAATCCTCGATGCATTGCATGACGAGCGGGCTGCGATGGCAGGCTCTTCGTCCACGAATCTCATGCAGATCAAACCAGGCGGCACGCAAAATTCCGTCATCTAGCGTCCGATCCGGATCAAAGCCGGTCACCATACCGGACAGTGCGAAACGCAGAAAAGTCGTATCACTGGCCGGAGAATGCCAGTGATATATACCCACCAGCCATTGGGGAATAAAGGTATAAGCCGTTTCTTCCAGAACTTCCCGGATGCTCGCCTGAATAATGGATTCATTAGGTTCCAGATGGCCGGCAGGCTGATTGAGTTGCACGCCCAGATCCTGCTGATCTTCCTCCACTAGGAGATATTTGCCATCTTGCTCGATAATGGCTGCAACCGTAACATTGGGTTTCCAAATCATAACTTTTGTGCGAATTAATTTAATAAAAAAATGTATTGTTAAAACTTGATATTATCAAGCTGGTCTGAACATCCACTTATATCGACAAGAATCTATTTTTCATGCATATTTCGCTCATTATCCCAGCTTACAACGAAGAACGTTTGATTGGGCGATGTTTACAGTCCGTGATCGAAGCAATCGCCGCCAACCGGGATGTTGATTTCACCCATGAAATCATCGTGGTCGATAACAATTCTACCGACAACACGGCTCATCTGGCAAAACAGGCAGGTGCGCGCGTCATTTTTGAGCCCATCAACCATATTGCCCGTGCTCGCAGCGCAGGGGCTACGGCTGCCACGGGAGAATGGCTGATATTTCTGGATGCAGATTGTTTACTGAGCACAGGATTATTAGCTGATATCTTCCGGTTAATCAAGGAAGGCAAGCATGTCGGTGCTGGCAGCACCTTGCTAATGCCTGGCCTGCCTTGGTGGGCAAGCGCAATATTAAAGCTTTGGACCATACTATCCGTTTTATTTGGCTGGGCCGCAGGTGCATTGATGGTATGTAGCAGCAGGGCATTCCGAGAAATAGGCGGCTTCAATCTGGAACTCTATGCAGCTGAGGAAATTGAATTCAGTCAGAAACTCAAGAAGTGGGGCCGAGCCCATCATCTCAAATTCACGATTCTGACAGCTCATCCACTTGAAACATCTGCAAGAAAAATTAAACTCTATAGCGGACGAGAAGTCTTTGGACAGTTTGTGCGTCTTATTCTCCATCCCCACCGATCGCTCCATGACAAAAAATGGTTATCGATGTGGTATGACGGGCGACGCTAATCCTTACTCACAAATATGAATCCTACTGAAAACACCGACAAAAGAACGACTCATATGCACTGGGGCCATGTACTGCTGATCGTTCTGCTCACCATGGTAATCACCATAGCTAGTACCTACTGGGTACTCAAAACCTATATTTTCACTACGTCATTTACTCCGGTAGTACTGAGTACCAAAGAAGAGGAGACTCTCAAAGCCAAACTGCATGCCCTCGGTTATGAACCTGAATTCTCATCGCGCCCTATGAATAAAAAAGAAAGTGATGAAATCGACAAAGACGGATTCCTGAAACCAGAACATTACTCCGAAGAAAATGCTCCACACGAAATCAATTTCACTGAACGCGAGCTGAATGCACTACTCGCAAAAAATACTGATCTCGCACAAAAACTGGCCATTGATCTTGCTGATAATCTCGTCAGTGCAAAACTGCTCATTCCACTTGAAGAAGATTTTCCGGTACTGGGTGGTAAAACACTCCGTTTAAATGCCGGCATCGGCATGGCCTACCAGCATGACAAACCGGTCATCGTCCTCAAAGGCGTCAGCATCATGGGCATTCCCATCCCAAATGCCTGGCTGGGTGGCATGAAAAATATCGATCTGGTCAGTGAATTTGGGGTCGATCCGGGATTCTGGAAATCTTTCTCGGAAGGCGTTGAAGACATTCAAGTGACCGACGGTCAGATCAATATCAAGCTCAAGGAATAGCCGGTCTTTGCTTGCGGCCCATTTAAAATCGACTCCATCAACATATCCTCCCCCCTGTTCAGCATCATCATCCGTCACGTTGCCATATACAGACACGGTTGAATCAGTACTCGGATCGGCTTTGGGCTGATGCTAAATTTTATTGTACTGCCCGCCTCGATATCGCGGTTACGAAAATAATCACCATCCACCTGCAAAGGATAGGATGGTGCGTGTAAGGTAAGCGATATGTTTCTTCCTGAAAAATACTGCAAGGGAAGCCCTGCTGGCTTATGCTGAAGCATCCTCAATGTTTTGATCAATTCATGTTGGCGTCGCGCCCCAGGTAAAAAACCAATGACCAGCTCATTTACAGATGGACTAGCGCCAGGAACAAGCTGTAAATTTCTTGCATAAGCTGGGCTGTTGGCCACAATGATATATCCTGATTTGTGATCAATGACCGTCTGTCCCTCAATGGAAATTGTCACGGTAGGATGGTGCAGCGAAACCAGAGCGCTTAACCCGCACCAAACATAAGTCGAATCATTGATCGGCCCTTTTCGTTTACCAATCTGCTTGATTGTCAGTGAATCGAACCCCATCGAGGCCATAATGAAAAAAGGCTTCCCTCCCTGGATCCCGTTGCCGCTGATCAGACCATAAAACTGTTCCAGACATTTCCCGTGAACGACCGCTTGGAGCAGGTCCTCTGCATTTGCACTCATCCCATACGAGCGCGCAAATAGCGATTCATTTCCACCGGGAACCACGTAAACGGGAGTATCCGTTTTACTAAGTAAAGGCAACAGTTTTCTGACTGTTCCATCGCCTCCGACCACCACCAACAGATCACGCATAGCAATGTCAGCCGCGATGCGCTTGTAAGATTTCATCTTTTTCTCTGATTCGCAGGCTTCCACATCAATGCCATGATGAGTCAGGAATTTCCCAAATTCATAGGCTAGCGTTTCTGTATTGCCCGCGCTGGAGATAGGATTGAAAATAATTGACACCTTTTTGGGTGA
Organism: Nitrosomonas sp. Nm132; assembly: GCF_900100485.1. GTDB lineage: Bacteria > Pseudomonadota > Gammaproteobacteria > Burkholderiales > Nitrosomonadaceae > Nitrosomonas. Next base: position 21,487 of record NZ_FNDH01000028.1, on the reverse strand, counting down.
AGGAATATCAATGAGCGTTCCATTTTGTTGAAATGAGCGATCGGTTTTCACGGAAGAATAAATCATTATCTGATTAGCCCAAAGCTTTGGTGGTTATGAGTAAGTGACCGGTATGTCAACCGGCATGGTAGATAATTTGGCTATTTCGCATGATAGATACTGCGTTACCAACAGTGCGTTGATCCAGTTTTTATAGGGTTGGTAGTGATATTATCCAATCTCGACTCTATGGCTGATGTATTGATATTGAAACACAGGAAATATAAACAACCATTTTTACAAAATTATGTACTCAAGCTTCATGCGAGCTTAAACCCGAATATTTCACAAATTGACACGTGCCCTCACTTGTCTTTTGATTAATAAGAAAGATTTCGCTCAGTCGGGTGTATGAATCACTACACCCCTCCTTCTCAAAACTTCCCTATTAATCAAAATCCTGCGTGATCATCACGCGAATTTATGAAATATTCGGGTTAAAAGTACTGATACGCGATCAAGGAATCTTTAGCGCCAGCCGCATTAGCCTTGCCAGGTAGCCAGAAAACCGTGCGATCGGGTACGTAGCGGTCTCACCCACACACATCCATCGAACCTAAATCGGAACGCACCCTAGATACCTTCGCTGGCTCTAAGGGAGATTTCAATCTTTTGTTGAGCGGATATCTGCACCCCCCAGCGACAATAGCGTCACATTGCCTCCTACCGCTGCTGTATTGATGGTGACTACCCGCTCAGTTGCAAAGCGTTGCAGATAGTGCGGACCACCGGCCTTGGGGCCGGTGCCGGAGAATCCTTCGCCGCCGAAAGGTTGTGAGCCGACGATGGCGCCGATGATGTTGCGGTTGACGTAGATATTGCCGCAGCGGGCATGGCGGGCGATGTAGTCGATGGTGGTGTTGATGCGACTGTGGATACCAAGCGTGAGGCCGTAGCCGCTGTGGTTGATGGCATCGACCACTTCATTCAACCGGCTGGCTTGATATTGAATAATGTGCAGAATAGGGCCAAACACTTCATGCTGGAGTTGACTGAGCTTTTCGATCTGGTAAACGCGCGGGGCGAAATAGCTGCCCTGTTCGTTTCCTTGTGGGAGTGGCATGGTCTTGATCAGGCGCGCTTCGCTGTTCATCCGCTCGCTGTGTTGTTGCAGTCCGGCGCAGGCAGAAAGGCTGATGATGGGACCAATGTCAGTGCTGAGGCGCATGGGATTGCCGATACGCAGCTCATCCATGGCACCACCGAGCATTTCCATGATCTGCGCTGCGACTTCCTGCTGCAGAAACAGCACGCGCAGCGCCGAACAGCGTTGCCCGGCGCTGTTGAAAGCAGAAGCAATGACATCTTTCACCACCTGTTCTGGCAGTGCCGAACTGTCGACAATCATGCAGTTCTGGCCGCCGGTTTCAGCAATAAAAGGAAGGATGCGCTCACCTTGGGAAAGGACCTGGTTGATTTGTCTGGCGGTGCTGGTGGAACCGGTAAAGGCGATACCTGCAATGCGGGCATCACTCACCAGCTGCATGCCGATTTCGCTGCCGCTGCCGGGAATGAAGTGCAGCACCTCTCCAGGGATGCCGGCCTTATGCAGCAGGCCCACCACGTGCGCAGCGCATAAAGGCGAGAGTGCCGCCGGTTTGGCAATAACGCTGTTGCCGGCAGCCAGTGCGGCAGCGATCTGGCCGGTGAAAATAGATATCGGAAAATTCCATGGGCTGATGCAGATGAACACACCACGCCCAGCCAATCGCAATTGATTGCTTTCTCCCGTGACACCGGGCAGTGTGATGGCATGATCAAAATAGCGGCGCGCCTGGTCAGCGTAGTAACGACAAAAGTCGATGGCCTCGCGCACTTCACTAAGTGCATCATGAAGGGTGCGTCCGCCCTCGCGAATGATAAGTGACATCAACTCGGCGCGTTGTTCTTCAAACAGATCGGCAGCTCGCTCCAGCAAGGCAGCGCGTTCGCTGGCGCTGCTGCTGGCCCATTCGAAAGCAGCGTCGTGTGCAATACTGAGCGCTCTGTCAACCGCGCTGCTATCGGCAAGCGCCGCTTCGCCGACGACATCGTTGTGATCGGCGGGATTGAGGATGTTTTGCGCTCTGCCTGCGAGGATATAGCCATCGACTATCGGCGCGGCATGCCACAACTGCCTGCATGCTTTTTCCAATGCCTGGTCAAGCTGCATTTGCGCTTCAGCCTCGGCAAGATTGATGCCGCTGGCGTTAAGCCGCTCTTTCCCGTAGAGATGGCGTGGCGTAGAAATACACTGCGGGTAGCGCGCAAGTCCACTCACAGGATCGGCGATAATCTCTTCGACGGTAATCTGCTCATTGGCGATCCGGTTGACGAAAGAGCTGTTGGCGCCATTCTCCAGCAACCGCCGCACTAGGTAGGGGAGCAGCTCTTTATAGTTGCCGACAGGTGCGTAGACACGGCAATTGAACTGCGGGTGCTCATCGAATGCAGCGGCATAGAGTGCTTCGCCCATGCCATGCAAGCGCTGAAACTCGAAGGGATGCGAGCCGGCCATGACAATGAGGGTAGCAACGGCACGGGCGTTGTGAGTAGCGAATTGAGGATAAAAGAGATCACCACGATCGAGAAGCCGGCGAGCGCAAGCGAGGTAGGAAACATCGGTCGCCAGCTTGCGGGTAAACACTGGATAACCGTCGAGACCACGCTCCTGGGCCTGTTTGATCTCGGCATCCCAGTAGGCCCCTTTAACGAGGCGGACCGGAATCGGGCGTTTGCACTCGCTGGCCAGTTGCGCCAGCCAGTCGATCACATGGATGGCTCGTTTCTGATAGGCTTGCACCGCCAAGCCGAAGCCACTCCAGCCTGTGAGCTTGTCGTTGCGGTATACGGTTTCAAACAGGTCGAGCGACAGGTCGAGCCGCTCGACCTCTTCGGCATCGATGGTCATGCTAATGTTGACGGCCTTGGCGGCAAGCGCCAGTTCCAGCAAACGCGGTGACAGCTCGTCAAGGACGCGCTGCCGGTTGGCGTATTCATAACGAGGGTGGAGCGCAGAAAGTTTCACCGAAATGCCAGGGTGGTCAAACAGCTCACCCTGGCCGGTCTGCTCGCCAAGGGCGATGATGGCATGGTAATAATCAGCGAAATAGCGCGCCGCATCGGCAGCGGTAAGCGCCGCTTCGCCGAGCATGTCAAAGGAATAGCGATAGCGTCTGTTTTCATCATCCCTGCTATGCTTAAGCGCTTCATCAAGGGTACCGCCCATGACGAACTGATGGCCGATCAGGCGCATCGCCTGCTTGATCACCATGCGGATTACAGGCTCGCCACTGCGGCTGATGAGGCGGTTGAATAGTGATGAAGATGCTTCAAGTTTGACGATCTTACCTGTCAACAGCAATCCCCAAGTGGAAGCGTTGGCAAAGAATGAGGAGCTATGGCCAAGATGACGATCCCATTCGGCGCTAGAAAGCTTATCTTGAATCAGCCGGTCAGCGGTTGCAGCATCGGGAATGCGCAGCAGCGCCTCGGCCAAAGACATCAGCAGCACGCCTTCCTGAGTACTGAGATCATACTCATGCAGCAAGGCATCAATCCCGTTCCGTGCCCATTCCATGCCACGCACCTGGTTCACCAGCTGCCGCGCCAGCGCCTCCACTTGGGCCTGCTTGCGCTCATCGAGCGTGGCGAGGGAAAGCAGGGTATTGAGGCACTCTGCCTCATCGTAAAGATAGGCGCGGTTGATAGCGACTCTGGCAAAGGTCAAGGATGGCAAAGGGGTCTCATGGATCATGGTAGCCGGTGTCCCTTTTGTTGTTACGGCAGCAAAAAATAAAATCGTATTTAGTTACCATTGTACGAAACCCCATAGCTTTTGCTACATTTTTGCTCTATAAACAAATAACGATCAAAATTGAGCGCCTCCCGGCAAGCTCATGCTTTCATGATCCACTTGAGAATCTGTGAGAATGAAGTTTCGTTAATAAATCTACTGTATGTCCCAATAACTGCACTCGGTCTAGTTTCTGATCGTCCCTGTCGCAGCACGCCAGGTGTCTCCTCCAGCCCGCTTGGCCTCGTACATGGCCATATCCGCATGGCGGCTCAACTCGGCCAGGCTGCAGCCATGATTGGGATAGTGCGCCAATCCTACGCTAGCGGATAGACTATGGCTGCGCCCGCTAATGTGGACTGGCGCGCGCGTCACCTCCAGCAGGCGATTAACCACAGTCGAGACCATGCCCTTGCTGGCTGAGGGCGAAAGCAGCACGACGAATTCGTCACCGCCTACGCGCGCCACCAGATCCTCATGCCGCACACAAGACTGCATGCGCTGGGCCAGCGCGCGCAGCACCTGATCGCCTTCGGCATGACCCCAGAGGTCGTTGACCGGCTTGAATTTATCCAAATCCACGGTCAGCAGGCTGAAGCCCTGGTCGGCCTTGCTGTCGGCATACAGCTTGAAGCGCTGCTCGAGTGCGCGACGGTTGGGCAGCCCGGTCAGTTCATCGATAAAAGCCACCTCGCTGGCATGGCGTAGATTCTTAATGCGTCCCGCCAGCGCCAGCGAAAACACCAGGCTCTCCAGCGTGGCCGTCACCGGCATGGCCAACTCGGTTAGGGGACTCGGCATCAACAGCCCGCAGATGCGCAACAGGAAAATGACCGTACCCACCATCACGATACCGTAGGCAGACAGGAAATAGCGCGCCCCCACCATGCCCTGATGCCAACGCCTGATCGCGATATAAAATACCAAACCCACGGCTGGCAACGATTGAATAGTCAGCATCAGGGACGGTAGCGCATGTGCGCCAGCCAGACGCATGGCAATGATGAACAGATAGCTCAGCACAATGACCTGCAGCAATCGGTGTGCGCCAGGCAAATAGATTCGGGTACGGAAGAAGCTCATTATAAAACCCGCCAGCGCCAGCCCCCAGAGGCTGGGCAGCACCACCCGCCCCATGGCTACCCACTGCGGCCAGTCACGCCACCACCATTGAGCTGCGTGGCCATGCAAATAGGTCAGGAAAACGCCCAGCGCCAAGGTGGTTGCAACATACCAGCCATAAGCCGGGTCGCGCAGACTCAGCGCCAGAAAAAAGTTGTAAAAGCACATGGCCAGCAGCGCACCATAGATACTGCCCAGCAACAACTCCCCCAGGCGCTCATGGTGCTCCAGATCGTCCTGGTGCCACAGCGCTACTGGAAAGCTTGCACCGCCCGGATCATAAGCACGCAGATAGACTGGCCCATGCTCAGGTAAAGTAAAAGCATATTGGCGCCATTCGCGTTCCCGGCCCGCCGCGAAGGACACGCGCTCGCCGGAGACAAGCTCCTCGAATTCTCCGTGGGCATTGCGGCGGTACAAGCGCAGATCATAGAGATTGAGCGGCTCCACCACCAACCACCAGGGTGTGCCGCGCTCAGCCTCAGCGCGGTGGAAATCCAGTTTCAGCCAATGCGCGCCTGACTCCAGGCCAGCCCCGCTGCGCCCGCTTGCGGGTGTGAAGCGCTGCGACTCAGCCAGCATCTGTGGCCAAGGCGTACGCGCAGTGACATCGGTCACCGCCGCCATCCGCTTGTTGATTACCGCACCACTCAGCCCGCGCTCAATTAATAGTTCATCGGCATGCGCGGGCGCGATCCGCATCAGCAGTAAAGCCAGTAGAAGAAGAGGCAAGCAAAAAAGGTACCCAGGCGCACAGGCACTACAGCTGATTACCCGGAGCATCGTGCGCCGGCTAGCCAACTGCGTCTGAATGAGCCTAGGAAAAATAACCAACTTATTTTGCATTATTGCAATGTACTAAAGATCTGGTATCAGTCAAAAGTGACTGACAAGCAATCAAGGGGTAAAATTGTATTTAACCCGAATATTTCATAAATTCGCGTGATGATCACGCAGAATTTTGATTAATAGGGAAGTTTTGAGAAGGAGGGGTGTAGTGATTCATACACCCGACTGAGCAAAATCTTTCTTATTAATCAAAAGATAAGTGAGGGCACGTGCCAATTTATGAAATATTCGGGTTAACTATCATTACACACCCCCCCGGAGATTCCATTGTACTCTGGTGCTATATTAAAAAACTGGCTGAATATCACCTGTAGCTACTTAGCAGCCAATATGTATCCGATTGTCAATTCAGTCTCGGCTGGTTCTGCTATTACGTGTCAGTCAATGAGTTGTGGTGGCTGCCTGATCCTTAACGAATAAAGCTAGATATTTGTCATTGTATCGGCGCTTTCGCTATCCTTGCTTGTTGAGGTTCATGGCTCACCTCACTCTACGCTTCAGGTGTACGTCGGATAGCGCAAGTCAGGTCAGCAAAAAATACATCGGGAATAATGGAGAAATAGCCTTCATCCGATCAGTACAAGGAAACCATCGTGTTGTCAGCTAATAATCCACTGGGTTGCGGAGTGTATTTCTCCTTTCCCCACACTTTCTTGTAGGCAAATCGTGGGCGTTGCTGCCAGGATTGAGAAAATGACTGCTTGCCCTTAGCAAAACCCGGCTGATCAGGAACCGTGCCAAAATGCTCAAAAATATCACGATATAACGCGTCTCGTTTCCAGTAGGCATAATGAATGCCGTCTGCACTCATCCATTGCGGATTCTGTTCACAAAGCTCAAATTGCTTACGCGCTGCCAGCTCGATCAAGCCCTGATGAACTGCTCTCGCCCGCTCAATAGCTTCACATCGGGAAAGCTGGCAAGAGGGATAAAACAGATTTCGGAAAAACTGATAACGCCATTCTGACAGTGATGCAATCGATGCAATCGGCAGATTCGTCATGACAATCTGCGCTGACTGTTTCTGTAACTGATCGACACACCAGGCCACCCATTGCAGGATCTGCGCAGGCAGGCATTCATAGAGAATATCATTGCCGATATCCGTCAGAAAAGCATAAGTAGGCTGGGCATCGCCTGAATCGAGCTGTGACCACAAACTGCTGGCAATAATGCCCGGCAATTCGCGGATCAGCACCTGACTGTTCTGACCATAGGAACGCCCATGACCCACAGCAGCCAACACCTCACTGGGCCCACCGCAGTGATATTGAATTTGCCGAATGACTAGACGCAAAGACAAAGTCAAATTACTGGCACCCAGCAGGACAATCCGGTTTACTGGTTTGGGTTGCTGAGGCAAGCATCGCCTGGTTCGCAAAGGCATCTTAAGCTTGTTCATAGAGATCTTCATTCATGCCAGCTTTGACAGAGGAGTATCATGATTGTTGCTGGGTAATGGATGATCACGGCTGCTAAGAATAGAAAACAGCAAAAATGAAATATTCGGGTTAACTGTACACGTCCCCTAAAATTGAACGAAATTTAGCTCCAGAAAGCATAGCATGCTTGTTGTACTGCAGGACTTAGCCAATAAATTCGAAACTCTGGTAGCAACATGATAAAAATTTCAATCAATCAATCAATCAATCAACACTCTTACTATCAGAATGGTTACGTTTGTATCTTGATTCTTACCACAAATTTCTTGTACAAAAACTTTCTGAAGCGAGCTGATTTAATATCTGATCTCGCCAATTTGGATCAAAGTAGAATCAGGCATATTTATAAAAGTTTCAGTTTTTTAAAAAAGGAGTGTAAAAGTGAAGATCTCAACACAAAAATCGCGCCGTCTTCCCTGCCTGAAAAATGTAAAAAGCACTCCGATTCCCTGAATCTGACCAGCGTCACTGGCAAGCCTCGATCGTGAACAAACCTTCCCGCCCACCAAGCTCGAAACCATCGCCGGAGTCACTCATATGAAATTCCTTCCAGCTTCTGCGGTAACACTACTGCTGCTCTTCTGTTACTGGCTGGTCATACGCTCCCCTCACTTCGAATCGGATGATGCCTACATAATCTACCTCGCATCAACTTGGGAATGGCATCGCTTCCTGTATGTCCCAGCAATCTATCAACAACTCTCAGCTGCCCACCTGACCCCGCTGACCGTACCCTTCTACTCCCTGGTACAGGCAATCTCCCCCTTTTCGCCGGATGCCTTTCTCAATACCCTGGTCGTCCTTCTCGGTTCGTGGATTCTCATCTGTTCGGCTTTTCTTCGCTCGCACTTCAAGCTTTCCGAGCGCTACATCATCTTGTTCGTCGTCATGCTTCTGTCCGTCGCTTCGACTGGAACACTTCTCAGTCGGTTCTATACAGCACACTACCTGCTAGGCGGCATTTTCGGCACGGCCTCACTCCTCGCCCTCAGCTACTACAGCAGAACCCAGCGATCCGCCGCTTACTTGATTGCAGTAGCACTGATGCTCTTGGCTCTGCTCTCAAAGGAAATCCTTGTGGCCATTCTGCCGATCAGCCTCATCGTGTTTATCAGTGACCGACGGCTGGCAGGAAAAATTCTTGCCACTGCTATCTTCGCAGGCCTCGCCTACCTAGCCTATCGTGGCTATATGCTCGGAGAACTAATGGGTGGCCGGGCAGCCGGGAATGGACTGAGCCAAGGACTCGCTACGATTCTCGAAACGCTTCCCGGTTTCTTAAAGTGGTATGCGAGCAACCGGGGACTGCTACTCCTCGCGCTAGTATGCACGCTATTTCTCAGTCCGCAGACGTCACTTGCCGGCCTTACGATCGCGGCGATGTTGGCTGCGCCGGCCCTCGCCGCTCCCCATGGCTTCAGCCATCCGGAACTGCACGGTGACCGCCTTTTCATCGCCAGCGACTTTGCACTGGCAGCTACCGTTACGCTCAGCCTGGCCCGCTGGAGATTCCTTGAGCATCTTCATGGCCACCCGCTGGCATCAACTGCAGTGGGCACCATAATCATTGCAAGCCTCGCCACCTCACTCTACCAGACACACCTTTACGACACACGTGCTCAAGACTCTCTCGAATACCGGATCACCCGGACAATCCTTGAGCACGAACCTTTTCCAACAGCAATTTACCTCCCAGAAAACTACCCAATGGGCAGCATGATCGTTGCACTGAAGAAGCATGACCCACGCCTACGTGAAGTCACTGCCGACTGCTTCGAAGCATTGCAGTGGAAGGACGCTAACAATCTGCTATTCGACTCCGATGGTCAGCCGCTTACGCGCGAAGAGCTTGCGCACCGCTGCATCTCCTTTGACCCACCGCCGACGCTCAACGGCGAGGTCATCTTCGACAAGGGCGTGTTGCGCTGGAACATCATTGGCTCAGACCAACTAGCTGCTGGTGTTTATTTCCCGGGGCACGCGTTTTTCATAGGCGCCCGGCAATTCGAGGAAAGGCTCATTCGTCCGGCTGCCGGCGAGAAATACAAACTCTATGCCCATGACGGAGTGCGATGGTGGTTCTCGGAAGAAAAGGAAGTCATCTTCAGGTAATACTTACCGCAAGTCATCCCCGCGCGAGCCGTTGCATTACGCGAGCGACGATTCACAGTTGCAAGGAAAAGAATAGAAAGCATGGGTGAAAACAATCAGGAGAAAGTAATCGTAAAAGAAATCTGGTTACTCTGATTAGAAAAAGTTAATGAAGGATTCTTTTTATTTTGCATACGTCCAGAACTTATGGGAAAAAAAAGTCAATAACGGCATGATGCAAAATAACAACGCGACTCCCGCCAGATAATGCCAGTTCAAAGCTTCAGCTACTGTACTAGCAAGTAATGAAACAGTTAATCCCAACAAGGATACGGCTAAGAAACGCATATAACGTTGGCGAGTGACCGCAGCCCGAAATGACCAACGGCTATTCACCCAGAAAGAAAAAAGATTAGCAGTGATAAATGCCATACCATTAGCGGCTACGGCATGAACGGAAAGCAATTCAACCAATCCAGTGACCATCATCAGGTGGATCAACGTATTCGCCACGCCAATCAGAGAAAAGCCAGTAAGTTGCCGTCCAGTTTCCCGGTTAAGCATCCTCGTTCCCCCCGCCATAACGCTGTCTGATGATATACACCGGTCGCTGCTTACTCTCACTGTAAATTCGTCCGATATATTCACCCAATACACCAATTCCCATCAGTTGGATGCCGCCGAGAAAGAGTATTGCCGTTAGCAATGAGGCATAGCCAGGCACGTCAATTCCAAATGCGAGGGTTTTAATGATGATCCAGCAACCATAAATTAATGCAAGCGTTGCCACAGTAAAGCCGATATATATCCATACCGACAGCGGAACCGTACTAAAACTGGTAATGCCTTCCAGCGCCAACGCCCATAAACGACGCGCATTAAAAGACGACTTCCCCGCTTTACGTGGCTCAACGGCAAACTCAACCACACTCTGCCTAAATCCCACCCAGGCGAATAGACCTTTCATAAAGCGCCTGCGCTCAGGCAAGCGCTTTAGCGCTTCGACAACCCGTTTATCCATTAAACGGAAATCGCCAACATCTCGAGGAATCGTGCACTCAGCTATCCTATTATGCAGCCGGTAGAACCAATGGGTTACGAGTTGTTGCACAAGATGATCCATTTCTCGTGACTTGCGTCGTGCCAATACTACATCACTCCCACTCTCCCACTGTCTCACCATTTCCACGATCAACTCAGGGGGATGCTGTAAATCAGCATCTAAAGGAATGACCGCATCTCCTCTTGCGGCATCAATACCCGCAGTCAGTGCAGCCTCCTTGCCAAAATTGCGTGACAACTCCAAAACCACAATACGTGGATTGCGTGCTGCATGTTGGCATAGCACTTCCAGCGTGTTATCGCGACTGCCGTCATCGATACAGACAATTTCATAATCATACCTTCCGAGTTTGACCAAAACCGACTCCAGTCTCCCGAAAAAGGCATCCAAACCGTCACCTTCATTAAAACAAGGAACGACAATGGATAAACACCGATTCAGTATGTAGCGCGCATTGCTCATATTGCCTATTTTCATTCAATATCAATGAATTGATTCATACGATGCCACCTATTTAACCCGAATATTTCATAAATTCGCGTGATGATCACGCAGGATTTTAATTAATAGGGAAGTTTTGAGAAGGAGGGGCGTAGTGATTCATACACCCGACTGAACAAAATCTTTCTTATGAATCAAAAGGCAAGTGAGGACACGTGCCAATTTATGAAATATTCGGGTTAATCCGGTCAATTGAAGTTTTAAGCTACCGCCTGCGGTAATTTGGATCTAATTTGTAATTAAAACTCTATCAAGACTGATAACTCAAGCTTATCCATATATGGACTCTTCCTGTTTTTCAAGCAAGGCAAAAGGAGTCCATTCATTACCCTACTGCGCTTCAAGAAATACAATCACATTTTCTAGTGGACCTACTTCGATAATACCTGATCCGAACCGTTCTCCAGCTACAAAAACTGTTTCATTCTTTATGCCTAGATAAGTGTTGGTGGCAGGATAAAAACGAAAGAGAAATCCTTCTGCAGTCTGATTGACACCATTTGCTGGAGAAAAAAGATCAGGAAATACTTGCTCGGCAAGCGCAAAGACTCTTTCCTCCTGATTGTTTTTGCCTTCAGCTAAAAAGATACCTCTACGGAAATCTCCACCAGGAGCCTCGAAAGATCCTCCGAAGACTATTTGGCCACTATCATTTAACTGCGTTGCACGCCCACCTTCTGTTGAACTATGAAGAATTTGGGATTCGCTGAATGTAATCACGCTCCCAGCAGTGCCATTAACAAATCTCTGAATCAGAAAATATAAACCCATTTCTTCGCCCTTGACGAAAAACGGCATTCCATCATATGCAACCAGTTCAAGATCTGATTTGCTGGTTCCACGCCAGATTCCAAACTTTCGGCTACTGGGAGATCCATATACATCTATGGAAGTATCGTCTGCATCTACAACAGTTCCACTCAAAGCAAACTGCCCAGCTTTATTCATTGCTATGCTTGAGAAAGCGCTGAAGAACCAGGTGTCACCAAAGCCAGGCGGCTGATCTGCAAGCTGTAACACAGTAGAAAGTTGAGAAACACCAGCTTCATTAATATTTGCATAAGGCTGGGATGGTCTGGGCGCTCCAGTTAAGATCGCTATAGAAGAATCTGTTTTAACCGGCACTATTGATAATCCATTGCTCGCTATTAATGGTAAGCTCGCCTCAGTGAATGGTAATAAGAACGTATTATTCACATCTTCAGCAAGAAACTCTCCTTCCAGGGATAGTAATTTAATTGCACCTGAACTATCTGCTACCCATAGACTTTTTTTTGCGGAACCATTAGCAGCATTACGCAAAATTGCAGGAAAACTTATTTCCCCTTGATCATTGAATGAAAGTATATTTGCGTTAATGGCAAATATATTCAGGCCTCGGTTGTCGAGATCCAAATGAAATGTTGTATCTGCCATACCTGGTACAGGGTCGCCACCAGCCAGTATCATCTGGGTTTTCTTTTGATCCCATTTGAAAATACCAAAAGTTTCAGATGGGCACAAAGCTCCCCCCAAGCCTGAACTAAAAGCAACTTTTCCAGATTGATTAATATTTACTGAACTTATCGCGGTTGATAACAATATATAACTACAATTCGCTACAGGCGAAGGAATTAATTCCAGTGTTTCAAAATTCCAGAACCATATACCCATTCGTTCACTTTGGTTACTATTGCGATCTGCGACTACTGCTTGAATAACCATGCCGGCATCGGTAAAAGCAAGATTTGTGATGCCTCTAATAGAGTATTCCTGCGAGAAACCTGGAGCTTGGTCCCCATTACGCAGTATCCCGTATATTTTTCCGCCGACGTAAGCAACCACCCCAAATGGATAATCTTGACTGATGGCTCCAAATTCTTTTAATTCCGCTATAAAACCTACATGCCCTGATTCTGTCACTATAATTCTTTCTGCCTGCATTGCGAAGATTCGGCTACCGATCGTATTGGTAGATAATGCACTGGAAAAAAATACATTGTCTGGAAATCCAGGCACCGAATCGTTTTCTTTTATAATTACTTTTAATTGCCCAGGCAGGCCAGACCAAACAGCATTTAACTTATTTCTGCCAATTGCATCACCAGTAAATGCAACATGACCTGAAGACCCTATAACGGGAGTCATTAGATTATTATAGGTATATTCAGATGTGAAACCCGCAGCAGACTGACCAGACTCAGCTATTAAATGGACTGCAGAAAATAAATAGCTAGAATATAAAATAGTTACATTCAATAGAATTACTTTTAGAAAAATTCTGAGGCTTGTTGCTCTCATCTTCATTTCATCTCACCTTATATTTTTTCTTTTTTCTGAAGACAACTCACTTATAACTATCGAGTTGAATGATTTTATATTACCCATTGTGTCAATTTACTTCACTCGCATGCCGGGCTGCGCACCGTCATCGGGAGAAAGGATATACAACCCTCCCCCGCCACTTCCATCGCTTGCTGCGAGCACCATGCCTTCCGACAGGCCAAATTTCATTTTGCGGGGGGCCAGGTTGGCGACCATCACAGTGAGGCGCCCTTTGAGCTGCTCTGGATCGTAAGCGGATTTAATGCCGGCAAATACCGTGCGTTGCTCCGTGCCAATATCCAGGGTGAGTTTCAGCAGTTTCTCCGCTCCTGCGACATGTTCGGCATCGACTATACGCGCGATACGTAAATCGATTTTGCCGAAATCGTCGATCGAGATGGTTTCCGCGATGGGTGCAATCGCACGCTGCTGTATATGCTGTTGCGCTTGTGAATGTCTTACAGGCGAATGGGAATCCGCGCTTGGGGCGATGGTCTGTTTATTGGCCTCGATCAGGGCTTCAATTTGCTTGGAATCAATACGCGTCATGAGGTGCTGGTAGGCGTTGATCGTATGGCCGGCAGGCAGCAGGACGCTGGATAAGGCTTGTCCGGCTTTTTGCTTGGGCCAGTTAAGTGATTCACAATTGAGGAAATGTTCGATTTGTTTGGCTGTGGCAGGCAGAATCGGTTTCAGATAGCACGAAAGCAAATAGAACAGCTGTATTCCTAAACTACAGACGCGGTGCAGCTCCTGATCGCACGCCGTATCTTTGGCGATATCCCATGGCGCCAGCTCATGAATCAGTTCATTCACTTCATCAGCGCGCTTCATGATCTGTCGCACTGCAGCGGAAAAATCCCGCTCTTCATACGCTTTTTCGATGACACCCGGCTGCCAGGTGGCAAAACGTTCATCAATCATTTGTTGCAGCAAACGATAATCATCACCGGCCACCAACTTGCCGCTGAAGCGTTTGGTGATGAAGCCCGCACAGCGGCTCGCGATATTGATGTATTTGCCGACCAAATCCGAATTCACGCGCACCGTGAAATCTTCCAGGTTGAGATCGATATCTTCCAGGGTGCCGTTGAGTTTCGCAGCATAGTAGTAGCGCAGCCATTCCGGATTGAGTTGCTGCTGCAAATAGCTTTCTGCAGTAATAAAGGTGCCGCGTGATTTACTCATTTTCTCGCCGTTCACGGTGAGGAAGCCATGCGCAAAAATCTGCGTGGGGGTGCGATATCCTGAATTCTCCAGCATGGCCGGCCAGAATAGTGCATGAAAATACAGGATATCCTTGCCGATGAAATGATACAGCTCTGTGTCTGTGTCTTTCTGCCAGAACTCATCGAAATCGATGCCGCGCTGTGTGCACAAGTTTTTGAAACTGCCCATGTAGCCAATCGGCGCATCAAGCCAGACATAAAAAAACTTACCTGTTTCTCCCGGTATTTCAAAACCAAAATACGGTGCGTCACGCGAGATATCCCAATCGGACAGTTTGTTCTCTCCTGCCTCCCCCAGCCACTCGTGCATTTTGTTGGCGGCTTCTGCTTGCAAGTGATTGGCCTCACGCGTCCAACGGCGCAGGAAATCTGCACAGCGACTATCCGAGAGACTGAAGAAAAAATGCTCGGAGGCTTTTTTCACCGGGGTAGCGCCTGATACAGCGGAGTAAGGATTTTTTAATTCCGTGGGTGCATAGGCCGCGCCACAGGCTTCACAAGAATCTCCATACTGGTCTTTCGCGCCGCATTTGGGGCATTCCCCCTTGACGAAGCGATCCGGCAGAAACATGTTTTTGACTGGATCATATAGTTGCTCGATGGCGCGTACTTTAATGAGCCCTGCTGCTTTCAACTTATGATAGATTTCTTCTGAATACTGACGGGTTTCTTGCGAATGCGTGCTGTAGTAATTATCGAAATTGACATGAAAACCCGTGAAATCCCGCAGATGTTCACCATGCACGCGCGCAATCAGCGCTTCCGGCGTCATACCTTCTTTCTCCGCACGCAGCATGATGGGCGTGCCATGCGTATCATCCGCACACACGTAATAAACGGTATGTCCCTGCATTTTCTGGAAACGGACCCAGATATCAGTTTGAATATATTCCACCAGATGCCCAAGGTGAATGCTGCCATTGGCATAAGGCAGCGCGGAAGTAACCAGAATCTTGCGTGTGTTCATCGATCGTCAGTATTTGAATGTTCGGAAAGGTAAATTGTAACAAACTGGATACTTTCCCCCGATATTTGTTAACATCAATGGTTTTAGCAAATGATGCTCTGCATAAAGGAGTGATATCGTGGCGATCACAGAACAACAAATAGAAACCGCCCTCAAGCAATTTATCGACCCGACCACGGGCAAAGACTACGTCACCAGCAAGGAAGTACACAACCTTAAAATCGATGGCAGCCATGTCTCGCTTGAGATCGAATTGGGTTATCCTGCAAAAAGCGTGATCGAATCGATCCGCCAGCAGGTCGGCGATACGCTGAAGACCATTCCAGGCATCGGCAACGTCTCCGTTAATGTCACCAGCAAGATTATTCCACACAGCGTCCAGCGTGGCGTCAAACTGATTCCCGGTGTAAAGAATGTAATCGCAGTAGCCTCAGGCAAGGGGGGGGTCGGCAAATCCGCCACGGCAGTCAATCTCGCCCTGGCACTCGCTGCTGAGGGTGCCAACGTCGGCATTCTGGATGCGGATATCTACGGCCCATCTCAACCGCAAATGCTCGGTATCAGCGGTCAGCCCGAATCACCGGATGGCAAAACCATCGAACCGATGCGCGCGCACGGCATCCAGGCGATGTCGATCGGCTTACTGATCGATGTGGAAACGCCAATGGTGTGGCGCGGTCCGATGGTCACGCAAGCCTTGCAGCAATTACTGAACGATACCCGCTGGCATGATCTGGATTATCTCGTTATCGATCTGCCGCCGGGAACTGGGGATATTCAGTTAACCCTCGCGCAGAAAGTTCCGGTGACCGGTGCGGTTATCGTAACGACCCCGCAAGACATTGCGCTGCTCGATGCGCGCAAGGGGCTCAAGATGTTCGAGAAGGTCGGTATTCCGATTCTGGGTATCGTGGAAAATATGAGCCTACACACCTGCTCAAAATGTGGTCATACCGAACCCATCTTTGGAACAGGGGGCGGTGAAAAAATGAGCAAGGACTACGAGGTGGAACTGCTAGGCGCGCTGCCACTGGATATCAAGATCCGCGAACACACGGATTCAGGCAAACCCAGCGTGGTCGCTGAACCAGATGGGCAGATTGCGGAGATCTATCGCGCCATTGCGCGCCGTGTCGCGGTCAAAATTGCCAATCTGGCAAAGGATTATTCCGAGGTATTTACTAAAATTATCATGGAGAATGATTGATAATCTGACATGACGATCAAATCAGACAAATGGATCCGCAAAATGGCCATCGAGCATGGCATGATCGAGCCCTTCGAGCCTGGTCAGATCAAGCAGAGGAATGGCCACAGTATCGTTTCTTACGGTACTTCCAGTTACGGTTATGATATTCGCTGCTCGGACGAATTCAAGCTGTTTACTAACCTGAATTCAACGATTGTCGACCCCAAACAGTTTGACTCAAATTCATTCGTCGATGTCAAAAGTGATATTTGCATCATCCCCCCTAACTCCTTCGCACTTGCGCGGACTGTTGAGTACTTCCGCATTCCGCGTAACATTCTGACGATTTGCCTGGGAAAATCTACCTATGCACGCTGTGGTATCATCGTCAACGTCACCCCATTTGAACCGGAATGGGAAGGCTTCGTCACGCTCGAGTTCTCCAATACCACTCCCCTCCCTGCCAAGATTTACGCCAACGAAGGCGTTGCTCAAGTCATCTTCTTTGAATCGGACGAAGTCTGCGAGACTTCATACAAGGATAGGAACGGCAAATACCAGTTCCAACAAGGTGTGACGCTGCCCAAGATATAAATGCTTAGAAATCTGCACTCTGGAAGCTGACAAATGCTATGAGAGCAATATACTCTACCAACGTCTAGTAGACCGCTCCGTTAAAACAATTACAAATTAACGGGGAATTGGTGGGTTATGCGATGAATGAAAGGATGACAACGGTTCTGGTTATACAGGCTTTGTTTCGCGCAACTGATAGAAAACTGCCGGAAAAGGGATTAGTTCTTCACTCGGATCGTGGCAGCCAATATTGTGCATATGATTACCAGGAAATATGGAAGCAATTCGGCATAATCGCTTCCATGAGCGGCAAAGGCGATTGCTGGGATAACGCTCCTATGGAAAGCTTTTAGGGGACTCTTAAAAACGAATTATACTCCGCGCGGTCACAGATACGGAAAATAGAAACGCAAAAAAATCCTTATAATTTAAGGCTTTCAGCACCTTTAAAATCCGCAATTGTGACCGCGCTGAGTATAGTACATCATCAAAAATTCAAAACACGACTGCAAGCAAAACAGGAAATTACCCAATATATAGAGATCTTTTATAACCGGCAGCGCAAACAGGAAAAATTAGGCTACCTATCGCCAGCAGAATTTACACAGCGATACTATGCCAATCTACTCGCTGCTTAATCATATGGGCCCCATATTTGACAACACACCTCAACGGCCATGATGGCGTCCAGGCTGTAGTGCTTGAGCGTGCGCCGAACGGCTCGCTCCCCTTCGTTTTGAACTACCGAGAAATCCTCGGCAGTTGCCGATTCCACCAGTTCGCCCTCGACAAAGATGTTCTTGAGGTGCAAGCCGATGTTGTCCGGGATGGTCTGAAACAGCTCGGCCATCTGGCGTTGCGGTAGCCACAGTGTCTCAGCGTGGATGAGGACGCGGACATGCACCTTCTCGTCATCACCGGTATAGAGAAGAAATGGCGACTCAGCCCCTGCACTGACCGTGATGGCTTGCTTCTCGACGGGCTTATCTTTTTTGATCACTGTTTGTTCACCTCTAAAAATTTCCGTACGTTCATGACGCCAGGCCCAACTCGCTATGCCAGGCCGCGAGCCGCGATGGCTCCTGCAAGGCAACCGCCAATGTCTGGTGTATTTCGTAGTGAGGTTCGCTGAGCGCTAGGTCTGCCTGCCATTGCTGGACGTAAGACTGAATCTCGGCCTGGGTATGCCGTGCTTGTGCGTTCTGGATTCGACGTTGCTCCCGACGGATCAATACATCTTGATGCTTGGCGTATTCCGCCTTGAATTCGCGTGTCCACCGGTTGGACAGATTGAGCAAAGTGTCGAGGTTGGCCGCTTTGGCTTGATCTGCTGGGGTGGCGACCGAGCATCGCACTGCAAGCTCCGGCAGCACATAGTCCAGCTGCAAGGCACCGTTGCCTGGGCGCAGATAGGGGTGAAACCAATCCGCGAAGTCGCCAGCGCTATGCACCGGCTTGTCGCCCTTGTTCGGCGCCTCGTTGCAGGTGCTGCAGATCAATTGCAGGTTGTCCGTGCACACGCTGAGTAGCGGAAAGGCGCTCTTGATGATCCAGTGGTCAACGTGCGGCGTGTCGCCGAGCGGGCCGCCGCACAGTACGCAAACCTCGCGGGCATGGGGGGCGGGGTTCAGGCGGTGCGCATTGCGGAAAGCGCTCACGTAGTCGGCGTAGTTGACGCCACCTGCAGCCGTGGGTGTGCCATTGGGCAGGTAGGGCAAGCCGCCGCGAAATCCCTTTTCGTAAAACGCCTCCATCAGCACCTTGAACGCCTTCCAGTCCGACTCGCTCGCAACGGGTCTGTTGACCGGCCACTGGGCAGGCGCGGGCTGAAACTGCATCGGTAGCGCCGAGACTGTCTGCACCCAGGCGGCCAACGCAGCCTTCTGCGCAGCAGGCATGGCCGCCAGTGCTTGTGCTCGACTCAACAACGATTGCCCGGCATCAACGCGCTGAAGAAATTCCCACAACCAATCCGCTTCGATCCCACTCGCTAAAACTGGCGGCTGCAAGCCTTGCTGATTGAGGTGGGCATCTGCGGTGGTAGGATCACACAACCACAGCGCAAAACGCTGCATCAACCGCTGGCAGGCGGCCAACGCCGGAGAACAAGCAACGCGATGGATGGGTTTAAGCATTGCCACCCCGCCAAGTATTGAGCAATGTGCGCAGCTCGCTGCGATAGAAGCCCGATCCCATCCGGGCGATCAGGCGCTCCAGATCGGCGATTTCGGCTGGTGTGCCGGTGGCTTGCCGAAGCTTGTCCTCAATGAACTCCTGGGCACGTTTGCCAATGCTGTCCTCGGCGCCGAACACCGTCATCATCAGTGCACTGGGGTCGGTGGCAAAGGTGGGTTCGTCCACGCTACGCACGGTCGAGCCATCCTGCGTTTTCTGCACCATCACGATCTCGTTGTTGAAGACATCCGAGAGCACGATGGCAGAGTGTGTGGAAATCAGCACGTCGTTGGCCGTATGGCGAATGGCATCGTCGATGATATCGACGATCTCGCGTTTCCACTTGTCGTTGAAATGGGTCTCCGGCTCATCGAGCAGCAGCAAGGCGTCCTGCTGCCCTTGCAACAAGTGAAACAACGCCATGCGGCCCAGCACCATTTGCTCGCCGTCTGAAAGCTCTTCGTAGCGCAGCACGCCGATGTCGTCTGCGCCGGGCTCGCCGCCATTGGCTGACACGGGCGCGCGGCGCAGACGCAGCAGCACATCGTCGAACAGGCCCGCCTGATTCAGTTCCAGCAAACGGGTGAAGAGATCAAAGGCGCTGGCGCCCTTCACGCCACCCAACAAGGCCCACAAGGCTTCGCCCTGGCTGCTGCAGGTTTGCAGTTCATCACGGGCGGCCGACGCAAAAGATGGGCTTTGCGCGTCAAAGGCCCCTTTGAAGTCAAATAACAGAGTGCGGCGCTGTTCTGTTGGGTGCGGCTCAGCAATCACTTCACTCGCGCAGAACCACCAGTCGTGCGCGGTTTCGCAGAGCTTTTGGTCCCACTGAGCGGTTTGAAAGCGCGAATGGAAGGCCACCGCCACCAGGTGGTGCCAGCCTCCACGTTCAAGCAGTTCTTGCAGCGCGTGCTTGTTGTTGTTGTTGTCGCTGCGGAACAAATTCGTCTTCGCGGTGTCAACTCCGGCGCAACCGGGATCTTCGGCTGCTTCGACAAAAGCTTGCGGCAGGGCTACGGCCAACAGCGCACACTTGAGTAGTGTGGCGTCCAGCAGCACAGGGCGACGAAAGCGGTCGCCTTCAGTACTGGTGCCATTCATGATTGGCCGGGATGTCTCAATGCCTGCTTGCCGGGCCGCTTGCAGCGCGTTTTCCTGTGCCGCTGTCCAACCCGCCGGGCGTTCGTCGCCTTGGGCATCGTCGCTGGTTTCCAGCAAGCCATCCGCGTGCTGATTGCGGCTCCATACTGAGCGCCAAGGGCGCAGGTCGCCCGTGGTGTAGGCCAACACTGCCGAGGGCAGCGCGATCTGCGGCGGCGTGCTGTCGCGCAGCGGCCAGCTGCCGGGGGCGATGAGTGCCGAGAAGCCCGGCACCGTCGGAATACCCTTGAGATTCAGGTGCTCGATGCAGGCGTCAAACACCTCCTGGCCGTTCTGGCCATCAAAGGCAAAGCGCTCGTGTAGCCACAAACTAGCTCGCTGGCGGCTGCCCGGGCAATGCAGCAGCAGCGTGCGGTGATTGGGTGAGCCGCGCACGCCCAGCTCGTACACCAGGCTGACCGGAAACGCCGGCACGCGCAGATCGGCCAGCGCCAGAAACACCTCGGCGACCGCGCGCAGCAGGTTGGATTTGCCGCTGCCGTTCACACCCACCACAAAACGGATGGCGCATTCGCGTGCCAGCGGCGAGCCACTGGCGAAGCACACCTTGATATCCGAAATCGGCGGGTAGTTCTGTAGGTGTAAATAGCGCAGGCGCATTACACAACCTCCAGCTCAACTTGCCCCGCCTCTACCTTGAGCGCACTGGCTATGTCGTCTTTGAGCTCGTCGAGAGAAGCGTAATGCTGGCCTTGATCGACAAGGTGGGTGAAATCCTTGCCGTCCTCATCTTCAAGCGAAATCACCTGAAACATCCCGCCCGCGCCAGCGTGCTCAGAAGTCTCGTAATCCAATTGCACTGCTAAGTAGTGGTGCCGCTGATCGATGCCGGCCGACAAAGCCTTGCGCAAGGCCTGCACATCCCCCATGCGGGTGAACTCATCGGGCCGCAGAGGGCGGAAGGCCTTGAGAAGCTGTCTGGCAAAACGATTTCCATTAGAATCAAGGATTTTTTGATAGTAAGCTAAGAGATGTCATACAAAACGGATATAAATGATGAGGAA
>NZ_FNDH01000020.1 GCF_900100485.1 Nitrosomonas sp. Nm132 | reverse complement strand
AGCAATCATTCACATCTCCACCGGTAATTTCAAATTCAACCGGCAAACCACAACCATCAACAGCAAGGTGGATCTTCGTAGTGTTGCCAGCACGGCTTTTTCCGATGGCCTGCGGCTTCTTGCCGGCAGCTCCCGCACTATGCTGATGCGCTTTAACGTAGCTGCCATCAATAAATTCCCATTCCCAATCCGGATCAATAATCAGCGCCTTGAAAACTCTGCTCCACTTGTTAGTGGATGACCAAGCATTGAATCTCTTATAGATGGAATTCCAGCATCCAAAAACCTCGGGTAAGTCCCGCCACGGACAACCAACCCGCATTCGGTATAGCACACCCTCCACCGTCATGCACAGATTGCGCTTGTTATAAATCGCTTCTTGAAGCAGAATCTTCTCCAGCTTCAGCCAGAACTCATCAGTGAGCATCAGTCGGGGCATCGTAAACTCGTTTTGTGGGGGGGTGTAAAAATCTCTCAATATTACGAGTTTACTTCGATTTATGAAATACTTACCTCAAAACGTCAACAGACCCTAGAAAAAGCCAGGAAAATTTAACGCACATGGGATAGCTATTGGCAGGCTTGCTCATTCATACCTCCTTATACTCAGCATAAGTTGTGAATTCGCGGTTTCGGGTTACCTATCCTCTCGTCCCAACTCTGTTAAAGTATATTCAGAAATATAGGCTATATCACCGCGCAAGCGGAACGGTATCCAGCTGATTGGATTAGATCAAATACTTTTGGTAAAAGTACCCGGAAAGGTCGAGAAGAGAATAAATGTGGGTAAAAGATATTTGCCACGATTGGGAGCAGAAAACACCTGGTCGATGATTTACTTATATGAATGTTGGATCAATCGACAGCGAGAATGGCCATTAGCGAGTCAGTACAACTGCTCAATAATTCAGAAGCACTATCGCGTGCTCGCAAGTTTGTTTAGAAAGATACCATGCTCTGGTATCAGCAATCGGTTTATTTACCACTATTTACCACTATTTAAGATCGCCAGTATTTGTGCGTCCTGTAGATACGGATACGAAAATAAAAGGGAGTAGCCTAACCTACAATTAATGATGATCTCTTTCAGCATATATTTCCGCTTCCACACTCTCCGAACAACGCCGCATCGTTGCCACAATCGGCCCGCTCATGGTCCATTGCGATGAACTGGAGAAATTGCGCGCCGAACCGAGCAGAAGCGACGGCTGTGCATATGTTGCACTCAGGTACTTGCTGGAGGCTGTTTCGTCATTCCCGCACAGGTGGGAATACCGCGCGATATCCCACTTTGCCGGCCAAGGAAGAGGTAATAAATTGGGTGCAGATATCACGTTCAGAGAGTTGCTTTTTATTCATTGTTCAACTGTCTTGCCTCCTTTCCCAGCTACGATGCAGACTGCTTATTGGCCGCGATGAGCTGTGGCGTTAAATGAGGGGCGATAATTTGCAGTAGCTGGACAAAGATCTTGGGATTGCCTGCGACAACCTGTCCGCTCTTCATGTAGTTTTCATTTCCCTCCAGATCGCTGACCATGCCCCCTGCCTCGAGAATCAGCAGACAGCCTGCGGCAATATCCCATGGAGACAAGCCGATTTCCCAGAAACCGTCGTAGCGCCCAGCTGCAACATACGCCAAATCCAATGCAGCAGAGCCAGGGCGGCGAATGCCAGCCGTTTTGGGGATGATATCCTTGAACATGCCGAGATAAGCTTCCAGAAAGGAAAGATCACGGAACGGAATACCGGTACCGATCAGTGAGTCCGCCAGTTGGGCGCGCTTACTGACGCGTATGCGTTGATCATTGAGATAGGCGCCACGTCCACGGCTCGCGGTGAACAATTCATTGCTGACTGGATCGTATACCACCGCCTGCGACAGAATGCCTCGATGTAATAACGCAATTGATACCGCATATTTAGGGAAACCATGCAGAAAATTGGTGGTACCATCCAGCGGATCGATAATCCACTGATAATCTGACTTTCTGGGGTCTCCGCGATTACCGCTTTCTTCTGCTAGAATCGAATGCGTAGGATAAGCATCCAGCAATACTTTGATGATGGCTTCTTCAGCCGCACCATCTACTTCACTGACAAAATCACTGTGCGATTTGCGCGAAACATTCAGAATGTCGAGGTTTCGTGAAGCTTGATTGATAATACTGCCTGCACGGCGCGCGGCTTTGACCGCGATGGTAAGCATTGGATGCATTTTATAAGACCAAGAAATATAAAGAATTAATTGAAAAGCGTAATTTTAATATGAATCGCCTCTGCCCGCTCGATAATGTCCGGATTGTGTTAAGCCATACCAGCCACCCCGGCAATATTGGGGCGGCCGCAAGAGCGATGAAAACGATGGGATTAGGCGCACTGTACCTGGTCAATCCCAAATCCTTTCCGGACAATGAAGCGAATGTCCGTGCCAGCAATGCGCGGGACATCCTCGAACGAACGCATGTGTTAGGCAGCCTTGAAGAAGCGCTGCATGATACTGTGCTGGCCGTAGCAATGACCGCCCGTCCGCGTGATCTATCCAGCCGGACTCTTGACGCCAGGCTGGCTGCGAAGGAACTGCTTGGGCATGCAGCACAATCTCCGGTTGCATTGGTTTTTGGCAGGGAAAGCTCCGGGCTGACTACAACTGAAATCAGCAAGTGTCAGCTCACGGTGCATATTCCGACTAACCCTGATTATTCTTCTCTCAATCTGGCTGCTGCGGTGCAAATCATGGCCTATGAACTGCGCATGGCGTCTACCGAAACAATTACTAAGCAATCATTCGCTCAACCTCCCGTGCAGTCAACGCTACAGACAACCAGACAGCTCGCCAGCTTCCACGAGATCGAGTTGTTTTATCGCCATCTGGAACAAGCCATGATCGATAGTAAATTTCTCGATCCCAAGCAACCTAAACGACTCATGCAGCGAATACGTCGTATGTTCGCACGCGCTCAATTGGAAAAAGAAGAAGTGAACATCTTGCGCGGTATACTCAGCGCCTTGGAGAAGCCTCGCTCAAGGTAAGTTTTTTCGTTTGGATTGACTTAACCAGGTTATTTAGCGATGATTGCTGTTGATGCTTCTTCACTTACCTCTGTTTAAAAAAGGAATGATCATGACAACTAATACAATTTTCAAGCATAAAGTTAATACCATTATCAGTAACAAACATTTATTGAAACATCCTTTTTACATTGCCTGGACCGAAGGCAAACTGACCAAAGAACAATTACGGCATTATGCAGAACAATATTTTTATAATGTGCTGGCTGAGCCTACCTATTTGAGCGCCGTGCATTTCAACACACCGCACATTCATGCCGAAACCAATAGCGGTGATATCAGTGTGCGCCAGGAAATACTCAAAAACCTGATCGACGAAGAACATGGTGATGGTAATCACCCGGCTTTATGGAAAGCGTTCGCATTTGCCCTGGGCGCGGACGATAAAAGCCTGGCCAATGCAGCCGCACTGCCTGAGACAGAAAATCTGGTGTCGACCTTCCGTGACATTTGCTTGAATCAGCCTTTCTATGCAGGTCTCGCAGCACTGCACGCATTTGAGTCGCAAGTTCCCGATATCGCTGCAGTAAAAATTGATGGACTGGCTCGGTTCTACGGTATGGACAATCCGGAGGATTATGAATTCTTTTCGGTTCACCAGAAAGCAGATATTTATCATTCACAAGCCGAATGGGCGATTATCGAGCGATTTGCTGATACCCCCGCAAAGCAGGCTGAAGTGCTCGCTGCTACCCAGCGTGCATGCGATGCGCTATGGAAGTTCCTGGATGGTATTCATGAAACCTATTGCGCCAATCTGAGCTGCGATAAAGAAACTGCTGTCACTCTGCATTAATTAAACACACTGGGTGGATAACATCCTGTTATCCACCCAGTGTTCTCAAAATCCCATTTCTGCCGCCTTCATTCCAATGGAATGATCCCTTCTAAAGTCGCAAAGCATTGATTCCGGCTGGTGGTTAAAAAATCCTGGAAATACGGAAGGGAAGCGATTTCTTTGCGCGCCGTCACGAATAAGTCGCTCCATAGCCCGTTAACACCGATGCGTCTGGCGATAATATAATCATGGTCGACATAGCTCTTGATCCCCCAATTGGGTAATGCCGCGATACCGCGGCGGCTGGCTACCAACTGCAAGATAGCCACAGTCAACTCCGCTGTCCGCCGTTGCCATGGTATACCGGCGGGCATCAGCACCTTGCTGATCAGATCGATACGTTCTTCCGGTACTGGGTAGGTAATGAGGGTTATATTGGTAAAATCCACCACATCCAGAACGCGTTTTTTTCCTAGCTCATGACCTGGCGCAAGTACTGCCAGAATCTCGAAGCGAAACAATGGATGATGAACGAGACCTCGCTGAAGTTTATTTTCTGAGCCAATGACAATATCCGCCTCTCCCTGTTTGAGCAGCTTGATAGGGTCAGCGTGAAATCCGGACACCAGATCCAACTCTACCTCCGGCCAATGCTCGCGAAATGTGTCCATGATCGGCATCAACCAGTCAAAACAGGTATGACATTCCAGCGCGATGCGTAAATTCCCTGTGGTTCGCTGCGAAAGCCTAGCGAGATCCCGCTCTGCCGCCTGCACCTCCATGATAACTTTTTCTGCTAACCGAACAAGGCGCTTCCCTGCATCAGTCAATTGGATGGCATGTCCCTGTCGCTGAATCAGCGGCAACTGATAATAATCCTGTAATGCCTTGATTTGATGAGAAAGTGCCGATTGAGTGAGATGTACGCGCTTAGCAGCGAGTGATACGCTGCCGGTTTCCCGCAGCGCTGTCAAAGTACGAAGATGGCGTAATTCAAGCATATATGAATATTATTCATTTTTATAATAGAAATTTTCATTTGATTCATAGTTTAGCATGCCACACAATCATTATTCTCTTCAATTCAATAGAAAAAATAATCATGGCTTTGACACATAATCTGGGATTCCCACGGATAGGCGCACACCGGGAATTGAAACGCGCTCTTGAAGCATACTGGCGCCAGGATATCGATGCCGGGCAATTACAAAAGCAAGCGCAGGCGATACGCGAAAGAAACTGGCTGGTACAAAAGGAAAAGGGTATCGATCTGATTCCTGTAGGTGATTTTGCACTCTATGATCATATGCTCAATATGACCGCATTGCTTGGAGCAGTGCCGGAGCGTTTCAATTCAAGTCAACATGAAACGCCGCTCGACGTGTATTTCGCCATGGCGCGCGGCGCATCTCATCAGTCAGCGATGGAAATGACCAAGTGGTTTAATACCAACTATCACTATATCGTTCCAGAATTTAACAGGCACACTCAATTTCATATTGCCTCGGAACAACTGTTTAATGAAATCACTGAGGCCAAAACCCTGGGGATTTCTCCCAAAGTGGTATTGATCGGACCACTAACCTATTTATTTCTGGGCAAGGAGACAGAACCAGATTTTAACCGCCTGGATTTGCTACCCCGCCTGCTGCCAGCTTATCGCGATATTTTGACTAGAATTGCCTCGTCAGGCGTACAGTGGGTCCAGATGGATGAGCCATTTTTGACATTTGATCTGGAGGAAATCTGGTTAACAAAACTGAATGAAGCCTATACAGCGCTGCAAGGAAGCGGCACACAATTGCTGTTGACGACTTATTTTGGCGCGGTTGATAACCATGCGGAAAAACTCAAAGCCTTACCAGTGGATGGCTTACATATCGATTTATGCCGCGCGCCGCATCAGCTTACTACATTTCTTAGCGATTACCCCACCAATAAAATCCTGTCACTCGGAATAATCGATGGACGCAATGTATGGCGTGCCGATCTATCCCAAGCGCTGGCAACCTTGTCGCAGACGCAATCGATTTTAGGTGAGCGATTATGGATTGCACCCAGTTGCTCGCTATTGCATTCTCCAGTGGATCTCGATCTGGAGACCCGACTGGATGGTGAAATCAAGAACTGGCTCGCTTTCTCGGTGCAAAAACTCGGTGAAATCGCGATTCTCGGTCATGGCCTGAATAAGGGAGAAGCATCGATCGGATCATTCCTAGAAGCCTCCTCTCAGGCAAAACAAGCAAGACAGCAATCTAACCGGATACATAATCCAGTCGTACAAGAACGACTGAAAAAGCTGACATCTCATGACTGCCAGCGTCACCATCCCTTTGCCCAACGGCAGTCGCTACAACGCCAGCATTTTCAGTTACCGTTGCTGCCCACAACCACTATTGGCTCGTTTCCTCAGACAGCTGAGATTCGTAAGGCGCGCGCAGCTTTCAAGAAAGGTGAGTTTACTCATGTCGAATACCTTGAGGTTATGCGCACTAAAATCCAGGATGTCATCAAGAAACAGGAAGAAATAGGGCTTGATGTGCTCGTGCACGGCGAAGCCGAACGCAACGATATGGTTGAATATTTTGGAGAACAGTTGTGGGGATATGCTTTTACTGAAAATGGCTGGGTACAAAGCTACGGCTCCCGTTGTGTCAAACCCCCTATTCTCTATGGCGATATTTACCGTCCGGAAGCCATGACGGTCAACTGGATCAGCTATGCCCAGAGTCTAACCAGCAAGCCGGTCAAAGGAATGCTGACTGGCCCGGTGACCATGCTGATGTGGTCGTTCGTACGCGACGATCAGCCCTATTCAGAAACTGCATTGCAGCTTGCACTGGCCATTCGCGATGAAGTAAAAGATTTGGAACAGGCAGGAATTGGCATGATTCAGATCGATGAACCTGCCTTTCGCGAGGGACTCCCTCTGAAAAAAGCTGACTGGTCTGAATATCTGCAGTGGGCAGTCAAAGCGTTTCGTGCCGCGAGTTCAAACGTAAAGGATGAAACACAGATTCATACTCATATGTGCTATTCGGAATTCAACGATATTTTGCCAGCCATCTCGGAAATGGATGCAGACGTGATTACCATTGAGACGTCACGTTCACGCATGGAATTGCTGGATGCCTTCGTACAATTTGCTTATCCCAATGAAATCGGCCCAGGTGTGTATGACATTCATTCCCCACGCATCCCGGATACTGGCGAAATGCTGGCATTACTGGAAAAAGCGCTGCGACACATCGGACCCCAGCAATTATGGGTCAATCCAGACTGCGGACTGAAAACGCGAGGCTGGCCGGAAACTCAAGCTGCACTGGAGAAAATGATCAATGCTGCACGCATCCTGCGCGATAGGCTCGCTGTTTGATGCCACCAGCGGGAGAGCCCGTACCAAATCATTTTCACTCGCCCGATTGATGTATCGGAAAAGTTTGAACTATTTGTTTACTTTAGGCATTATAATTTCCATTGATTAGATCAACGCTCAGAAGCGTGCAGATCAATCTATAAATTACTCTGTTTTGCTCCCTGGCAAATCCGGGAGCAAACCTCATCAGCAAATCATCGCTCAATTTTCAGCATTATCATGGATGAACAATCAAGTCTGCTGGCGCTGTTTACCAGCAGTTTTCTGGCTGCCACGCTTCTTCCAGGTGGCTCAGAGGCCGTATTAGTGGGCGTGCTCATGGCTTACCCTGAACTTTATGAATCAGCCTTGGGAATCGCAACACTCGGCAATACGCTGGGTGGAATGAGTTCCTATGTGATAGGCCGTTTATTGCCGGATGAGAAAGCCATGCTCAGCAAAATCGGCAGTAAAACGCGTGGAGTGGAGTGGACACGCCGTCATGGCGCACCGATACTCTTTTTTTCTTGGTTACCTCTAATCGGCGATGTATTGTGTGTTGCTGCAGGCTGGCTACGTATCCACTGGCTTTGGGCTGTTATATTTATCGCTGCAGGAAAGTTTGCACGCTACTGGGTGATTGCGACTGCAATCAGTTAACCCCACTCCCAATCTCTGAGGGTTAACTGGTTATTACCTAATTCTTTATTTCTCAAGTAATTTCTGCAGTTCTCCACTTTGATACATCTCGGTCATGATATCTGAGCCACCGACAAATTCACCGTTAATATAAAGCTGAGGAATGGTTGGCCAGTTAGAATACTCTTTAATTCCCTGGCGAATTTCCGAATCAGCCAGCACATCAACCGAAAGAAAGCTTTGAACACCACATGCGTTAAGTATCTTAACGGCATTCGCAGAAAACCCACACAGTGGTTGCTCAGCGGTGCCTTTCATATATAACACTACCGAATTGGAATTAACTTGCTGCTCAATCAACTCATTCACGTTCACGTCTTGATATCCTCCTTAATTAATGATCTTTAAAGCTGGTTTTATTATTGGATGGTCACGTAACCTTATGGTTCTATTTCTTTTCAGGAATCATTGCGATATCTCTTGATCGATCCAGAGAGATGCAGAAGAAATACCCTTTCCCATATTCTAGCAGTTAGCTTGTCGCTAGCGTACGATCATATTGTTGCCCACCGCTCACGCGAGGTATCCCCGCCAAATCCGGGCAAGAGAATATGTTAATGAAATTGGATTCTGCCAGAAATTGCCGGCAAATAACGGCCTGATCATAACCATGCTCCAGCAGCAGTTCGCCGCCTGCGGCCAGAAAATCAGGCGCATTGGCAATGATCTGGCGAATACAAGCGATACCCTCATCCACTGCTGTCAGCGCCAGACGGGGCTCAAAACGAAGATCACCCTGATCCAGATGCGGATCTCCCTCAGCAACATAAGGTGGATTCGAAACGATCAGATCAAATCGCTCCTGATCAAGCCCAGCAAACCAGTTTCCCGCCAGTAGCTGCACATTATCCACGTCCAGTTTTTCTGCATTTAACTGAGCAACTGATAATGCATCACACGACAAATCGACTGCAGTAACCTGTGCAAGCGGTCGATGCTTGGCAATAGTAAGCGCGATTGCACCACTCCCGGTACCTAGATCAAGAATATGACACGCTTGATTAACTGGAATACGTGATAAGGCAAGTTCTACCAATAACTCTGTTTCCGGACGTGGAATCAGTACGGCCGGCGTGACTTTAAAAGTCAAATCATAGAATTCACGTTCACCGACAAGATAAGCAACCGGCTCACCTGCAATTCGCCTTGTGATCAGCGATTGGAAAGAGTCAACTTGCTCGGGACTCAGTACATAGTTTGAGTAAGCAGCAAGAAAAACCGTGTTTACCTTTAGCACATATTGAAGCAGTAAGCGTGCCTCCATGCCATCTATATGACGGCGCGCGTCTTGCAGCGCCTGTGTAATGGTAACCTGGAGATTTGCACAACGACTGTCAGACAGGGACCGACACCCCCTTCTATTCATCATCTTTCCATCATGGATGCCAGCTGCTCTGCCTGGTGTTCAGCCATCAATGCTGAGCATAGCTCATCGATATCTCCATCCATGATTTGATCCATCTTGTAAAGTGTGAGATTAATCCGATGATCTGTTACCCGTCCTTGCGGAAAATTATAGGTGCGAATCCGCTCAGAGCGCTCTCCACTCCCCACCAGTGATTTACGTGTTGCCGCCTGCTCTGCCTGCTGCTCACGCATTTGCTTATCCAGAATTCGAGCAGCTAGCACACTCATCGCCTGCGCTTTGTTTTTGTGTTGAGAGCGCCCTTCCTGACATTCGACGACGATACCTGTCGGTAAATGAGTGATACGCACGGCTGAATCAGTTTTATTGATATGCTGACCGCCTGCACCAGATGCCCGGAAGGTATCAATCCTTAAATCAGATGGATTCAGCTCAACTCCAGTAATTTCATCCACCTCTGGAATAACCGCTACCGTACAGGTAGAAGTGTGTACTCTGCCCTGCGTTTCTGTCGCGGGCACACGCTGCACCCGATGGGCACCTGATTCAAACTTGAGCCGGGAGTAAGCGCCATAACCGATAATCCTGGCGATAATCTCCTTGTATCCACCCACATCGGAAGGATTTTGCGAAATGATCTCGACTTGCCAGCGCTGACGCTCAGCAAAGCGTGCATACATACGAAACAGATTTCCCGCAAACAGCGCAGATTCATCTCCACCTGTGCCCGCACGAATTTCCAGAAAAATATTGCGCTCATCACTGGGATCTTTGGGTAATAACTGCTTAAGCAGCTCAGTTTCGATTTTCTGGAGTTTTTCTTTCCCAGCTACCATCTCAGCATCAGCAAAATCACGCATCTGAGGATCAGCACCCATCTCTCTAGCGGTTTGAATATCCAGCTCGGTTTGCTGATGAGCCTGATATAGCTCAACCACTGGAACAATCTCCGCTCGCTCGCGCGTGAGTTTTCGATAATTATCCAAATCGGCTGTAATCTTCTCACTGCTTAATAGCTGGTTCAATTCTTCCAGCCGTACACTCAGACGAGTGAGCCGGTCTGCAATACTCTTATTCATTGTGGGTAATGTAGTTGATATAACCGATTGATCAGCTCAACCAGCTTATCTCGCTCATCATCGGCGGCATGATTCAGCATGCTGGAAGGAAGGTGTAAAAATTTATTGGTCAACCCATTACTGAGCGATTCGAGTATCTTCTCCGGATCCTCGCCTTTTGCCAACAGCTTCTGAGCGCGTGTAAGCTCGTGCCTGCGAAACCGCTCGGCCTGATCGCGTAAGGCTCTGATGGTCGGAACCAATTCACGCGTTGCCAGCCAACGCATAAAATCGATCACATTGGACTCAATAATGGTTTCAGCTTGCGCCACTGCACTGAGACGTGAATCTAGCCCCTCTTTGACAATATCAGCCAGATCGTCCACGTAATAAAGAAAAACATCATCCAGTTCTGCAACTTCCAGCTCGACATCCCGAGGCACGGCCAGATCAACAATAAAAATGGGTCGGTGTTTGCGAATCTTGATTGCGCGCTCCATCATTCCCTTACCCAGGATCGGCAGCGGGCTCGCGGTGCAGGTAACCACAATATCGTGTAATGCTAGTTGCTCTGGTAATTCGCTGAGCGGAATTGGCCGCGCGTTGAAGCGCCGCGATAATACTTCGGCCCGTTCAGCAGTGCGATTAGCCACCGTAATCCGTTTAGGACGCCTAGCAGCAAAATGGCTAGCACAAAGCTCGATCATCTCACCCGCACCAATAAACAGGACATTCTGCTCACTGATATCGCCAAAGATGCGCTCTGCTAAACGAGCAGCGGCAGCAGCCATTGATACGGAACAGGCGCCGATCTCAGTAGATGTCCGTACTTCCTTAGCTACAAAAAAAGTACGTTGAAACAACTTATGCAGCAACAAACCCAGCGTTCCAGCGCTCTCCGCTGATTTGATTGCATTTTTCATCTGACCGAGTATCTGGGGCTCACCCAGCACCATGGAATCCAATCCACTGGCAACCCGGAAAGCATGTTTGACTGCCTGCTCTCGTGGCAGTCGATACAGATAAGGATCTAATTCGCGTACGGTTAAATGATGAAAATCCGTAAGCCAGTGAACAGCTGCGTCGGGCTTATCGGTACTACAGTAAATTTCGGTACGATTACAGGTTGAAACAATGGCCGCTTCTTTAACTGCATGATGCCCCACCAAATCATGCAAGGCATGTTCCATTGAATCTTCTGGAAATGTAACCTGCTCACGTATATCTAACGGTGCTGTATTATGATTGATACCAAAAGCAAATAGCTGCATGAAAGGTGATCTTTAAATGGCTACAAATCGAAAAAGTGTAATTATAGCGAAAGTTTAAGCACCATCAATGAAACGAATACACTTTACACTCCTCCTTACTACTCTCATAAGCTTTGAATGATTAGACTAACGCCATGCCATAATTGGGATGGTGGAGATGCTATTTTTAGGAGAACCCTCAATGATTCTATCGCTATAGGTCAAGTAAATTAGCACATTACGTTTGGGGTCGTAAAAACGCACTACCTGCAATGTTTTAAATAGCAGCGAAGTGCTTTTTTTAAATACTTCCTTACCATCTTTCTGACCATTTTTCACATTCTCTGGCAGCTCGATCGGACCTATCTGACGACAAGCTATTGAAGCATCAGCAGTGTCCTCAGCTACTCCCACCGTACCACTAATGCCACCTGTTTTTGCCCGGCTGAGATAGCAAGTAGCCCCCGCAATCTCTGGATCATCAAACGCCTCAATGACAATTTTATCATTAGCGCCCAGTATCTTGAATTTGGTGGATACACTGCCAATCTGCTCAGCCGCTAAAGGTGAAGCAACCAACAATATTAAGGTAAATATAGAAAATCTGATTTGCTTTGCAATATTTAAGAGATCAATCATGGCACGGCTCCTCTCTTTCATCATGTTTCAATCAATACCCAACTCATCTTCTGATCACGCTTTAACCATTAGATGGCATAAAGCAATAAATGTTTAGCTACACCTATTGACACTTGCACAAGGCCACACCACCAACTTAACCCGAATATTTCATAAATTCGCGTGATGATCACGCAGGATTTTGATTAATAGGGAAGTTTTGAGAAGGAGGAGTGTAGTAATTCATACACCCGACTGAGCAAAATCTTTCTTATTAATCAAAAGACAAGTGAGGGCACGTGTCAATTTGTGAAATATTCGGGTTAAAGCACCACTACGCTTGCCTCTGTGTCAATCTGCAAGTTGAGAAATAGGTATCTTATAAATGGACAGGATTTTTAACGTGCATCTCCTAACGATAAAAGTGTTTTATGATGTAAATTGGATTAATTATCCCAACATTATGCAAACCATGACTTCTTTATTACGCTTTGAAAAAGCGGTTAAGCTTACCCTAACTCACCAATGAACCAAGCAATCTGAATTAAGCAGTTCATTATAAAAATAGCACAAAAAAATAGCCTGAATCTAAACTTTATAGCAAAGTATTTGTCTTCATGGAGCAATAATAAAAAACGGTATCTATCGATGCCTGTGTACTTTCATGCTGCAAGCAGAAAAACCAAGTATTAAAGGAGGTTAAAAAATGAGCAAAAAAAATATCATTCAACGCACCTCAAGCGCCGAATCTGAGCATATCATACTAAAAGGCGAGGGTTGAGTACCATGCAGCACAGTAAAATAGCTGCGCCGCTAATTATTCGCACCTTTTTAAATATCTCAATCTTTATACTTGCCTTACTGCATTTAGTCTTTTTGCTGTTTTGTATTGCTATCACATCGCGTATCAACCAAACAAGCTGTTCAAGCTTGCAAAAAATTACACTTAATAATCATATTGTTGAATATAATAACATTCAGTATTAACTTAACCCGATTAATGAATGAAATTCTGGCGATCTTTGCTTCAAGGATTCTTGTCAAATCCCTCTATTTCGTCTGAAAGGATCATTCCGTGAACGTTTTTTACGAAGAATCTGGTATTTTCAAGGTCGGCGCCGTTCTTGCTGACAATATGACTTCTTTACAGGTAGAAGCATCGCACGGCAAGCGTTCTAAAATCAAAGCTTCATCGGTATTATTACGATTTGAGGCGCCACCTTTATACGAATTTATGTATCAGGCGCAGCAGGTTGCTGCTGACCTGGATCCTGATTTCCTCTGGGAATGTTGTGCGAATAGCGAAGAGTTTTCGAGCCATACTTTAGCCACCGATTACTTCGGGTACTCACCTAGCCCAGTAGAAGTAGCTGCAATCATGATTCTTCTGAATAGCGCTCCTATCTATTTTTACAGAAAAGGACAAGGACGTTATAAAGCCGCTCCGCCGGAAGCTTTACGGGCGGCACTTGCCAGTCAAGAAAAGAAGCGGCTGGAAGCAGAACAGCAAGCCCGTTATAAGCAACAGCTGAGTACCTTCACGCTTCCTGAGGAATTCAGGTCAAAATTGGATGACCTACTTTATAAACCCAATAAAAATACTATTGAATGGAAAGCACTTGAGTCTGTCTGTACTGCAACCAAGCTCAGCGTTCCCAAATTATTAGAAAAATGTGGCGCCATATCCTCTACACACGATTATCACTTTAATCAATTTCTTCGAGAGCATTTTCCTGAGGGAACCGCTTTCAATTTATCCGAAATAGATTGTGTTTTCAATGATCTTGAAAAGTTGCCCATAGCAAACGTGGCCGCTTTCAGTATTGACGATACGACCACTACTGAAATTGACGATGCTTTTTCAGTCACACCGCTCCCTCTGGGAAGCTTCCGCATTGGTATCCATATAGCTGCACCGGCTTTAGGGATTACTCGTGGCTCGCTTTTGGATAAAGCTGCTGCGAAACGCCTTTCGACTGTCTATCTGCCTGGCCAGAAGATTACTATGCTTCCTGAGAAAACGATTGATCTCTGCACTCTCAGCGAAACACGATTATGTCCAGCACTCTCGCTCTATTTGGATGTAGCGGACGATTTTACTGTCATCTCCACTCAAAGCCGGATAGAAAAAATCAAGGTCATCGCCAATCTGCGTCACGATACGTTGGAACAACAGTTTAATGAGGACACGCTGAGAAAAAATCTTGCGAGTTACCCTTTTGCTCATGAATTAAGTTTACTCTGGCATTTTTCCCGCAAGATGGAAATACTGCGTGGCAAGGAAAATGACCTCAATAATGAAAAAATTGATTATAGTTTCTTTGTTGAACAGGATCGCATTACCATTCAGGAACGTCGACGTGGCTCACCAATTGACAGAGTCGTATCTGAATTAATGATTTATGCGAATACTGAATGGGGCAAGCAACTTGCTGATGCTGGGATTGCCGGTATTTACCGCAGCCAAAATGGAGGAAAAGTAAGAATGAGCCTTTCCCCAGCGCCTCATCAGGGTCTGGGTGTCGCACAGTATGCGTGGAGCAGTTCACCGATGCGCCGGTACGTGGACTTAATCAACCAGCGGCAGCTCATCGCATTACTGACGGATGCAGCCCCGCCCTATTCTAAAGAGAACGATGAATTGCTGGTATCAATACGGGATTTTGAAGAAGTTTATAGTGTATATAGCGATTTCCAACGCGCCATGGAACGTTACTGGTGTTTGCGTTGGTTACTACAGGAAAATATTAAAATCACTGGTGCACAGGTAATCAAGGAAAACTTGGTAAAGCTCGATCGCATTCCTTTGATCGTACGAGTATCTCCATTGCCCGATCTCTTACCGGGCACACTTGTCAAGTTAGAAATATCCCAAATTGATTTAATTGAATGTACCTTGCATGCACGATTTCTACATAAGGAATAAGCTCGAGAATATACTTCTCGTTTTTAAGCTGATTAAGTTTACCTATCCGTTACTCGTTTCAAAATGCTAGATTACAGCCTTTCGATGCCTCATCCTTGGTCATTTTATCAACCCAAACGCTTCTATATCGCAATACTGATTTCGCTGCTTCTACATGGAATTATCGTATTAGGAGTCACTTTTAAGGCGCCAGCACCTGCTTCCAATAATGTCGCAAAATCGCTAGAAGTTATTCTGGTCAACAGTAAATCAGAGCAAAAACCCAATGAGACGAATATATTGGCACAAGCCAATTTGGAAGGAGGCGGTAATGTTGACGATGATCGGCGTGCTAAATCACCTTTTCCAGTATTGCCAAAAACCAAACCATTAGTTAATCTTGCCCAAGCAACCCAAAAAACAAAACAGCTGGAAAATGAAGTCAAGAAACTCATGACTGCCGCTGAAAGCAAACCTCGCGTCAGCCAGAACGATCCCCAGCCAGAGCAATCTCAAAACAAGCCGGCACCCACATTTGATAGCACAGACCTGCTACAGCGTAGCCTTGAAATCGCTCGCCTAGAGTCTCAAATTGCTAAAGAATACGAAGAATATCAGAAGCGACCTAAACGCAGGTTTATCGGTGCACGTACGAAAGAATATCGTTTTGCTCGCTATGTGGAAGACTGGCGGCTCAAGATCGAGCGCATCGGCAATCTGAATTATCCGGAGGCTGCTAGAAAGCAGAAGCTTTATGGTAATCTGCAACTGACGGTGGGTATTCGATCAGATGGCAGTCTTGAGTCGATTGGCATTGACCGCTCATCCGGAACAAAGATTCTTGATGATGCGGCTATCCACATTGTCAGGCTGGCGGCACAAAACGGTTTTGCGCCCTTCCCACCGGACATAAGTCGTGACACGGATATCTTGCACATTACCCGTACCTGGGTATTTGCACGCTCAGATAAATTGCTCAGCGAATAATCTGCAAAATAAAGCCCCGCAATCTCAGTCCACTTGATATCTATACAAAACTTCATTCATCACTCCATTTTACAAACAATCTTACGTTATGCCTGACTTTTACGCTGTGATTGGCAACCCCATACACCATAGCAAATCACCGATCATCCACAAGGAATTTGCACGACAAACTCATCAGAATATGCAGTACGAGGCTATTCTAGCGCCTTTGGATGGCTTCGAAACGGCAGTTAAGCGATTTCAGCAACGGGGAGGCAAGGGTATGAATGTCACCCTTCCATTCAAGCTGGAAGCTTATGTGATATCAACTCGCTTAACAGATCGGGCAAATGCTGCGCAAGCAGTCAATACACTTAAATTTGATGAAAATCATGGCATTCTTGGCGATAACACTGACGGAGCCGGCTTGATTCGGGATATCGAGGTGAACCAGAGTGTTGTTATTGCTGACAAAAGCGTTCTATTAATGGGCGCAGGCGGGGCTGCACGTGGCGTTATTTTGCCCCTGCTGGAGCAGAGACCACGCATACTTGCTATCGCCAATCGTACTAAAGAGAAAGCACAAGTGCTGCAGGAACAATTCTCTTCTCATGGCAATATCTTAACTGGTCATTATCAGGACTTCTCTGGAGAACGTTTCGACATTATCATCAATGCGACATCAGCAAGTCTCCATGATGAATTACCTCCCTTACCGACAGGTATCTTCGCAGAAAAATCAACTGCCTATGACATAATGTATGGCAAAGAACTCACGCCATTCTTGAGATTCGCCAAGCAGCAAGGCGTAAGTAATCTGGTTGATGGCATTGGCATGTTGGTTGAACAAGCGGCAGAATCTTTTTTCTTGTGGCGCGGAGTAAGACCTGAAACAAGAAAAGTGATTGAAATGTTAAGAAAGAAAGGACAGTAAACTAGAAAGCACCAAAGCCGCGCATTGTACAAGGATGTTGATCATTCAATTTGAATTCCTCAAATGGTCTAATCTCACAAGAGATATATGGCAAAACTTTTCAACCGCTGGCGATGGCGGCTCTTGTTGTTATCTTTCAGCGTTGCCCTGCTCTACCTGGTATGGATACTTCTCCACATTGTTTACTGGAATACTTATAACCCACACACGAGTGCGTTCATCCAGAGTCGGCTGGAAATCTTAAAGCAACATTATCCTGGCGCTACAGTACGCCATCAATGGGTGGCTTATGAACATATTTCTCCCTACCTAAAACGAGCAATCATCGCTTCAGAAGACAGCCAGTTCATGAAGCATAACGGTTTCGATTTTCAAGCGATTCAACATGCGCTTGAGAAAAATATCAAACAAGGTGAATGGGTAGTCGGTGGCTCAACTATCAGTCAACAGCTTGCAAAAAATTTGTTCCTGTCAGAGCAAAAAACAGTTTGGCGCAAGCTTGAGGAAATGATCATCACCATCATGCTCGAGCAGATGATGTCCAAACGCCGAATACTGGAAATTTATCTCAACATGATCGAATGGGGTCATGATGTATTTGGCGCAGAAGCAGCGGCTCTTCATTACTTCGGCGTATCGGCCTCAGCCTTGTCTGCCGGGCAGGCAGCGTTTCTTGCCTCAATGATCCCTAACCCGCGCTATTATGATCGACACCGTAAGACACAGAAGTTGCTGAAGAAAAGTAATATCATACTCAACCGCATGCCTTTAACCCAGATCCCATGAGATAGATCTTATCCAGCAATCGATTTCCTGGAAGTTTATCGGACTTGGCACGTAGCAACCTCGCCACTGTCAACGCTCTTCTATTCACGTTCTTCTATTTCTGCTAGTTGGCTTAAGAGGCCGGACTGGGTTAACATCCCTCCCTTTTCTTTTACTTTTGGTTCATGAGCAACAAATCTGTAAAAACAGGCACTCATTCCTGTGATATAACAAAAAAAACAATATTTGAATCACTCTGTCTGGCGGTTGACTGGAGTTGATTTCCTGTTTGTTTATTATGACAACTTTTTTCTACTGGATGATCTGCCATGAGTGAAGATAATAATCACCATGAAAATGAAGACTTGCAAAGTAAACTGGAACAAATAATTTATTTGCTCCGCAAGTACAGGCTGGTGGAAGGGTTGGTGCGCCTACAAGATTCGCCACGGCAAGAACTGGTCGAATCCGTTATCCAGAAACAAAATCTGGCGAGCATTCAGAATATGCTCGAGAAGCTTCACCCGGCGGATATTGCACATATTCTGGAAACACTACCACTGGAAGATCGCCTCTTCATATGGGGTCTGGTCAAGGCAGAAAATGATGGGGAGGTGCTGCTCGAAGTATCTGATGCTGTGCGCGAAACGCTCATTGCTGATATGGGCAGCAGCGAATTGGTGGCAGCAGCTGAACAGCTTGATGCGGATGAAATTGCCGATCTTGCACCGGATTTACCCAGCGAAGTTATCGAGGACGTATTCCGCGCACTGCCTCTGGCAGAGCGAGAGCAGCTGCGCGCTGCCATGTCCTACCCGGAAGACTCTGTAGGGGCACTCATGGATTTCGACGTCATTACGATACGCGAAGATGTCAGACTTGAGGTGGTATTGCGTTATTTACGGCGCTTAGGTGAATTACCAGACCATACTGATCAGCTGTTTGTCGTTGATCGTAATGAATATCTTAAGGGCGTGTTGCTGCTGAATCAGCTATTAGTCACCGATCCCGAGGTCATGGTCAGCGATGCGATGACCAAAGAAATTGCTAAATTTCACCCTCATGACAAAGCACAACAAGCAACCCAGGCTTTTGAACGCTACGATCTTGTTTCCGCCTCAGTGGTTGATGTAGATGGCAAGTTATTAGGGCGAATAACCGTTAACTCAGTCATAGATTTCATCCGGGAAAAAGCCGAAAGTGAAGCGCTCAGCCAGGCTGGTCTGAGCGAAGAAGAGGACTTGTTTGCGCCGATCTGGAAAAGTGTCAAGAACCGCTGGGTGTGGCTTGCCATCAATTTGGTAACAGCTTTTATTGCGTCACGCGTCATTGGCCTGTTTGAGGATTCCATCGAAAAACTGGTTGCACTCGCTGCGCTCATGCCGATCGTAGCAGGGGTGGGTGGAAATTCTGGCAATCAAACGATTACCATGATCGTTCGCGCTATTGCACTGGGCCAGGTCAGCGCTGACAGCACAGTTAAACTCATTGGCAAAGAGATTGGTGTCGGTCTGGTAAATGGCTTAGTATGGGGAAGCATCGTTGGATTATTTACGTATATCATTTATCAGAATATTCCGCTTGGCCTGGTCATGGCTTTCGCTATGGTTCTGAACCTTCTACTAGCTGCATTAGTCGGTGTGCTCATTCCATTGACTCGTAAAAAATTGGGTCGCGATCCAGCCATTGGATCCAGTGTTATGATCACCGCTGTAACAGATAGTGGAGGTTTTTTTATTTTTCTAGGACTTGCCACACTCTTTTTGTTATGAGCGAATGCCATTATTGCTCAATCCGATTCCAAGCTAACATAGCTATCTTCCTAATTCTTTAGCAACCGTTTTTCCTGGAACCACCATCAAATAACATTTATAAGCAAGATGAGGTAATAGCAGATGAAGGGGCATTCTTATCCAATGACTGCGAAGATACAGGAGAAAACGCGCTAATCTGGCATATTTCGATGGTTTATCTGGATGCAGCGGGAACAGAGCGGGGGGAACCAGAAAATGCATGATCGATCGCGAAAAGATAGATGGTTTCTCATTTAATTCATTTTCCACGTTTCCAGGCACAGGTGTCTGAAAAACCAGACGAGAAAATTGGATGCCATAAAAAAGTGGCTTTCCTAAACAAAGCTGATTGGCACGTTCAATCAATTTTCTCCAAAACCCTGGATCCTCATTACCGAAAACTGCCAGTGAACCATGGAGATCTAGCAAATCACGCAGATCGTCAGCCAGCTCATTATTCTGAAATAGATTAACTGCGCAGTGAAGCACCATGTCGACAGGACAAAGAATCTTATAATTTGTATGACTGGGTGTCATAGCATCATCAAACAAGTGGCAGGTATCAATTTTCACTCTACTCGTAACAGGCGCAATAGTATGGTGAATATCAATTTCCGTTTCTCGCTCCCTATGGATGAGCGCAGGAATTTCATGACTCCATGCCCGGTAGTAGCGCTCATCATAAGCAGAAATATCCCGATGCCTCCACCCTTTTTTCAATAGCAAGGCCTCGACCTGATCCAGGCTCTCTTTCGGCACCATAATATCCAGATCCACAAAATACCGCCCCTCTGCTGAGGGTAGCTTAGCCAGCGCATAAGCAGCGCCTTTCAGAACAATCATCGGGACTGGAGTGTCTTTTAATGCCGAAGCGATTCTATTTAATTCCCAATGAGCGAGTTGCTGAAGTTTTTTAGCTCGAATCAATCCAGACCGTAATTGATTGGCTGCACGAACAGGAATTTTATCCAGGAGATCTCTTCTCTCAAGCTCAGCCGCCAGAAAACCAAGCAGTTTCACTCTTCTTACCAACCGCAATAACAATTCCCAATCTGGTATTTTATACTCGACTACAGAGGCAGGGTTGTTCAGCGCATTAAGTAGTAATCTGTGATGGTCAGGCAAGTTACGTGTCATCAGTCAGCTCATTCAAGGCGGCGATCACACGATCAAAATCAGAATAGACGAGTTTGTAACAACGACAAGTTCTCACCAGCTGTGTAACCGCTTTAAAACTTGTCTCACCGAGCATCCCATAATTAAATGAATTGCTGGCCAGCAATAAGAATGCTTCGGATTGAGGTAATGGCTCAAGTTTTAGGGGGGCATTTGCAACCCATTTGGGAAAAACGATCCATTTGGCTTTTGCGGTCTCGCCTGCTCGCTGAATACTTTCCTTAGGTGGTCGAACATGTGCAACCGTGCCTTTCTGGGTATTGAATATTTCATCTCCCAGCACTGCTTCAGGCAAATAATTTCTGATCACACCAATAGATTGATTCTTAAGTGGCATTAATCTTGGTACAGGAAGAAAATCACCCAATTGGGGATCCATCAATCCAAATTCATCTGAGAACAAGCGATATCCGCGATGTACCAGTGCTGTACACAAGGTAGTCTTACCACTACCGGGCCAGGCTGGCAGTAACATTGCACCATCATTTCTCTCTACCACAGCAGAATGAAACAATAATAAATGATTAGTTCGGACAGCCACCGCCAGATTAATCCCCCATTCCAAAACTGCTAATGCTTG
Source organism: Nitrosomonas sp. Nm132 (assembly GCF_900100485.1). Taxonomy (GTDB): domain Bacteria; phylum Pseudomonadota; class Gammaproteobacteria; order Burkholderiales; family Nitrosomonadaceae; genus Nitrosomonas. The sequence goes on along the minus strand of NZ_FNDH01000020.1, from coordinate 25,726 downwards.
ATCTGATGGAAAAGAAGGAAAGGGAGATTGCCCATCGATCAAAAAGCGAACAAATGAAGCAAACGGTCGCCTAACGGAGTGTTTCGGCAGAACTTGCACATGAAATTCGGCAATTTCATCTTCAACTAACTCATAGTTAGCATAAAGAGGGTAAAGCTGACTTGCTAGTTGTAGCAGCTTGGTGCGTATTTGAACATTGAAAGGCCCCAACTTAACTCTAAGCCCCTGCTCAGAAAGCAGAGAAACAAATCTCTCAACGGGAACCTGTTCAACGATCACATGAATGATCCTATTTTACTTGTTCTATTAAACCCAGCTCATCAAAACGATGAAGAGTTTTACTCACCTGATCAGAAAAAGTCGTATCAGACTGCAATTGAAACTGGTTCATCAAGTTTTGACAAATCTCATCTACGGAAATAGCAGACAAAGGACGACTATGGAGATCCACAAGAATCTGAAATCCCATCTGATTCAAGAAATGAGTTTTCCCAGATTCAGGATGAAAAACAGTATACTCACCATTCCATTCTTCTATATGTAAAGATGAAAAATTAACCGACCGCCAAGATGTTTTGGAGGACACGCTCTTATTCGAAAACTACTTAATCAATATAATATATATAAAAGCTCTTACAATATACTAGAATCTGGCAAGACTCCTTTACCACTCAGAGAGGCATAGGCAGTAGCTGAAATCAAGATTCCTCCTTCCCTTTGACATGCGCTAGCTTGCAGATCAGCACTATCCGCACTATCAACCGTCACCGATGGGAGGGTACCTAGATCAACGGGTCTTTCATTTACAACATCCACACTCCCATCAGGACCGGGATGGACACACAGTAAATCCCCGTTCGTATTCTTCGCTGCAACATCCAAATTCTCAATCGGAGTGACTAGATTACTCGTGCGCGCTACTTGAGCCGCAACACTGCTACTCAGCGTCATGATAATTGGAATAGCAACGGTATTTTTGAGCAGCCGCCTACGATCATGCTCCGGTGAAACGGTTGATGAATCCTTGATCGAATCCGATTGCTTCTGAAATTTATCTTTTGACATTTCTAATACTCCTTCACGATGAGCAGGGATCTATTGTTATCCCAGCTTCCTGATCGTTACCAACGATGCCTGCTTATGCAGTATATCACCAGCCCATTTTATTCGGGTACTTCCACTTAACAAGAAATAATTATGATCGCACCCTTTCTCTCAATTTATATGAAGCAAGATACATACCATCACTGCGCATTATGCAACTAAACAAATAAAAACAATAGTATGCAACTTCATAGTTTTTCCCAAATACAGTTGCAAATATTGCATCTGTAAAAAAAATCGACAAGACCTCCTTGCACTATAAAACAATAAAACAAAACGCTATAAAACCCTTGTCCCCAGCAAAACATCGTTGCTCATAACGTTATCCCATCGCTACCATAGGATCATGCCAATTAGAATTAATCATAGTGGCGCTCAGACCGAATCCCTGCTTGCCGGTAAATCCATTGATAGAGCACCGGCAAGACCAGTAACGTCAGCGCCGTGGAAGACAAGATACCCCCAATCACCACGGTGGCCAATGGTCGCTGCACTTCTGCACCCGTACCCGTAGCCAGCGCCATCGGAACAAAACCAATTGCAGCCACCAGCGCTGTCATCAACACAGGGCGCAGCCGGGTAAGTGCGCCTTGCTGAACCGCATCATCCAAGGCCAGCCCCTGTTCTCGCAAATTACGAATAAAGGCCAGCATCACCAGACCATTCAATACAGCCACACCAGAAAGTGCAATAAAACCTACTCCTGCAGAAATGGACAAGGGAATATCACGTAACCATAGCGCCATCACACCACCCGTCAGCGCAAATGGGACGCCTGTAAACATTAACAGTCCATCACGGAAATTGCCAAACATTGTATATAACAGAATCAGGATCAGCCCAAGTGCGACTGGAATCACGATCTGAAGTCGTTGCGCAGCGGAAATCATTTGTTCAAACTGCCCCCCCCATGTCACCCAGTATCCGGTGGGGATTCGTATTTTTTCAGCAATCAGTGCTTCAGCTTCACTGACGAAAGAACCCAGGTCTCGGCCGCGCACATTTGCGGTCACGACCACCCTCCGCTTGCCATTTTCACGACTGACCTGATTGGGGCCCTGGACAATTTGAAAGTTAGCCACTTCACCCAGCGTCACATATGCCGGTGTAACAGCCGCTTGAGACATATTTCCAATCCCTGCTATGTTTAAAGCCGGCACACCAATTGGCAGGCGCTTGAGTGTTTCAATATCACCCCGTAAATGTTCAGGCAACCGCACTTGCAGATCAAAACGGCGATCACCCTCAAAAATAAGCCCAGCGCTTCGCCCGCCCATCGCAATCGCAACGACATCCTGCACATCGGTCACATTCAATCCAAACCGCGCCATCTTTGCCCGATCCATTTGGATGGAAAGTACAGGCAGGCCGGTGACTTGCTCAACCCTGACATCTGATGCGCCTGAAACAGTGCTCAGCAGCTTTTCAATCTGCTCACCTACTTCAAACAACGTATCCATATCGTCGCCAAACACTTTTACTGCAACATCTGCACGTACGCCCGATATCAGCTCGTTAAAACGCATTTGTATGGGTTGGGTAAATTCATAATTGTTACCGGGTACTTTCAGCACCATCTCTTCCATTGCGGCAATTAATTCTGCTTTAGTACGATAAGATCCGGTCCATTCTGATTGCGGCTTAAGCATGATGAAGATATCTGCCACGCTGGGCGGCATGGGATCAGTGGCAATTTCAGCAGTTCCAATCTTGGAAAATACCCCATCTACTTCAGGAAATGACTTGATGGTTTCCTCTAGCTCGTTCTGCATTTCAACCGCCGTCGTCAGACTGGTACCAGGGATACGGAGGGCATGCAGCGCAATATCCCCTTCGTTCAGACTCGGAACAAATTCACTTCCTATGCGGGTTGTCAGCAAGCCTGAAAGCACCACAATGACCACAGCGATAGTGACCGTAAGTCCATGATTACGCATCGCTGCGATCAGCATAGGCTTATAAATACGCTTTGCCCAGGTTACGACCAGACTCTCTTTTTCTGTGACTTTTCCGGAAAGAAAAAGCGCTACGGCCGCCGGAACAAAAGTAATGGAAAGAATCATTGCCCCAACTAGCGCTGTCACAACTGTAGAAGCCATGGGATGGAACATTTTACCTTCCACACCTGTTAACGCAAAAATAGGAAGATAAACGATGATGATGATCAATTCACCATAAATCAGTACCCGGCGCGCTTCTTTGGTGGCATCGAATACCAACTCAAGGCGCTCGGAAAGCGTTAACGTCCGCCCCAATCTTCCTTGCTCATGTGCTAAGCGACGAATACTATTCTCGACAATAACAATTGCCCCATCCACGATAATACCAAAATCGAGCGCGCCCAGACTCATCAGGTTAGCGCTGACATGATTAGCCACCATTCCACTAAACGTAAACAGCATTGATAACGGAATAACCAACGCAGCAATCAATGCAGCGCGCAGATTCCCCAAGAACAGAAGCAGCACCACGATGATCAGCGCTGCGCCTTCCAATAGATTAGTGGCCACGGTATGGATGGTTTTGTCCACCAGTGTCGTACGGTCATAAACTGGTTTAGCCACGATGCCTTCAGGCAAGCTGCGATTGATTTCAGCCAGCTTCTTGGCAGCTGCCTGAGAAACGATCCGGCTATTCTCCCCGATCAGCATATGCACCGTACCTAACACGACTTCTTGACCGTTTTGGGTGGCAGCCCCTGTGCGCAATTCCTTACCGATCAAAATATCCGCCACATCTTTAACGCGTATCGGGATACCCTGCCGAGAGCCAAGTGTGATATTGCCAATTTCATCAAGGTTGGTAACCTGACCAGGCAGGCGAACCAAATACTGTTCACCGCTTTTTTCGATATATCCAGCGCCGACATTGAGATTGTTACGCTCCAAAGCGGTTACCACATCCTGAATCGTCAAACCGTAAGCAATCAGTTTTTCTGGATAAGGTGTAACATGAAACTGTTTGACGAATCCCCCTATTGAATTCACTTCAGTCACACCTTGAACCATGCGTAGCTGAGGTCGAATAATCCAATCCTGAATTTCCCGCAGATCAGTGGCTGTATAAGCGGTACCATCGGGTTTGCGGGCGCCTTTCTCAGTCCCGACCGTCCACATGAAAATCTCTCCCAATCCCGTGGAAATTGGCCCCATCGTAGGTTCGATTCCGACAGGCAGCCTGCCTTTAGCTTCCTGGATACGCTGACTGACCAACTGGCGCGCGAAATAGATATCCGTTCCATCCTCGAATATCACCGTTACCTGAGACAAGCCATAGCGAGAAAGAGAGCGGGTATAATCAAGATTAGGCAGGCCCGCCATGATGGTCTCAACCGGAAAAGTAATGCGCTGCTCCACTTCGACTGGCGAATAGCCCGCCGCTACCGTATTAATCTGTACCTGAACATTAGTAATATCTGGCACGGCATCAATGGGCAGCTTTTGGTAACTATAAATACCAACCACAGCCATCATCAGCACTGCTGCGAGTATCAGTCCGCGATGATGAATGGATAGATGTAAAATTCGTTCAAGCATGATGACTGACTCCGCTGAGGTGACTGGATGAATTAGTGATCGTGACTCGCACCAGTTTTACCCAGTTCAGCTTTAATGGCAAAGCTGTTACCTGCCGCATATTGTTCCCCGGCAGATAGCCCCTTGAGCACTTCAACCATCGTGCCATCACTCCGACCAAGCTCCAGTGGTCGTGCTTCGAAATAGTTTCCGTAACGAGCAAATACGACCGACCAATCACGTAATGTTTGAATCGCTTCTACCAATACCGCTACAGGCACCTGTATTTCTTCCGCTACCAGCTCGGCATTGACAAACATGCCGGGCCGCCATCTCTCATCATGGTTATCCAGTTCGACACGCGCTGTAGCTGCACGTGTTGGTCCACCGATCAACGTCGTTACATAGGTGACAGTCCCTTCCCCTTCCACATCAAATGCTGTCGCCTTAATCATTGCTTGCTGTCCGACTTTAACTACACTCAAATCTTTTGGATAAACCGTGATCGCTGCCCATATTGTCGAGACATCGGCAATCGTAAAAATCGCTTTATCCTCTTTAACCGCTTCCCCCAAGACGATCGCTTTTTCGGTAATAACGCCCGGAATCGGCGCACGAATTTCATAGCGGGAAAGATTCTTTCCCGAATGAGCAGATTCAGGACTTACCCCAAGGGCGTGCAGCCTTTCAGATGCAAGTTCCAGCGCGATTTTGGCTTCATCCCATTGCTGCTGGGCCGTTAGATACTCCTGCTTGGCAGTGATCTTTTCTTCCCATAATTGTTTTTCACGTTCATAGGTGGTTTGTGCTAATGCCAGTCGTTTGCGCGCAATGAGATATTGACTGCGCAAATCAGCCAGCATGGGACTTTCAATAACTGCCAGCATCTCTCCTTTTTGTACCTGCTGGCCATGATGGCGTTCGACCGAAATCACCATGCCTGGTATACGCGGAACAACTTGCAGGATGGTATGTTCATTAAAAATGATTTCTCCAGGCAATCTGAGCGTTGGTTTAATAATTGCAGGGATCGCTGTAGCAATTTGAACGCCAGTACTTTTCAATGTCTCGTTCGACATTTCTACCCGGGCCTCGACCTGGCTATACCCCCAACGAAAAGTCTTGCCGTTCCATTCTGCTACAATCACCACATCAAAAGAGTGCGGCTCTTCTACCTCTTGATCACCGATCAGATAATCGCCTTCGGGTGTAAAGCGGAATAATTGGGCGGGTGCACCCAGGCGTGTCAATGTAATACTGACATTCGCCTCAGCAGGCGGAATCAACCTGCCTTCACGGTAAAGATAAAGCCGAAATTGGGGGGGCACCCCTTTTTCAAAAATAGTTACTTCCACACTAAAATCATCTGTCGTAAAAAGCTTTCCTCCTCTGGGACCTTGAGCCGGTTGATACTGACTATCCCTCTCCCCAGATGCAGAATCAATAGCAGACACCCCCTTCCCCTCACTCGTTGTTGCATCTATCGAACGAGGTGCAGTGGATTTACCTAGGGTTAGAATGAGTCCACTTAGAACAATACCGATGATGATCACGATCACAATAGGCATCCATCGTGTTTTATCCATTACTTATTCCTTGTATTCCAGATTGTCTTCAGATTGGCGTGTAGCGGTCATACTGAGAAAATCATCAATCGGCGCCGCGATTAAACGCTCGATTTCATTGATCAATCGCTGATAATTAGCAAGTGCACGCACATACAAAACCCGGTTCTGAAACAAAGCACGCTGCGCATCAAGCATTTCCAGGAAGCTAAACCTCCCCAGCTCATAACCTCTATTCGCCACCTCAAATGCACTTCTGGCGCCTGGCAACACCTCATCATGCAGCAGCTTAATCTCATTCTGCGCCGCCAGTAATGCCTGATACGCCCGCGACAGCTCTGTTCTTAGTAACAACTCGGCCGCAGTCTGTTCATCCTTCGCCTTGTTCAAACGCTGATAAGCTTCCTGCAAATTGCCCTGATTCCGGTCAAATACCGGAATCGGTATGGATAAGTTGACAACTGCAGTGGTATCTTCAGTTACCAAGTAGCGCCTTATCCCGCCTCCCAGCGTTACATCAGGAATGCGCCTCGACTTCTCAAGTTCGATAATCGCTTTACGATGTTCGATATTTTTAACACTGCGTAACGCCAAAGGATTATTTAGAATACGCCGTTCTAGCACTTCAAAAACTGGGATCACGACAGTCGACTCAAGATCTCCCAGCACTTTGCCAAATTGCGGCATGGCACTGCCCCACAAGAGCGCCAATTGTGTACGCGTTGAAGCGAGATCTCGTCTCGCTTGCTCACGCTCGATATTCGCTGTTGAAAGCGCAACCTTGGATCGTGTTTCCTCGATTGGGGGCGCCTTACCTGACTCGACCCGTTTAGAAGCTGAATCGACTACTTTCTGTGTCAGCTGTAAAGTTTCCTCTGCCACCCGCAACCGCTCTTGTCCTGCCAATACATCGATAAACATATTAGCTGTTCTTGCAATCAGCTCCAGCTTTTTGGCTTCATAACTTTTATCCGCTAATTCCTGCCCCAGCGATGCCACATTCATCCTGGCACTCCGTTTCCCCCCCAATTCGATTAACTGACTGATCCGGAAAGTGGTAAATCGTTGAAGCGCTGAGTTGGAGGAATTAACATCTTCTGCCTCGACAGTGAAATCAGGATTCCTAAACTTACTTGCCTGAAGTTTTGTTCCTTCAAAAGCAAGTATCTCCTTAGAAAAAGATGCAAGCTCAGGATTATTTTGCAACATGAGCTCCAATACATCACGCAAGGTTAAATCGACTTCTTCAGCGGGCAGCGACTGTGCAAGAGGATTCAAAGGCTTATCAGTATTTAAACCTATTGAATCAGAACTTGCCATCACCCGGAATGGGTAGCAAAAAATTACCAGAAACAGGATTAAGATTTGTACTTTATGCGGCAGGCAAACCTGTAACACCTTGTGCCGTAATCTAAATTTCATAGCATCCTCTGCAAAAGCGTTAATACTTTTAGCTTGTGCTCGCAATGACGAGTAGATTGGTAGCGCTGTTGAATCACGCCATCTCTGCACCGCGAATACGGCTTATTTGAATAATGATGAGGGCATCACACCCCAATCATACGACACTCAAACCACTCGCATGATCTAGGGATTCAACTATAGAGTGGCAGGATTCTTTCGAGGAGGACGAAAAAGAGAATCTGGAATAGATTCAGGAATGATTTCAGAAACAAATACCGTCAAAACTTCCGCCTCAGCAACTGAGGCCATTATCAGAAACGGTGAATTCACAAAAAAAGGCTGATATTGTCCGGCTGCATGAAGACATAAATGCGTAGCCGCATCCAGCTCACCGTTATCACCAAGAGCATGGTGCAGATCAAGATGCTTTTGTGGATCAGCAGTAAACAAAGCAGCATGATAGTGATGATCCAGTTCATGAGCGAAGACCTTGTCATTAAACGACCAACCTAATGTATTCGTGAGCATGCTCACGAAAAAAATCAAGATGACAGAATTAATAGTTAATCGCTTACGCATATTGGAAATCTATTACTGCTAATCATATTGCTTACAGATCTTTGTTTGAAGCATTCAAAATTATTAGGCTAATTGATCCTTTGATGACTGTAAAGAAAAAATTTAAATAATTTCTACTCCTTCTTGCATCAACATTTCCACTAATGCAATAAGCGGCAGCCCAATCAGAGCATTTGGATCATCTCCCCTCATTCGCTCGATCAATGCAATCCCGAGACCTTCAGATTTAGCGCTTCCCGCACAATGATAAGGCTGCTCTTTGAACAGATAACGCTCAATTTGTTGATCGCTTAACTCGCGAAATTTAACAAAATACGGAACAATCCTTTTTTGCAGTCGGTTAGTGCGACTATTCAATAAACATAGCGCTGTATGAAAAACAACCTCTTTACCCTGCATAAAATGTAATTGCTTGACCGCATTAGCATGATTCATGGGCTTACCTAATTGAGCACTTCCCAGCACAGCGACCTGATCCGCAGCTATGATAAGAGCATCGCTATAAATTGCAGCTATAGCATGTGCTTTATCTTCAGCCAATCTAAGGGCAGTAGCTTCAGGCATTTCATCTTGCAAAGGTGTTTCATCAATTGCCGGACTTACCGATTCAAAAGGAAGTTTTAGGCGCTGGAGTAGTTCGCGGCGATATAATGAGCTGGATCCCAAAATAAGTCTTGGGTGAACATACTGTTTTTTCAAAATGTTATAATAGTTACAATAGAATTTTGACACCTAATTATAAAAAATATAGCATGCAATGTTTACGCATAAACGCTTTATCATAGATTCTCTCAATTTTGTCCGCAATTCCGAGGTACATCATGGTAGAATCTTGCCCGCTGAATTGGAACGTTTACGCGAATATTTACTGGATCATTCAGGAGAGATTGTTTACTCGATAAGTGGTGTTTTTGACGAAAAAGGTAGGCCGACACTCAAAATAATGATCGCAGGAATGGTTACTCTTTGTTGTCAGCGTTGCCTCAGTAAGCTAGAACATACATTGGACGTGAAAACTAGTTTGCTAATAGCAAGAAATCAAGATGAGTACTCATATTATGATGAAGATAATTCAGTTGATGCCATTCTAGCATCTCCTGATATTGATGCATTAACACTTATTGAGGATGAGATCATTCTGAGTTTACCCATTTCTCCTCGTCACCAGGAGAATGAGTGCTCAATAAATAACATTACTATCAGCACTTCAGAAATAACAGGAGCTGTTAAGAAACACCCCTTTATTTCATTGAAGTCGTTAAAGAAGTAAACATACTAAAGTTTAATTTGGAGTCAACATATTATGGCTGTTCAGCAAAATAAAAAATCCCCTTCCAAGCGTGGCATGCATCGTTCTCATGATTTTCTGACTAACCCACCTTTAGCCATAGAGCCTACTACTGGGGAGGTACACTTACGTCACCATATTAGCCCGAATGGATACTACCGCGGCAAGAAAGTCATTAAAACCAAAAACGACGAATAGATTCCGTATATATCTCGCCTTTGATTTCATCAAATACTATCCCGCATCTGTCATAGCGTACTATCAAGAGTAATCTAAAGTGAACATCACTGTGGCGATTGATTGTATGGGCGGTGATCATGGCCCACATGTTACAGTTCCTTCAGCAGTGGAGTACTTACTTCGCGACCCTGAGGTAGATATTATTTTGGTCGGAATTCCTGATGCGATTAAAGCCGAATTACGCGCCGTTAATATGCCTCTTAGTTCACGAATAAGACTATATGCTGCCAGCGAGGTGGTAAGCATGGATGAGCCTCCGGCATTAGCTTTGCGAAACAAAAAAGACTCCTCCATGCGTGTTGCGATTAATTTGGTTAAAAGTGGTGAAGCACAGGCGTGCATCAGTGCTGGTAATACAGGAGCGTTATTAGCAACCTCTCGATTTGTTCTAAAAACCATACAAGGTATTGATAGACCAGCGCTTGCAGTTGTTTTGCCTACCATTACAGGACACACCTACATATTGGATTTAGGTGCAAACGTCAATTGCACTGCTGAACACTTACTACAATTTGGTATGATGGGCGCAACGCTGGTATCTTCCATTGAAAAGAAGAAATCCCCGAGCATTGGTTTGCTAAATATAGGCGAAGAAGATATCAAAGGCAATGAAGTGGTCAAGCAGGCAGCAGAACTACTACGTGATAGCGGATTAAATTTCTACGGAAACATCGAAGGTGATGATATTTATAAGGGAACAACAGACGTCGTGGTTTGTGATGGTTTTGTTGGCAATGTTGCCTTAAAAACTTCAGAAGGCGTAGCGCAAATGCTCGCTACTTTTTTACGCCAAGAATTCAGGCGCAATATATTTTCGCGAGCTGCAGGACTCGTAGCTTTGCCTGTTATCAACGCTTTCAAACGGCGAGTTGATCATCGCCAGTACAATGGTGCCAGCCTGCTTGGGTTACGTGGCATTGTTATAAAAAGCCATGGATCTGCTGATAAGCATGCATTTTGTGCCGCCATCAAACGGGCCACTGAGGAAGTACGCGGGGGGATGTTGCGTCATATCAGTGAACACATAGCAGAATTACAGCACAATATCAAAAAAAATAAATTCAATTCAGCTACTGTGGAATGAAACAATAAAAATGTACTCAAGAATCATTGGAACAGGCAGTTATTTGCCTGAAAAAATTCTGACTAATCATGATCTCGAGCGTATGGTGGATACCAGTGATGAATGGATACGCGCTCGCACTGGCATTATCCAACGCCATATTGCGGCTGAGAATCAGATGGCAAGTGATCTTGCGCTGGAAGCAAGTCGCAGAGCTATAGATGCGGCCGGTATTCAAGCTCAAGAGATTGATCTGATCATTCTGGCTACGACAACCCCGGACATGATTTTTCCGAGCACGGCTTGTATTCTGCAGGATAAACTTGGCATTAGTGATGGTCCAGCATTTGATGTGCAAGCGGTATGTAGCGGTTTTATTTATGCTCTGGCTACGGCTGATATGTTTGTCAGTTCTGGCAAGTGTCGAAATGCACTGGTTGTAGGAACCGAAGTATATTCACGCATTCTTGATTGGACTGACCGTAGCACTTGTGTTTTATTTGGCGATGGCGCTGGGGCTGTAGTATTGACGCAAAGCAATCAACCTGGAATACTTTCAAGTCATTTGCATGCCAACGGAAGCTACAACAAAGTACTTGCAGCACCGGGTAATATCTGTGGCGGTAAAATACAAGGCTCACCTTTTATTACCATGGAAGGAAACACTGTATTCAAATTTGCAGTTAAAGTTTTAGAAGAGGCAGTGTCTGAGGCCATCACAGCTAATAATTTACAAGCATCCGATATTGATTGGTTGATTCCCCATCAAGCAAACATCCGTATCATAAAATCTACTGCCAAGAAACTTGGAATTCCAATGAAAAAAGTGGTCACGACTGTCGATCAGCATGGTAACACTTCCGCCGCTTCTGTACCGCTAGCTTTGGACATTGCCGCACGTGACGGACGTATTAAAACTGGCCAGTATGTCTTATTAGAAGGTGTTGGCGGCGGTTTTACTTGGGGGTCAGTACTACTGCGCTGGTGATACATGAAAACTGCATTTGTTTTTCCTGGACAGGGATCGCAATCAATCGGCATGATGAAAGGTTACGCAGATCTCCCATTGATGCACGAAACATTCTCTGAGGCTGCTGATATTCTTAAGCAGGATTTATGGATATTGGTTAATCAAGGTTCAGCTGAAGATATTAACTCAACAATCAATACACAGCCCATTATGTTGACGGCTGGGGTCTCAGTTTATCGCGCATGGGAAAGCTTGGGAGGAAAAAAACCAGATTACTTAGCAGGACACAGCTTGGCAGAGTATACGACACTCGTTGTATCGGGAGTTTTAACTTTCTCTGATGCACTAAGGCTGGTAAGTTATCGCGCAAAAATTATGCAAGAGTGTGTCCCGGAAGGTGTGGGTGGCATGGCGGCAATAGTAGGACTAGATGATGATGAAGTACGAGCAGTTTGTACTGAGGTTATGAGTAATTACGAAGGAATGTTATTAGAACCCGCTAATTTCAACTCACCCGGTCAAGTAGTCATCGCCGGCCATAAAAATGCGGTACAGCATGCAATGGAGCTATCCAAAGCAAAAGGCGCGAAGCTAACAGTGTTGTTGCCAATGAGTATTCCATCACATTGCTCACTCATGAAACCAGCCGCAGAAAAAATGCGTCAATTACTTGAGAAAATATCGTTTGAATCACCCACGATCCCCATTTTGCATAATGTAGATGTACAACAGCATTATGATGCCGCGTCTATCAGAGAAATATTGGCAAAGCAGCTATATAGTCCAGTACGATGGACAGAAACCATTCGCGCTTTTGTATCAGCGGGTGTAGATCATGTCGTCGAATGTGGACCAGGCAAGGTATTAACCAGTTTGACAAAGCGTATCGATGGAAAATTAAAAAGCTTATCACTGACGGATAGTAATACCCTCAAACAGACAATCGATATATTGAAATAAATTGCAGCCAATATATTATCAAACGGAGAAATAATGTTAGACACCCAAGTAGCTTTAGTTACAGGTGCCAGCCGAGGAATTGGACAAGCTATAGCCTCTGAGTTAGGCAAGCGTGGCGCTATTGTAATAGGTACGTCGACAACTCAGGATGGCGCAGAAATTATCAATCAGTATCTAAAAGAAGCCCAAATAAAAGGAATGGGCCTAGCAATGAATGTCAACAGCATTGCACAAATTAATAGCGCCATTGAAACTATCCGTGAAATATTTGGTGAGATTAGTATATTGGTCAATAATGCTGGAATCACTCGCGACAATTTACTGGCCAGAATGAAAGATGAAGAATGGGATGAAATCATCGAAACCAACCTAAAATCGGTATTCCTCTTAAGTCGTGCTGTACTGCGCTCCATGATGAAAGCTCGCTCAGGACGGATTATTAATATTTCATCTGTTGTCGGGATAACCGGCAACCCCGGACAAACAAATTATGCTGCAGCCAAAGCTGGTATGATCGGTTTCAGTAAATCACTAGCGCGTGAGGTAGGAAGCCGAAATATTACCATTAATTGCATTGCCCCTGGGTTTATCGATACTGATATGACGCGATCTCTTACTGCTGAGCAGCAGCAAAATCTAATCCAGCATATTCCATTAGGAAGATTGGGGCGCCCAGCAGATATAGCGTCAGCAGCAGTCTTTCTAGCTTCTCCAGCAGCAAGTTACATTACAGGCACGACTTTACACGTGAATGGTGGAATGTATATGGATTAATTGAATTTAGTAATTTGGAGAAAACCTTCCAAATTACGGCATTAATCTTTATGTCAAATGATTCTATTAATAAAAAGCTTTGTTAGAAATAGTCTGAATGTAGTAAAGGTGTTAGTTTTGTTAGTATAAGAAATTTGTTAAAATTGTTTAGATTTTCTCACGTAGACAGGAAGGGTGTATAGATGGAAAATACAGATATAGAACAACGCATTAAAAAAATTGTAGCCGAACAATTAGGTGTAAATGAAGCAGACGTCAAAAATGAATCCTCTTTTGTAAATGACTTAGGTGCTGATTCGCTTGATACCGTAGAGCTTGTTATGGCATTGGAAGAGGAATTTGAGTGCGAGATTCCTGACGAACAAGCTGAAAAAATCAATACTGTTCAAGAAGCGATTGACTACGTTAATCAGCATACCTCTCATTAATTTTTCTTCTATCTTTATCTACCGGAGTTATTTTTGTCCAAACGTAGGATAGTCGTTACAGGACTAGGTATTGTTTCACCTGTAGGAAATAATGTTTCTGATGCCTGGCAGAACATTGTTGCTGGAAAATCTGGTATTACCAAGATCACTCGCTTTGATGCTTCATCTTTTTCTTCACAAATTGCTGGCGAAGTTAAGAATTTCGAAATTACGCAGTATCTATCAGCAAAGGATGCGCGCCGAATGGATATTTTTATTCATTACGGCATGGCAGCAGCAATCCAAGCAATAGAAGATGCGGGTGTTGAAGATCTGGCAGGGCTTGATCCAGAACGTATAGGCGTTAATATTGGCTCTGGTATCGGTGGCCTGCCAATGATTGAAGATACTGATACTGCTTATCATGCTGGCGGGCCACGTAAAATTTCTCCGTTTTTCATACCCAGCACTATCATCAACATGATATCCGGTAATCTATCTATCATGTTCGGATATAAAGGTCCCAATTTAGCTATTGTGACTGCATGCACTACTTCTACCCATACTATTGGCAGCTCCGCACGCATGATTGAATATGGGGATGCAGATATTATGGTTTGCGGTGGTGCAGAATCATGTGTAAGTCCGCTTGCGATTGGGGGATTTTCTTCAGCCAGAGCTCTATCAGTTCGGAATGATGACCCCGCTTCAGCCAGCCGTCCCTGGGATAGAGATAGAGATGGCTTTATTTTAAGTGAAGGTGCCGGTATTTTAGTTTTAGAAGAGCTGGAACATGCAAAGCAACGTGGTGCAAAAATATATGCAGAACTCGTTGGATTCGGTATGAGCGCGGATGCACATCACATGACTGCCCCGTGCGAAGATGGCGAAGGAGCAGCCCGATGTATGTCAAACGCCCTTAAGACCGCAGGTGTTAACACCAATGAAGTTAATTATATCAATGCTCATGGCACCTCGACTCCTTTAGGCGATATAGCCGAAACGATTGCAATCAAACGGTGTTTTGGCGATCATGCAAGAAAACTTGTTATCAATTCTACCAAATCAATGACTGGTCACTTATTGGGGGCTGCTGGTGGAATAGAGGCCATATTTTCTGTACTGACTCTGTACCATCAAATCGTACCACCTACTATTAATCTTTTTGAACCTGATCCAGAGTGTGATTTGGATTATGTTCCCAATACTGCCAGAGATATGAAAATCAATTTAGCAATATCAAACTCCTTCGGGTTTGGGGGAACTAACGGCACGTTGGCATTTCGTAAGATTTAGCTATAGATTTGGCGTATGTGGGCATTAAAGCGCCTCTTCCAAAAACCAGGATTACTTTTTTTATTTACTCTCATTGGAATTGCCCTCTTTGTCGGTTGGTTTTATTATCTTGTTAATACTGCAACTAAGTTACCATTTACCCCTTACGAATTGTCGATTACATCAGGAAACAACCTAAAAAGTATTTCCAACCGACTAACTTCTGATCATTTGATCCCCAATGCTTGGTCTTTCATCTTATTATCGAAAGTGCTCGGCTATGAATCATCTATAAAGGCAGGTGAATATGTACTTGTTGAAGATACTTCCCCCCGGCAGTTACTGGAATATCTTGTTAAAGGTGATGCGAAACAAAATGAAATTCGGTTCATTGAAGGGTGGACATTTTCTCAGCTCAGGAAAGCGTTAGACGAACATCCAGCAATTCGACACGATACACTTAATCTTAGCGAGCAAGAAATTCTACAGCTGATTGGTGCCAGTGAATTAAAAGCAGAAGGCTTATTTTTCCCGGATACCTATTTTTTTCTAACAGATAGTAGCGATACTAGCATTCTAAAACGCGCTCACCGAACAATGCAAAATCATCTAAAAGCAGCCTGGTCTTCTCGAAAAGAATCTCTTCCCTTAGAATCAGAATATGAAGGATTGATTCTAGCTTCGATCATTGAAAAAGAGACTGGCAAGGAAAGTGACCGCGGTATTATTGCAGGCGTATTAGTCAATCGGCTGCACTTGGGTATGAAACTACAAGTTGATCCAGCTGTTATATATGGAATAGGCCATAAATTTGATGGCAATTTACGTAAGCAAGACTTGCTTAGCGATCAAGAATACAATACTTATACCCGTTCCGGACTTCCTCCCTCGCCTATTGCTATGCCAGGACTAGCTTCAATTCAAGCAGCTTTTAATCCAGCAGAGACCGATGCGCTCTATTTTGTTGCGAAGGGTAATGGTGAATCGCATTTTTCAACCAATCTGAAAGACCATAACCGTGCTGTGCATGAATACCAGAAACGGTAGTACTCATGCCCCACACCTCTAAATCCACGCTCTTTTACAAAATTAAATAATGCAGTTTTCCATCGTCATTCCCACTCTCAACGAATCAGAAAATGTGGACTTACTGTTAACACGTTTGCTTGCTCTTGATTTGGTACCAGAAAGTTTTGAAGTTATTTTTGTTGATGACGGGTCAACGGATGGAACACCAGAAAAAATACGTAGATGGGAAGCACACAAGAAAAATATTCATCTTGTTGAGAGACAGGAAAAACCAGATCTAACGGCATCAATTCTGGCAGGTACAGCTATCGCCAAAAGCGATATCATCGTTGTAATGGACGCAGATTTGAGCCATTTACCTGAGCAGTTACCCGCTGTCGTTTCGCCAGTACTGGATGGTAATTATGACGTTGCAGTAGGTAGCCGATACATTCCCGGCGGAAGTACTCAAGGTTGGCCTCTATATCGGCAATGGCTGTCACGGGCGGGTGGCCTACTTGCACGCCCTATTTGCGATGTAAGCGATGCTACTTCTGGTTTTTTCGCATTTCATCGCAAGCTTATAACCAATATCCCAGAAAAGGCTCGCGGATACAAAATACTTCTTGAGTTGTTAATGTCAGGTCAAGGAAATCTTAGCGTCATAGAGATACCCATCACATTTCATGACCGAGCACAAGGCACCTCGAAATTATCCCTTTCACATCATCTGATTTATCTACAGCGGTTGATCACACTAGCCGGAGGCACAGTATCTATCGGCACAGCTAGCCGTTTTGCAATTGTTGGGTTTATGGGTATTTTTGTCGATGCTTTGACATTCCAATGGATGATAAGTTGGAACTCTGGACTCGCATTGGCTCATATTACGAGTTTTTTAGCAGCGGTTACTATAAATTATACACTTAACTCTAAATGGTCGTTTCGATCGTATCATGAGGGCAACCTAGATTGGTATCAATTTGGTCGCTTCTTAACTGTCGGATTATTTGCACTACTCTTACGTGGTGGCGTACTTGCGCTCCTTGTCTATACTTGGCATTTGCCAGCCGAGTTAGCGATATTCCCAGCAATTGCAGCAACAGCAGCTGTTAATTATCTTGGCTCAGCCTTTTATGTTTTCCCAGAAAATAGAAATCGCCCATCATTAGATATACGCTGGCGAGTGGCTGCAGTTGGAATTGTGCTTTTTGTTATTCTACTGCGCCTTGTTTATCTTGGTCTGGCTCAACTCATTCCTGATGAGGCTTATTATTGGCAATATACTCAGCACATGGATTTGAGTTTCTTCGATCATCCTCCAATGGTGGCTTGGTTAATCTGGCTAGGTACCACAATTGCAGGCCAAAATGAGTTAGGTGTCAGAATCGGCGCCTTTATCTGTGGCTTGATAGCTATGGGCTACCTCTATGCATTTGCGCGCAACCTATATGACAAATCAACAGGTATGCGTGCAATCATGCTGCTATCTATCCTGCCATTTGGCTTTGCTTCTGGTCTAGTGATGACACCCGATGCACCATTGATTGCCACTTGGGCTGCCACTTTATATTATATGGAGCGTGCTCTTGTAGCTGGTCGAAACATAGCTTGGCTAGGGATGGGAGTTGCTTTTGGTTTGGGCCTATTGTCCAAATATACACTCGGTTTATTGGGTATTGCCGCTTTAGCCTTTGTTATTTTGGATCCTGCTGCGCGTCGTTGGATGCGTCGGCCTCAACCCTATCTCTCGGCAATCCTCGCACTATTGCTATTCTCACCCGTTATCATCTGGAATTATGAAAATAACTGGGTTTCATTTTTATTTCAAACTGAAAGACTTGGTGGTGGAGGGCATACTTTCTCCGTCCATTACCTGCTCCTTTATATCGCAATCATTTTAACCCCAGTGGGCTTATATGCTGCTTTGCATGCGCTTCGATATATTTGCTCTAAGAATAATAACTATGATAAATGTGAGCGTAGGCGCAATTTATTTGTGCTTATATTTACTGGAATTCCACTGGTAATTTTCTTGGGCATCAGTACGTTTGATACACCACGATTTCATTGGACCAGCCCTGTCTGGCTTGCCATTTTACCCACTATCGCATGGATGATGGGGCAGAGTAGGACCCTATATACTATCTCCAGTCGTCTGCGTGCAATATGGCAACCAACCATTATCGTCTCGTTACTTGCCTATACATTTGTACTACATTATGTCGTACTAGGTATTCCAGGAATACCCTATCAATTTCTTACTGAACATTATTTCTGGAAGGAAGCCACTCTTGAAGTCGAAAAGATAGCTGAAGAGATGCGATCCCAGACTGGACAAGTGCCGATTGTAGTAGGCATGAGTAAATGGTCAATTGCAAGTGCATTATCTTTTTACAATAAAGATAGTAATAAAATGGATATCCGCTCGCGAAATATGTTTGGAGACAATAGTGCCATGTATGATTTCTGGTTTCCATCGCATCCACCTAGTAACCGTCCTATTATCTTAGTAGGAATGGAACGCCATACGCTTGAGCGTGATCGAGAAGGAGACGAAATTGATCACATGCTTGACCAACCTAGTACTGTACAATATAGAATAGTGACACGAAATGGTACACCCTTGCGTCACTTATACTATCGCACCGCACAAGGATACCATGGCAGCGCTATCTCAAAGCTCACTAAAAGACAGTGAATACAACTGCGCAGTATAAATCAAACCCTCGAACTGTGCCTGCCCTACTTATGACGACTCTTTAGTGGCTATGCTTGAGCATAGTCTCAACCAGCCAAATAGAACCAATTCCAAAACTAATTAGCACCACTTGCTGAACTGTGGCAGTCAACTCAGGTCGTTTATGCAAACCTGGAATGAGATCTGCCATTGCCACATAAATCATACACGCTGTTGCAATTGCAAGCATTGGCAAGACGAGATGATTAAGTTGATGCAGCATAAAATAAGCAAGTACCCCTCCTACTAAAGTTGCAACACTTGATAGCAAATTAAGTAAAAGCGCATGAGTG
The DNA here is from genome assembly GCF_900100485.1 of Nitrosomonas sp. Nm132. GTDB lineage: Bacteria > Pseudomonadota > Gammaproteobacteria > Burkholderiales > Nitrosomonadaceae > Nitrosomonas. The sequence goes on along the minus strand of NZ_FNDH01000020.1, from coordinate 6,541 downwards.
CGGCTGTAACCAGAATTGAGCAGAATAATAAAATCACCAGCCTCTTGGGGAACTTCATGAGCAATAATTGCAATAGCGGTAACAATGCCGAGCTGGATATCAACCATAAAAGCTGCTGCAATGAGTATGCCATCGACAAAATTATGAAATGTGTCTCCTAAGATAATCATCATACCGCTACGGCCATGATCGCTCTGGATCTTGTAAATAGAACGACCATGCTCAGGATCATGTACCTCACATTCATCCATATGGCAGTGCCGCCACAGCACGAGTTTCTCTAGGATAAAAAAAATGAGAATACCTAGCAGAACTATGATCGTTATTTGTTTTGGATTCTCAGAAAGCTCGAGAGCCTCAGGCAGGGTGTTTAAGAATGCCGCCCCTAGCAGTGCACCGATTGCGTATGAAACCAACATAGATACCCATGAGCTACGAGTATTAAAAGTCAATATGGCCGCAAACAGTATACTCAGTAAGCCACCAAGCAGGCCAGCCAGAATGATCCAGGTGAGAGTTGACATAAAATTTATTTTTTGCAGAAAATCATGGAAGATAAACGCCTTGTATCATGTGTTATAGCACTTGCCAACCTAAGAAACAAAATGCTTTCCTCCTTAAAGGAAAGCACCAGAATGATTTAGTGGTTTGTTGCTAGCACCCCAAAATATATTTATTCTCCATGATAAATTTATACACGGTATTTGTGCTACTTTCTTCCACATTTGCGCCCCAACGACTTCTTCTCATTTAAGTCGTATCTGCTAACCAAATCAGTGCGGCCATTCTGCCTGTTTTACCATCTCGGCGATAAGAATAGAATCTTGATGGGTCACTAAATGTACACTCATAACCACCATAAACTTTAGTGACTCCAACATCTGTCAGTCGTTGCCGTGCCAATATAAATAGATCAGCAAACCATTTCTTATCACTATGGCCAGGAGTAAAGGCAGCGCCAGATTTGCTATCTTGCTCCAAGAACACTTCCCGCACTTCTTCCCCGATCTCAAAATGCTTGGGACCAATTGCAGGACCAAGCCAGGCAATAATTTCAGAGCTCTTACAAGCCATCTCCGTAATAGAGTTCTCAATTACTCCTCTGGCTAATCCTCGCCAGCCAGCATGGACAACACCCACAACACTGCCTGCTGTATCGCATAGAAATATCGGTAAACAGTCTGCCACCAATATTGCACACACTCTCCCGCCACAACGACTCAATGCTGCGTCACCTTCAGGCTTTACTTCATTCTCTTCCACCCAGACTGGTCTCGCTCCATGAACTTGTTTCAACCAGTATGGATTACTCGGCAAATATGTACGTAGCAATGCGCGATTCTGTTGTACCAATAATGAATCATCGTGTACATGATCACCTAAGTTTAGTTCTGCGTAAGCACCGCCTCTGTTTTTACTCACCCCGCCCTTTCGGGTAGTGAAAATTGCTTTTACATTTGGTGGCGATGGCCAGCTTGGGGTAATCCAGTGATGCATAATGTAAGAAGAATTCATTTTATAGCTAATCGGAAAATAGCATATTGTTCTGCCAGCATTCTAATTAGATCTATAAAAAATCTTTCACTGAATAATTGATGAATGTAGCTTAGAAAAAGCTTGGCAGACATGTTCGATTTGCTCAGAAGTATGTGCTGCATTTACGCTGCATCGTACCAATGATTTACCTTCAGGTGCTGCCGGGGGAAGAATTAAGTTGACGTAAATGCCATTCTCAAGCAAGCCGTTCCACAAAGCTAATGCTTGCTGGGGATTATCTAATATAGTTGCTACGACAGGTCCAGGTTCTGGACCAACTTGAAATCCGATCATCTTAAGATGCGAATAGAGTTGCCGTGCATTTCTCCATAGCTGCTCACGTAATTTACTGCCATCTCGGAGTAATCTTAAAGCCACGCGCGTTGCTGCAATGGTAGATGGCGAAGGTGAAGCTGTAAAAATATAAGGGTGACTCACATAACGTAACTGGTCAAGTTGCAGATGATTACTCACACAATAACCGCCTATCCCACATAAACTTTTACTAAAAGTTCCAGTAATAAAATCAACTTGGTTGATGAGTCCAGTCTTTTCAGCCAGGCCTTGCCCAGTTTCACCCAAAACACCAAGCGAATGTGCTTCATCAAGCAGTAAAATACTGTTATAAGCATTTTTTAAGCTTACAATTTCAGCTAAAGGTGCTTGGTCACCCAACATACTATAGATACCCTCAGCAATAATGAGGGTATTCTTACTACGATCACCCAGCCGTCGAAGACGTTTTTCTAAGTCCGCCATATCATTGTGCCGGAAGCGGATGATATCCGCTCCACTTAGAATACATCCATCATATATACTTGCATGAGAGTCGCCGTCAATAAGTGCTACATCACCCGCGCCTATTAATCCGGAGATCGTTCCGAGATTAGCTTGATAGCCTGTTGTAAAAACGATACATGATCGGCAATGGTAAAAATCAGCAAATTCCATCTCGAGCGCACGATGCCCCGAATAATTTCCATTTGCCATTCGGGAACCTGTAGTACCTGTGCCTTCCTTATCTATCGCTTCATGTGCTGCTTTCCTACATTCTGGCGAGAAGCTAAGTCCAAGGTAGTTATTGGTACCAAGAAGCAAAATCCGACGTTCACCAATTCTTGCTTCTGTTGGAGAATAAATTTCTTCTATAGGTATACCAAAAGCGCTTAATCCAGTTGGTAATTGTGCCTTTCTAGCTGCAGCGGCTGCATCAAGTTTTTCTAGTAAATTCATTTTGAATCGGACATGATTCTGTAAATCAAATTAGCAAGATCACGGACAGTGAGCACGTCTGTGAGAGCATTCAATGGTATTGAAATATCAAAGTGATCTTCTAATTCCATAATGAGATTCAATAATTTTATGGAATCAATCGCTAGTTGAGTAATGAGATTTGTTTCTGGTGTAATTTCCAGTTCCGGATTTGCGAAACTTGCTAGGCGTTGGCTTAATAAATGCAAAATGTCTTCTTGGTTAATTTCTGCCATTCGTTAATTAAAAAATTCAGAGTTTGATCAATTGTGGCAATGTATCACAGAGATGAAGTTTAGGGTACCAGCACGCTAAATCTCGCTTCAAAGGCGCTATATCACACACCCAATCTGGGTGTTGTAATTCGCATACTTTTCCAGGAGTCAACATGGGTGAATAGCCTATTAATCGGGATACCCACAAATTAACGCAGGCGATTAATTGAAGCATTGGGCCAGGTAATCTAATGCATCTAACAGGTTTTCCTAAAATGTCTTGCGCAATAGCTGCTACTAGTCGATAAGTATAACCACCCGGCGTGCCATCATCAATCTCAAAAGTCCCTGTAATGGGTTTATCGCTACGCAACCAACAATGAATCGCTGCTACTAAATCATTAACATGAAGCAATCCGAAGCGATTAGCCAAATGACCGACAGAGGGTAGTACGCCATAACAAGCTGCTTTAAAAAGTGGTTGAAGCTCTTTATCGCCGGGACCATACACAGCCGCGGGACGAAAGATAGTACATGGCATATTGTCCGAACAATCATTAATCAGTTGTTCAGCTTTGAATTTACTGATCGCATACCATGAAAGTTTAGGTTCTCTTGCTGCCAGAGAAGATATAAAAAGGAAACGAGGCCCAGATTTCTGCTCAATAATTGCGTGCAATAGATTATCTGTACCCACTACGTTATTATGTAAAAAGCTTCCTAGGGAATTGCCTCTTACCGCGCCTGCGCAATGTATTACAGCAGATACTCCCTTAACAAGTCTTTGTAGCGACCCGTGATTATCTAAATCCCCATATATCCACTCTAAGTTTTCTCGTTCAGCAGATGAGACCCGTCGAGTCAATGCGCGAACGTTCCATCCATTTCCCAGCAGACTATCAAGCAATGCCTGACCGATAAACCCAGTGGCACCCGTTACTGCCACCACTTGTGACATTTAATATTATCTGTCTCCAGACTGAACTATAGATATCTGATCAGCTATATTTGCGCGTTGAAGAAAACCTTGTCGTGCTGCAAAACGTGACAGTTTACCAGATGATGTTCTCGGTAACGTGTGAGGTGGTACTAATTCAACTAAACAGTTAACACCAAAAGCCATATAGACCATTTGCTGTAGCCGACTTGTAAGGGACTGCCTTTCCTCCACCGAGGATAAACGACACTCAACAACTAACACGACGATTGTCGTATCATCTGCCCCATTAATTCCAAAAGCTGATGCTTCACGGGATCTAACTTCTGGTTGCTGCTCGGCAAGCTCCTCTATATCTTGCGCACGAATATTTCGACCGTTAACAATAATGACATCAGTACGGCGTCCAGTAATATACAAATCACCTTCCAGAATGAATCCAATATCACCTGTATCAAGCCAGCCTCCCGGCTTTAATGCCTTATTGGTTTCTTCGTGATTATTATAGTATCCGGTCATAATGCTCTTTCCTTGAACCAAAACACTACCAACCATCATCTGGGACAGCTCTTCTCCATTATCACCAACAATTTTAACAGTATGCTCGGGAAGTGGACGGCCACAATTGACAAACTCATTAAATTTCCTGCCTTCCGCTTGCACTCTCACTGCCATTTTCTTTTCAACCAACGTTTTAGTATCAACCTGTAAACTCATCACGCCTTGATTAATCTTCGAGAAAGAAACAGCAAGAGTAGATTCTGCCAAGCCATAGCAAGGTAAAAAAGCACGCTCATCAAAGCCTGCCGCAGAAAATTTATCTGCGAAGTTTCTTAAAATATCTGGTCGGATCATTTCGGCTCCGATACCTGCTGCACGCCAACAGCTTAAATCAAGTTCCTTTAAATCCGACTCTCGAACTCTTAACGCACAAAGCTTAAGACCAAACGGTTGACTAAAAGCAACCGTACAGCGATTACGGCTAATTAATTTCAACCATTGCAGTGGCCTAATTGCAAAATCCCGTGTTGCCAAATAATCCACCGAGAGCTGGGCGGCCATTGGTGACAATACAAGACCCACCAAACCCATATCATGATAAAACGGAAGCCACGAAGCACAACGATCACTAGCATGCACTTCTAGTCCATTACGCACTATTCCACGGAGATTACACATCAAGGCTCGCTCTGTAATAACTACTCCGCGAGGCATCCGTGTACTCCCTGAAGTAAACTGTAAATAAGCAACTTCTTCCGGAGAGTTGGGTTGCAAAACCACTTCTACTTCTGGCAACATATCAAGCTGATTTGGCGTTCCGACCCATTGCAAATGATCAGTGCTTAAACCTTCAACAGCTTCTTCAAGAAACCCAACAAAATCAAGATTAGCTATTGCAACACTTGCTTGGCTACTTTCAAGCATGCCACGCAGCTGTCGAACATATATTGCATGACTGCCAAGATTAACGGGTATTGGCATCGCAAAAGGAACAAACCCTGCATATCGGCATGCAAAAAACAACTCAATAAACTCAGGCGTTGTGTCAGCAATTAGCGCCACACGATCACCACGCGCCAAACCTAAACCAGATAAACGGCGAGCAGCTATATGCGCATTTTGTTTAAGTGCACTATAGGAAAGTACTGATCGCAACTCTCCCTTTGCATCATAAAAATTATATCCTGTCGCCCCGCCTGCTGCATACTCCAGTGCATCAATCAGCGTATCAAAATCTGCCAGTCGCTGAACCAGCGTGCTAGCTGTAGGTGTCGCTGCCATTGACAATTTGCTTGAAGGCTGAGTATCAGATTCTTGCATTAGCGGATCCTCCAGCGTAATTATTGTCGAACTCAAGATCTTCCCCTCGAAGTAATGGTGCTGGTCATCTTATTCTAAGACCATTTTAACGCAATAATCCCCAAAGACATTTTTTATCAATGCGTTAGATTATTATCCATACGTCTTTATTTTTCGTTGCTTATTAAATACAACTGTCTCATATTCATTGACGAAGGAGCTTATAGCAAGCGCGATTTCCCTGTCAAGGCTATATTAATCACATGTTGCTTTATAACAACAGTCGCATTATTGATCTAGTCAGATAAAGTTTTAGCTACTAAATTAAATTTATAGCAATAAATTAGTACATAAGTAACGTTAAAGTAATTAGGTCCGTTTCAAAACTCGACATAGCGGAGCGGGCGAGCGTGCGAGACCTAAGTTTTATCATAGCGGTATAGATAGAGGTGAGAGCGGTTTTGGCATGTCGCTCACAATCCTTTGTGAGTCTTCGTTGATGCCAAGCCATGCGAATGTGCGCTCAACGCCCCATCGTTTGGGCAGAACAACAAAACCTTCGGCTGCATCGGAACGTTTGACGATTTCGACGGGTCTTGGGCTGCTGCTTTGGCGATGGGTCCGGCATACGCGCCGTGACTTTGTCGAGCGTCAGAGCCGCATTGTCTCTGTCTTGTATTCCTGCGGATGCACATAGGCTCAGACCACCTGATCCCGACGATTTTAAGATGACCCCAATTTAAAGATCAGACGAAGTCCAGATCGAGGAAAGAAGGTTTCAGTAGCATTGAGCTCCTCGCAA
>NZ_FNDH01000078.1 GCF_900100485.1 Nitrosomonas sp. Nm132 | reverse complement strand
TCCGCACGTCCCATGGAGTGGCGCTTTACGAATGATGACGCTCGGGTAAAATTGAAGAAACTTTACCCGACTTTAGAAGAATGACTGAGTACTAGTGCAGTTGCGGCCAGGTATAGATGGCGTAGTGTTTGAATATGGCCACTGTCGCAGTACATTTTTACCCCAAGTGTGGCAGGAGCTTTCGCAGCCACGTCAGTTTCTGACCCGATTGAAACAGAAAGCAGGGTTGCCTGCAGATTTTTGGGCAGAAGGGGTCAAGCTGTCGCGCTATACCGTAACCAAATGGCGTGAAATTGATGATGTTGAGGAATACCCAAATGGATGAACCCATTAGCAATGCAGAACGATATCCTGCCAAATACTGGCATCGGCTGAGTGATGGACGTATTCAGTGTGACTTGTGTCCGCGTGATTGTAAATTGCATGAAGGGCAGCGCGGTGCGTGCTTTGTACGGGGCCGGGTGGGCGATGAAATGGTGCTGACAACCTATGGCCGTTCTTCGGGTTTCTGTGTGGATCCGATTGAGAAAAAGCCGTTGAATCACTTTTATCCGGGCAGCAGTATTTTGTCTTTTGGCACGGCAGGTTGCAATCTTGCCTGCAAATTCTGTCAAAACTGGGATATTTCCAAATCACGTAGCTTCGATAAGCTTGCTGACCAGGCTAGTCCGGAGGCCATTGCGCAAACTGCCGAACGTTTGGGTTGCAAAAGTGTTGCGTTTACCTATAACGACCCGGTCATTTTTGCAGAATATGCCATGGATGTGGCCGATGCATGTCATGAGCGGGATATCAAGACCGTGGCAGTCACTGCGGGCTATATCCATGCCGAACCCCGACGCGATTTCTTCGCCAAAATGGATGCGGCTAATGTCGATCTAAAAGCGTTTACCGAGGAATTCTATGTCAAGCAAACCGGTTCGCGCTTGCAATCGGTGCTCGATACACTGAAATATCTCAAACATGAAACACAGATATGGCTTGAATTGACAACATTATTAATTCCTGGATTCAATGATTCTGCAGAAGAACTGCAGGCGCTCAGTGAGTGGGTGGCTAGAGAACTCGATGTAGAAGTACCAATACATTTTACGGCGTTTCATCCCGACTACAAGATGATTGACATACCAAGTACTCCAACGAGTACCCTGATTCAGGCACGAAAAATTGCCCAGACGGCAGGACTCAAGTACGTTTATACGGGAAACGTGCATAATCGAGAGGGAGATATCACCTTTTGCTCATCATGTGGCGCAGCTTTGATTGAGCGTGACTGGTATGAGATTGCGCAGTATCGTCTGACTACAGACGGTCATTGTCCTGATTGTGATGCCACCATTGCTGGTCGTTTTGGTGAATATGCCGAGATATTTGGCAGGCGGCGTATTCCAGTTGTTATAGGAGACTTAATATGAGCGCAGTATTTATTCAGGATGGTGCTGCCCGACTGGGTGGTGAATGGGTGTTGCCACCTTCTGCAGCAGGTGTGGTGCTATTTGCCCATGGTAGTGGCAGTAGTCGCCTCAGCCCACGTAATACCTATGTAGCTAGCGTGTTGCAGGATCGTGGTGTGGGAACACTCCTATTTGATCTGTTGACGCAAGAAGAAGATCGAGACTATGCAACACGCTTTGATATCGAATTACTCACACGGCGCTTGCTCGCTGCCACATTATGGTTGAAGGGTGAGTCGAAGATGCAATCCCTGCAGGTGGGGTATTTTGGTGCCAGCACGGGTGCAGCTGCAGCACTGCAGGCTGCAGCAAAACTGGAAAATAAAATTGCGGCCGTGGTATCGCGCGGTGGGCGCCCTGATCTCGCTGGAGAGCAAGCTTTAAGGCAAGTTACTGCACCCACTTTGCTACTTGTTGGTGGAGTAGATTACGGTGTGATTGAGTTGAATCAACAAGCCTATTCGCTGTTGAATTGCGAAAAACAGCTTACTTTGATACCAGGAGCGACGCATTTATTTGAGGAACCTGGCACACTGGAACAGGTTGCGCGTCATGCGGCAGACTGGTTTGTCCAGCATTTCAGTATTCCAAAATAATTACTCATCGGTTTTTTTTAATAACCTGATCACTTCCTCATCACTAACCTGAGGAAATGATTGATAAAATTGTCCTACTGAGTAGAACAGCTTTGGGGTATCAAGGCATACCATCTCATCTGCATAAGGCGCCACTTTAGCCAAAGTTTCGGCGGGTGCAACAGGTACCGCGCATATCAATTTTTGAGGATGTTTAGCGCGTACGGCATGCAGAGCAGCGATCATGGTGGAACCGGTTGCTAGACCATCATCTACTATGATGACGATGCGTCCTTGTGGATCCAAAGGTGGACGAATCGGTGTGTAGCTATTACGCCGCTCGCGCATGACTTCAAGTTGAGTGGCTTTCTCGATTTCGATATAACGTGGATCGTCTACCACCTGGTGGGCATATTCGGCAAGATATGTCCACCCTGTTTCATCTATTGAACCAATGGCGAATTCCGGGTTATCGGGTGCACGTAATTTGCGTACGAGCACGACATCCATGTCGCCATTTAGCATGTCGGAGATAATTTTCGCCATAGGTACTGCACCACGGGGAATCGCCAGCACCAGGGGGTGTTGGTCATGATACAGATTCAGTTGCTTTGCTAATAAGATAGCTGCTTCTTTACGATCATAAAACATTTCCTTCCCCTCCCTCCTTTCTGTCTGTCTGTCACTCAAATCATACGCTTAAACGGCTAACGGGTAGTCAGTTTTGTGATGGTAATCTGGTTAATTACTTAAAAGACAGGTAGGATATGAGGGTTGAGAAAGCTGGATTCGTAGTTTTGATCGCTCGGTAAGTAGTCATGAGCTATATTGAACCTTGTTAAATCAAGTCATGATGCTCATATTTCATATTTATTAAAGGAGATACGTGCTATGAGTCATTCTAAAATTCCCCCAGGCTTCTATAAGATTACTCGTCGCGATAATTTTTTTCAGGAGCGGGTTTATGATGCTTATAAGGCCAAGGGTAAGTTACATGAGCCGACCGTGTGTCCGGAATGTAATGCAGTCTACCATCAGGGGCGTTGGCAGTGGTTGGCTGCTCCAGCTGATGCCCATCAAGAAACTTGTCCAGCCTGCCATCGTATCCAGGATCACTATCCTGCGGGTTTTTTGACCCTGCAGGGAGCGTTTTTTTTAGCGCATCGCGAGGAAATCATGCATCTTGTGCATAATGAGGAAAAGCACCAGCGCGCAGAACATCCTCTCAAACGTATTATGGGAATCGAGGAAGCAAACGATTCCACGTTGATTACTACCACGGATATCCATCTTGCTCGCGGGATGGGCGAGGCGATTCATCATGCCTATCAGGGTGAGCTTGAGTTTCACTATAATTCGGATGAAAACTTGCTGCGAGTGAATTGGTCGCGTTGATAGTATCAGTGATTATAAAACGGCCATCAATGTATTTTTTAATGATGAAATAGGAGAACAATTATGTTGGAATCATTAAAAGAGGCAGGAAAAAGTATCAGCCGTGAATTGGGTCGTGCCTGGGAAAATCTTTCTGAAGGCTGGCGTGAGTTGCTTAGTCGCAGTGGAGAGGCGCTGACCCATTTCTCACACAGCAAAGATAAAGTGATTGCGGAACGCGATAGCCAGCTGCCCGTGCTTCCACGGTGGAGCTTGCTGGCAGGAGAAGTGGAAGAAACGGATAAAGAGATCGTTGTGCGCGTGGAAGTGCCTGGTATTGAGAAAGAAGATTGGCAAATTACCCTTGATGGCAGCATGCTCTATCTAAGTGGAGAAAAACGCTTCGAACGGGTTACCCAGGATAGCACTTACCATATTATGGAACGTGCCTATGGAACATTCCAACGATCGATTCCGTTGCCACGCAATGTGGATACCGAGAGAGCAGAGGCTAATTACAAGAATGGTGTATTGACGGTTCGTTTGCCAAAAGTTGGAGATAGTAAGTACAGAACGATTCGTTTATCCTGAGGCAGGCACTGATGATCGTGTTGCTAAGAAAGTAAAGCAAGATTATTTCTGAAATAATCTCTGTATGCGTCCATGAAGCAGTTATTGCTCGATATTGCGCCACCACGGCCTCCCACACTGGAGAACTTTATTCCAGGGCGTAATCTTGAATTGCTGCAAACACTCAGGAAGGCTGTAACTAATACTAATCAGAATCCAGAGCGTTTTATTTACGTGTGGGGTAGTGCTGGGTGTGGTAAAAGCCATTTGTTGCAGGCGGTGGCTGAGACGTTTGTCCAGCAGCAGCTTACGGCAATTTATGTTTCATGTGAAATTAATAGTGAATTTGCGTTTGATGCGGATTCTATTGACTGTGTGACGATCGATAATGTAGAGCGATTGGGGTCAGTTGCACAAGTCAGATTATTTAATTTTTATAACCAGGTACGAGAGGAAGGAAATGCATTATTTTTGGTAAGTGGCGAAGTGCCCCCTGCACAATTGACCTTACGGCAGGATCTGGTTACGCGTCTTGGGTGGGGATTAGCTTATCAGATACATGAATTAAGCGATGAGGAGAAAAGAGAAGCTATGAGAAGTCATGCAATCAGCTGCGGGTTCGAGTTGTCTCATGAGATTTGCGATTATCTGTTACGGCACGAGCAGCGTGATTTACCTACCTTGATTAGAGTGGTTGATGCGTTGGATCGTTATTCGCTTGCCAAGCAGCGGCAAATAACACTTCCCTTATTACGTGAATTATTACAGGCTGCCTCATGAAGCTGACTTTATTTGATCTTGACAATACACTTCTTGCTGGAGATAGTGATTTTCAATGGGCTCAATTTCTAATCGAACAGAAAGTGCTTGATCGCGAAGTGTATGAAGCGCGAAATATTGAATTTTATGAACAATATAAAGCAGGGACGCTCGATATCCATGAATTTCTTGATTTTCAGCTAAAACCGCTTGCAAGACATCCACGAGAGCAGCTTGACGCATGGCGCAGTGAATTCATACAGAAGAAAATCATCCCGCTGATTGCGCCAGGTGCGCATGAGTTGATTGCAAAGCATAAGCTTGAGCGTAATTTATGCGTCATCATAACGGCAACCAACAGCTTCGTCACCGCACCAATTGCGCGAATATTAAGCATTGACCATCTGATTGCAACTGAGCCAGAGCAGAAAGAGGGTCAATTCACAGGTCGAATATCAGGAACACCTTGCTTCAGAGAGGGGAAAATCACGCGACTGGAGCAATGGCTGGATGAGCATAATCTGACTTGGCTTTCTTTTTTAGAAAGCTGGTTTTATAGTGACTCACTGAATGATTTGCCGCTTCTGAAGAAAGTGACGCATCCTGTCGCCGTTGATCCTGATGCCACGCTTGAAGGTCATGCGCAAAGGAATGGTTGGTCAATTATTAGTCTGCGATAGCTCTGAGAGTCTGTTTTAAGACTTCTGATATAAGGGTTGAGCGCGGACTAACCATTTGATTTACTTGTGAAGTGTTCGATGCTTTACAAGAGGAACCGATAGTATGGACACCTGACACTCGCAAGGATTATGCGCGTAACCACAAGGATTATGCAAGCGATATGGCAGGTGCGGAATGGGAGAAAATAAAGTCGTGTCTGTGGCTGCTACCCGCCGCTCAGGTTGTCCGTACACGACTTGTTTTTGCGCCGTGGCGAACGCGCGATATTCTCTCTACTGCAACCGGGCTGCCAGTGGAATATGCTACCCAAAGACTTCCTCATGGCAGACGGTTTACCGCTATTTCCGGGAGTGGATACGCACGGCCCCGTATGAGAGCGTATTCGTGACACCCCCCTGTATCGCGTTGCTCGCACGGCCTGGAAGGCCGGAAGGAAAGCCCGGTGCTGACCATTATTGATGCGTGGTCCATAAAGACAGACGGGACGGATGCGAGGAGCGATGTCGGCTTTGACGCCGGAAAGAACGTCAAGGTCAGCAAACACCGTATCGTCATCGATATTCTGAGCATGGTCCTCAAAGCCTCAGACAACCTGATCTCGGAGCATCCCTCGTTTTTAAAGCATTCTAAAGAACAAATATAAATCAATCGATTACATGTGCCAGGGGAGGAGATACAAAAATAGGCAGTCAAACAA
>NZ_FNDH01000019.1 GCF_900100485.1 Nitrosomonas sp. Nm132 | reverse complement strand
TCCAAGGTTGGCATCAAAACCAAGCGTTTAAAAGCAGGATGGGATAATGAGTATTTACTCCGGGTTATTGGGATAATTTAAGCGCGATTGCCCTGCCCTCCTGGTACTGCTACGTAAACGCTGCCGGCTGACGATAGCCAGCTGACCCGATTAACATCCTGCAATCGATACGTCGCTGGCCATCACTGACGAAGATTTCTCAGTCTCGTTCTGGCTCCGGGAGGGGAGGCTATACTTTGCAATGAAAGAAGGTGGTCACCACAGCAAATAGCCAAACCAATATGGCCTTTGCGTCTACCGCCTCTTTTTAAACTTCAGATGGGTTATCAATCGTCCAGCTCTATCTGTCCCCGCGCTTCGCCAGAGGGATTTTTGACGCTGTGTACATTTGCATAGGTATTCCCGGCGCGCATTGCCTCGACAAGTTCCTGAATGGTTGCACCGCAACTAGTGTTGACAATATTCGCATCCGTGAGAGTCGCTTTAATCTCAACCTTGCCTTCGAATCCACCGCTAACAACACCCGCGAGAAAAGCCACCGCTGGCCCATTCTCACCAACAGGCGCACAATGTATATGCGCACCCGCAGCCCCAAGTAAACCCACTGGTTCTTTTTTACGGGTTTTAACCTCAAGCTTGTAATCTATCATTGTATGGTCTTTATTAACTTCGAACTGCACCACTCCCCGAACCCGGGAGTCCACAGGTGGAACCTCCTGGTCTCCGAGAAGTTTGGCCTTGAATTCAAGCGAGTCGTTACTATAAGCGCTCCCAGCCAGAAGTATAAGAACTAACAGTGACGATACTGTAACAGCTGCCTTCATAAATCAATTTCCTTTTGGTTATTAAATGTTTTTCTGTGAAAAGCTCTTTATGGAACCCAAGATGAGGTATAGGGAAAATAAACACCTTTTTATTAAGCTTAATGCTTCAATAGATTATCGAAATACGCTGGCTAAAAGAATACGTATAAACATGTAGGAATAATTCTTATTGATAAACAATTAAAAAATCCTTTTTTAGCTCAAGTATGTAATACGTCAAATACGTCAGAAACTGAATGCATTTTTGTCTTTCAAGTGGAAGACACTCGAGGAAAAGGGCCAGCTCTGAAATACAAAAAGTTGTGTGCATCAGTGCGATCTAAAATCAGGCGGGCTCGAAGAAGTCACGGGTCTGTGCCGGTGATTGAGGCGGTGTCCCAGGACACCATGCTCCTCCCAATCAATCAAGGATAATTCTGATTTTGCGGTACATAGGTAAAACTGTTCCTGATTTCCAGCCAGCTTCCGGTCACCTTAGAAGGGAATACTTGGGGAAATCGGAATTACTAGGCGGATGTGGTAAATTATGGGTTATTCGCAGCTATACGCAGAATATTTACCAGAGGCTTTCATGTGTCGTTTGCGCGCCATCCTGGCGCTTCTGGATCTGCTTTCATCCTTTGACACATCGGAGCAAGATCGCATGACGGAAGAATTCAAGGCATTTGTAAAGAAATTCGAGGCTAAGGTCATTCCCCTGCACAAGCAAGCGGCGCTGGCCTATTTCAGTGCCACGATCTCAGGAAAAGAAGAGGATTACAGCCGCGCCGCAGATTTCGAGGTGCAGCTGACCCGGGTGTTCGCCAGCAAGGAGGATTTCGAGACGCTCAAGCGGATCCGTGAGGCGAATACCCTTGCGGACCCGATGCTGCGGCGGCAGCTCGATGTGCTGTATCTTTCCTATCTCGAAAAACAGCTTGAAGAAGACAAGCTCGAGGAGATGATTCGCCTGCAAAATGAGAACGAAAAGAAATTTTCGATTTTTCGCGCGGAAGTAGAAGGCAAGAAGCTTACCGACAATGAGATCGAGGAAATTCTCTGCTGTTCTACCAACAGCATTGAGCTCGAGGCAGCATGGATAGCGAGCAAAGAAATCGGCAGCGTCGTCGCCAACGACGTCCTACGCCTGGTGCGCATGCGCAATGAGGCGGCGCACGAACTCGGTTTCGCTAACTATCACACTATGAGGCTAGAATTGGGCGAGCAAAATTCCACGCAAATCGAGACGCTATTTGACGAACTCGACGAGCTGACCGCAGCGGCGTTTGCGCAACTGAAATCCGACATGGATGCCAAACTTGCCGAACGGTATGATGTGGCCGTCGAGAATCTCATGCCCTGGCATTATCAGAACCGTTTTTTCCAGGAAGCGCCGAAGATCTATGACATAGACCTTGATGTGTTTTACAAGGACAAGGATATCGTCGCACTGGCGAAGCGGTATTTCGCTGGACTTAACATGCCGATCGACGATCTTGTCGAACACAGCGACTTGTTCGAGAAAGAGGGAAAGTATCAGCACGCCTATTGCACTGACATCGATCGCGCGGGCGACGTGCGCGTCGTGTGCAACATCAAGCCGACATACAACTGGATGGACACCACGCTACACGAGTACGGTCATGCGGTCTACGACAAGTTCAACGACCGCAGCGTCCCTTGGGTGTTGCGCGAACCCGCTCATACCTTCACGACCGAGGCTATCGCCATGCTCTTCGGACGATTCGCGAGCAATCCGGGTTGGCTGGAACAGGTCGCGGGTGTGCCGGCTGGCAAGGCGCAGCAGACTGCGGATATCATGTTCCAGACCCTCCGTCTCGAACAACTGGTATTCAGTCGCTGGGCGCAAGTCATGTATCGTTTTGAAAAGGCTCTGTACGAAAATCCCGATCAGGATCTCAACAGCCTGTGGTGGCAGCTGGTAGAGAAATACCAGCTGCTCCGCAAGCCGGAAGGACGTGACCAGCCCGACTGGGCTTCCAAGATCCATGTCGCTCTCTACCCGGCCTACTACCACAACTACCTGATGGGAGAACTGCTCGCATCTCAGTTGCATGCTTATATCTGCCGAGAAATACTGAAATCCGACAACTCCTGCCGCGAGGCCTATGTCGGCCGCACCGAGGCCGGAACCTGGTTCATCGATAACATCTTCAAGCCCGGACGTACCCTCCTGTGGAACGACATGATCGAGAACGCCACCGGAGAGAAACTCACCGCAAAATACTACGCCGCGCAATTTGTGAGTTGACGCGGATTTTCATACCGGAAACTTGAAGAGCGAATTCATGAATCCGCCTGGTATACCTCGTATGGACTAAAACCTGTCATCTGAATCGAGAATTTTGGCGATCCCACGGTAAGCGTTCAACGCTACCACCTATTATTGTTTCTGCATTAGTGATTTAATGAACTCCGGTGTTAAGGGTAACAATTCATCGATACGACTGTTGGGCCAAATGGGAAGTTTAGTGAGCGTATCTTTGAGCCAGGCAGACGGATCCAGGTTGTTGAGCTGGGCGGTTGCCAAACAGGGTCTGGATGGCAGCTGCGCGTTGACCAGCACGTTCCGATCCAGTGAATAGCCAATTCTTTTTGCCCAGTGCAATGGGTCGGATGGCATTTTCTACGGGGTTGTTATCGATCGGCAAGTGCCCGCTTTCTGCGTAGCGAATCAGACTCGACCAGCGTTTGAGGGTATAGTCCAAAGCCTTGGCAGAACCGCCACCATTGGCAGTTTGCATGCGGGTTTGTATTAACCAATCATGCAGCGCATCGAGTGCAGGCAGGCTTTTTTCCACCCGCAGTTGTTGACGATCTTCGATCGTCAGGTGCTTGCCTTCCACCTCAATGGCATACAGGACGCCAGTAAGCGTCCAACGCTACCATCCCACGAGATTTCTGGATAGCGATGATAATGCTCATTATTCCACCACAATGCGGGCAGTGTTCGATATCGAACCCTCATTTTAGCAAATGCGCACAGAAGTTGAGATTGTTTCTATCACAGATATTTTCTCTTAATGAAAATCCTCTTCATCGGGATTGATGGCCCCACTATCACCTCTGATCTGTTGATTAATCGTATTGGGGCGCTCTGAACGCGTGCGATCAGGCATTACGTGGAGTAACTGATCAAAGTCCGCACTCCCCGCAGTATTTACAGCGGCACTGGAATTATTGCTGATAGATTGTGATTTAGCATCAATATGATCTTGGTTGGGAAAGGAAGTAGCATCAAATAAATCGGTACCTGCTTGCTGAAGTGCTGTTAGATTGCTGTTTTGAGAAAACAGCGTACTCAACGCCATACCGGTTAGACTGAGCACCAACAGATAATTAATCCCCTTGTACATTTGCTGTTTCGTTTTACGGTTGTTTAGATCATTGACTGATAGCATCTTCAATAGACAAATCAACATGACCAGTACCCATCCGCTCACTACCCAAACATTATCCAGATATTTCCAGATGCTAGAAATTTCCATATATCGACCTCTTCTATCTACCTCACCCAACCCTATATGACTGAAGTTACAGTTACATAGTACAAATATTTTTTTAGTCTATCACTAAATTCTAACCGGGATTCCTCAGTTGATTACTCACTTGAACGTTAACATTATGAATATTCCAATCTTTGCTATAAATTTACTATCACCTTCTGGTGCATTCTCGTTTCGGTACAGATTGCACAGTTTTCTGGGTATATGCCTGCGTTGCAACACCTTGAAATTTAACAGGTTCTATGTGATTTGTAGTGGGTGAATAGTGTAAGTTTGAGTTTCTTTTCTACCTCATGATTTTATCTTCTTCTAGACATGTGATGCTTTGATTGTGGGTCAATGCGAGTAAATGAGGTCTACTTGTATTACTAATAGTTTATATTATTCATGAATATAGAATAGAATTCATAACTCAGAATCAGCTTTCACAAACCTATGACATAATTCCCTAAGAACAATCTGTGGATATTTGGATGATACAGAAAACACAAAATGTAATCAGTCTTACCCACTATATTTCACATAGAACCAAATAGCATGACTATGCGGTGTCATTGCGCCTTATCCTGTATCCGTAAAACCACATACTCCAAGTTTAAAAATATCAGGATAGAAGTTTTAGGGCCATACTACTTTTGAAAAAATTTCACCCCAGGCTGTACGGTCAATTCCTGCGATCCCCAGAAAAATTACTCCATTCGGAGAACACATGTTGTTATTTTGATAAAACTTTACGGAAAAAGTTTGACGAGGCTTTGTGCTTGGAAATAAATCTCAGCGATCAGTGAGTACTCTTATTGAGCCGGATATAATTCTTGTGCTACTTGTAATACTGCCTCTGTTATAAGCAACAGAGGCAGCGTAACATGCATTTAGAAACTACAAATCTGGAATCAGATCATCAAATCACTTTTGCATCAGGTGATTATTTTTGGAGCCAGTTATCAATCAATCAGCTTGTCTTCTCAGGAATGCGGGAATATCCATCGGATCGACTCCTGATTGCTGCATTGCCGCTACCGTAGCATTGCTTCTCCTGCCGGTACGCATCACAGCGGGCTCATCAAAGTGCATGGTTGAGGTTCTGTCATCAGTTCCCGTACGGGTATGAATGACGGTCAAAGGTCTGCTCTGAGTTTGCGTAACACTTCCCAGTCCGGTCGCAACCAGCGTTACACGTAGATTCTCGTTCATTCCTTCATCGATTACCGTGCCGACGATAACTGTCGCATCTTCAGCTGTCAGTTCCTTAACGGTATTCATTACTTCATGAACTTCGCGCATTTTCATGCCTGAGCTCGCCGTAATATTGACTAATACTCCACGCGCACCCGCCAGCGTAATTTCCTCCAGCAACGGGCTAGCGACTGCCTGCTCTGCTGCCATGCGTGCACGGTCGACGCCGCTCGCCATTGCCGACCCCATCATGGCCATACCCATTTCCGACATGACTGTTTTAACGTCTGCAAAATCGACATTCACCAACCCAGGGCAATTAATCACTTCCGCAATACCCGCTACTGCTCCATACAGTACATCATTGGCTGCCTTGAACGCGTCCAGCATGCTGATATCGTTACCCAGCACCATCATCAGCTTGTCATTAGGAATGACTATCAATGAATCAACATGCTGTGACAAGGCCTCCATGCCAGCTTGCGCTGCTTTCAGACGTTTTCCTTCAAACGAGAAGGGTTTGCTGACAACGGCAACGGTCAGAATGCCCATTTCCTTAGCTATTTGCGCCACCACAGGCGCTGCGCCCGTTCCAGTACCGCCGCCCATGCCGGCGGTAATGAACAGCATATCTGCACCCTGAATCAGCTCAGCGATACGATCCCGGTCTTCCAAAGCGGCCTCACGCCCGATTTCCGGATTGGCACCGGCTCCCAGTCCTCTGGTGATGCCCGTACCGAGTTGCAGTAACGTGGGTGCACGATTCCCTTTGAGCGCCTGCGCATCGGTATTGATGCAAATAAATTCAACACCTTTTGTTTCATTTAGGATCATATGGTCTACCGCATTGCTACCACATCCTCCTACGCCGATCACTTTAATCACGGCTTCCTGACTTTCGGGATTCATGATTTCAAACATGTTGCTTCTCCTTTAGCATGTTAAATTTTGGATAACTTCTTTTAATCCGCTGCTCACAGCGCAATGGTCAAAAATTTTTCTGGAACCAACTTTTCATTTTTGCAAAAACCTGCTTAGCCGATCCCCCCTGTAAATGACTATGATGATGAAGCCTGCGCTCCTCCATACCAGCCATAATTAAACCAATACCTGTGGAAAATCTGGGTGTACGAACGACTTCCTCTAGGTTACCTTCATACTGTGGCATCCCTAGGCGTACGGGCATATGAAATATTTCTTCCCCCAGTTCCACCATTCCCTGTAAAGAGCTGCTGCCACCCGTAATGACGATTCCAGATGACAGGAGCTGTTCAAAACCGCTACGACGTAATTCAGCTTGTATCAATAAATAAAGCTCTTCTACGCGTGGCTCAATAACTTCTGCGAGTGTTTGCCTGGAAAGCTGGCGTGCTCCTCGATTACCTACGTCCGGCACTTCCACCACCTCACGCACATCAGCCAACGTACGTAAGGCGCATCCATAACGGCATTTGATATCTTCAGCATCTTTGGTCGGGGTACGTAATGCCATGGCGATATCATTCGTGATTTGATCGCCCGCAATCGGAATAACTGCAGTATGGCGTATTGCGCCATTGGTAAACACCGCAATATCAGTTGTCCCCCCCCCGATATCCACGAGGCACACACCTAAATCCTTTTCATCCTCAGACAAGACTGCGATCGCCGAAGCTAACGGTTGCAAAATCAAATCGCGTACTTCCAACCCGCAACGATGAACGCATTTAATAATATTTTGTGCGGCCGATACTGCGCCGGTCACAATATGCACCTTTACTTCAAGCCGTATCCCACTCATACCAATAGGCTCTCGCACATCTTCCTGACCATCGACGATAAACTCCTGATTAAGGATGTGCAGAATCTGCTGATCAGCCGGAATATTGACCGCTTTAGCAGTCTCCATCACTTTCTCCACATCCATCGACGAGACTTCTTTGTCCTTGATCGCGACCATGCCGTGTGAATTGAATCCCCGAATATGACTGCCTGCGATTCCGGTGTAAACTTCACTAATCTTACAGTCTGCCATCAATTCAACCTCTTCGAGTGCGCGCTGAATCGCAGTGACCGTTGTTTCAATGTTGACCACAACTCCTTTCTTCAGTCCGCGCGATGGGTGACTCCCCAGACCAATAATTTCAAAACCACCCTCAGGTTTTACTTCAGCAACAATAGCCACAATCTTTGAAGTGCCTATATCCAGACCAACGATCAGGTCTCTGCCTTCCTTGGCTTTATTCATTTAACATTCCTCCCTGATTTTCACAACTTCTTCCCGGCACCGGTCTTACGCGGAACCTGTGGCATTGCTTCAGACATACGTATAGCGAATCCATTAGGATAACGTAAGTCCACATAATCCAAAGGTATTGACTGATTCAGGTTCACGATACTCTGCCTATAGACTGAAACATAGCGCCTCAGCCGAGTTTCAATTTTCTCACGCCCCAGTTTTAACAGTGTTCCATTTTCCAGACGAACGAGCCAAGCGTGCCGTGGAGACAGTTCAATCTCTGCAGCACGTTGTCTGATTGGCTCCAATACTTTGTTGAAAATCTCATATTGCTCAATAATTACAGCGGTACTTTCTTCAGTAGGGCCTATAAAAACCGGTAATATTTCGTCAGTCGGGGCGCGAAATATTTCACCTTGCCTATTCACCAACGCAGCATCGCCCCAGTACGCGAACGCGGTATATTCTTCGAGCATCACTTTCAGCCCTGATGGCCAGTTGCGCTGAATCTTTGCTGCCCGCACCCACGGCAAATCCTTAAAAGCTTCCCGTAATGCATCCAAATTAACTGTTAAAAAATTTCCTCTGACTTCATTCAGGACAATACTCTGAATCTGTTGACGGGTAACATGCTGCAGCTTAGCGTTCTCCGACTGATTAGCACTCATTCCTTCCACACTAATTTCCTTTAGTGCGAAAAGGGGTAATTTTATCACCCTTATACCAAGGACATAAATCGCAGCCAATATCACGCCTGTAAACATCATGTTGGCAAATAAATTCAGCATCCGGTAATTATTCCACATGGGACAATGCCAAAATCTTTACGACTAAATCTTCAAACGAAATACCTGCAACTTTTGCAGCCATCGGCACAAGGCTATGATCAGTCATTCCCGGGGAAGTATTCGCTTCAAGAAAATAAGGCTGGTCATCCTTATCCAGAATCAGATCTACCCTGCCCCACCCTTCGCATCCCAGAATTTTGTGTGCCTGCAAGGCCTGTGCCTGTAACTGGTGACTCAATTCATCCGGCAAGCCACTCGGGCAGAAATAACGGGTATTATTCGCAAGATATTTGGCATGATAATCATATAATTCCCCTGCTACTTCTATGTGCACCAGTGGCAGCGGCGTCTCGCCAAGAATCGCAGCGGTCAATTCCTTACCCGCAATAAACTGCTCCGCCAATACAATCGAATCATGCTGCGCCGCCAACTGATAAGCATCTGAAAAATCTTTCTTTGCATTAATCTTGCTTAGACCTATCGTTGAGCCTTCGCGTACAGGTTTGATGATCAATGGCAGATCAAGATAATCTGCGACTTCATCAAAATCACTTTGAGCATCGATGATGACATAACGTGGCGTACTGATTCCCACGGCCTCCCAGATCAATTTAGTGCGCCATTTATCCATTGCCAGCGCGCTCGCAAGAATGCCACTGCCTGTATAAGGCAGTCCCATCAGTTCCAGTGCTCCCTGGACCGAACCATCCTCTCCGAAACGGCCGTGCAATGCGATGAATGCCCGATTGAATCCTTGTTGCAGCAGTGCCTCCATAGGGTACCGAGCAGGATCAAAAGGATGGGCATCCACTCCTTTTCTCAGCAGCGCACTGAGCACGGCTTCGCCGCTTTTAAGTGAAATTTCACGCTCTGCTGAACGCCCCCCTAGCAAGACTGCAACTTTTCCGAAATCAGGCATACTCATGATCCATTACCCCTGATCTCACCAATAATCCGAACTTCCTGAATCAATTCAGTTCCTGTTCTTTCTTTCACGGTATTGCGTATCATGGCAATGATCGCCTCGATATCCGAAGCGGTGGCATTCCCATTATTGATAATAAAATTGGCGTGCTTGGTTGAAACCATTGCCCCACCCACACGATATCCTTTGAGACCGCACGCTTCAATCAGGCGTGCTGCATAATCTCCAGCCGGGTTACGAAATACCGAACCTGCATTTGGGAAATTCAATGGCTGGCTATTAATCCGTGCTGTTAACAATGCTTTGATTTTTTGCCGGGAAATATCGTGATCGCCCCGTTCTAATCTGAACCAGCCACCGGCAAACCATTCCTCGCCGTCTACGTTACTAAACTTCTGCTGTAATGCGACATGCCGATAGCCGACAAGATAATCTTCCGGGTTCCGCTCATGCAGTTCACCGGCTCGATTGATGGTTCTAACCTTTTCAACAATCTGCCAGGTTTCTGCTCCATAACATCCCGCATTCATTGCCAAGGCTCCGCCTACCGTACCGGGAATCCCGGCCAGAAATTCCGCGCCAGCCAGATGATGTAATGCTGCAAAACGTGCCAGCTTGGCGCAAGGCACGCCCGCTCCAGCATAAATCAACCCATCTGCTTGATCCTGCTTGACCAGAAATAACTCATTGAGTCGTGCATGTAATGCCACAATTACGCCGTGAAAACCCCCATCGCGCACCAGCAAATTACTCCCCAGCCCAATCATACAAACCGGTTTAGTTCTGGGTAAATGGCGTAAAAATAGAGCAAGATCGTGCAAATCAGCCGGCAAGTAAACATACTCTGCCACACCTCCGGCGCGCCAGGAGACATGCTTTCTCATTGATTCGCGCACACGTAGCTCACCTCGTAGCAGACTGATATCGATAACACCCAAAAAATCTTCTTCCCCTGAGAAACTCATACTGGCTACATGAGAGCAAGGTGCCGATTGACTAAATTTTGTATGACTCAAAACAAGCATGTTCATTGATTCATCCACCGATGACAGCAAATTTTTTCGTCGTCCGCACCACACGGGAAGCCACTTTCCCTACTGAACCTGCTCCCATTATCAATACGACATCCCCATCCTGCGCAATCCTATGGATAGCTGCAGGAAGCTCATCGACGTGCTCGATATAAATGGGTTCCAATTTTCCCTGCACTCTAATGGCGCGGGCGAGTGATTTGCTATCTGCGGCAACGATAGGATCCTCCCCAGCCGCATAAACCTCGGTCAGCAGTAATGCATCAGCGGCAGACAATACCCTGACGAAATCTTCGAATACATCACGCGTACGGGTATAACGGTGGGGTTGAAAAACCAATACCAGCCGTCGGCCAGGAAACGCGCCTCGCGCTGCGGCCATGGTTGCAGCAATTTCCACAGGATGATGACCATAGTCATCAATCAAGGTAAAGCTGCTTTGTCCGGGTAACTTGACCTCGCCATAGCGTTGAAAACGTCGCTCGACCCCTCCAAACGTCGCCAGAGCACGAATGATGGCAACATCAGCCACGCCAAGCTCGTTACCCACTGCTATGGCTGCAAGGGCATTCTGGACATTATGCAGGCCCGGCAAATTGAGCGTGACATCAAACTGCCGTGCTGTGCCATTTACACCCACTCGCGCACGGAAGTGCATTCTGCCGCCATCATGGCGGATATCGGTCGCACTAATCTGCGCACTCTCTGACAAACCATAGGTTGTCACAGGCTTGGTCGTTGCCGGCAAAATGTCACGTACATTTTTATCATCCAGACACAATACCGCCATGCCGTAGAAAGGTAAGTGCTCGATGAATTCGACAAATGTTTGTTTGAGCTTACTGAAGTCATGACCATAAGTCGCCATATGATCAGCATCGATATTGGTCACGACTGCCAGAATGGGCTTCAAATAAAGAAAGGAAGCATCAGACTCATCGGCCTCTACCACGATAAACTCGCCACTACCGAGTTTGGCATGGCTGCCTGCTGCTTCAAGTTTGCCACCAATCACGAAAGTCGGATCAAGCTCTGCTTCTGCCAAAATACTCGCAATCAAACTGGTTGTCGTCGTTTTACCATGGGTACCCGCAACAGCGATCCCTTGGCGTAAGCGCAATAACTCCGCCAGCATCATGGCACGAGGCACTACCGGGATACGACGTTCACGCGCTGTAGCAACTTCGGGATTATCCGGCTTTACCGCGGTTGAAGTCACAACAACGTCGGCAGAAGCAATGTTCTCCTTGGCATGGCCAATATGAATTGTTGCCCCTAGCCCCTGCAAACGCTCAGTGGTCAGATTATTGGACAGATCCGAGCCACTCACGTGGTAACCCTGATTAATCATGACCTCAGCAATTCCTCCCATGCCGGAGCCGCCAATCCCTACAAAATGCACATGTCTAACTTTATGTTTCATCTTCCGGATTCTCCTATTTCCAGACAAGCTTCTGCGGCCATTCTGGTTGCATCCGGTTTTGCCAGACTGCGTGCAAGTGTTGCCATTGCCAGTAATTTTTCGCGCGTAAACCCCCTGATCAAATCTGCCAGATCTTCAGGATTCAATCTCCATTGAGGCAATAATAGTGCGGCATTATGTTTGCTTAGAAACTGCGCATTCACAGTTTGATGATCATCTACTGCAAATGGATAAGGAACAAGAATACTGGCTACCCCCGCCACCATCAGCTCAGATAGGGTCAGCGCACCTGCACGGCAGATAACCAGATCACATTCAGCATAGCTCGCAGCCATATCCTCGATAAAAGATACCAAGTCACCTTCTACGCCAGATTCAGCGTAATTCCGCTGCAGCTCATCCAAATGCTTTTTTCCTGCCTGGTGCGTGACCCAGGGGCGCTCATTTTCCGGAATCAGTTTCAAGGCCTTTGGCACAATCGTATTCAATATATGCGCGCCTAAACTGCCCCCGATTACCAATATCTTAAGTTTCCCGGTGCGGCCGGCAAAACGTTGTTCAGGAGCTGGCAGCCGTAAAATGTCATCTCGCACCGGATTCCCGGTCACTTGTACTTTGCCGTTTGCGCCTTTTATGGCATCAGGAAAGCCCAGTAAAATTTCGTCAGCGATTTTTGCGAGCATTCTATTGGTAAGACCAGCAATCGCATTCTGTTCATGGATTAAGAGCGGCTTGTTTAACAATGAGGCCATGATACCGCCTGGAAAAGC
Source organism: Nitrosomonas sp. Nm132 (assembly GCF_900100485.1). Lineage (GTDB taxonomy): Bacteria > Pseudomonadota > Gammaproteobacteria > Burkholderiales > Nitrosomonadaceae > Nitrosomonas. Next base: position 36,293 of record NZ_FNDH01000019.1, on the reverse strand, counting down.
AGGATAGCCACCCATCCCCAATACTACATCCGGCTGAGTGCGGATGATTATTCGGGCGCTCTGCCAGAAAGCCAATAACAATCGCCATGGCAACAATAGCCAGTCCATCGCCTTTTTTCCGCGAAGACCGGAAAACCCAATGAGTTCAATATGATAGCCATGCTGCGGTACCAATGCTGCCTCCATGCCATGATGCGTACCCAACCATACGATATTCCAATCTAGCAACTTCATATAATCAGCCACCGCCAATCCCGGGAAAACATGACCACCCGTTCCACCAGCCATAATCATGATTGTTCGCGCCACCTTCACATCTCTAGAGTAGTTGCCATAATCATCACACGCTTAATCCTTTTATTTTTTGCCGGTTCTCCCAATCCACTCGCAGTAAAACAGCAAGCGCAATACAGGTAATGACGATACTACTGCCCCCAAAACTCATAAGCGGTAGTGTTAATCCCTTAGTCGGCAGCACGCCCATATTCACACCCATATTGATAAAGGCCTGGAACCCTAGCCAGACGCCAATACCTTGCGCCACAAGTGCTGAGAAATAGTTTTCTAGCATGGCAGCGGTGCGGCCGATGACAAAAGCGCGCATGAGTATACAGGCAAACATCGCCATGACCGTTGCCACCCCCACAAACCCCAATTCTTCAGCAAGCACAGCAAACATAAAATCAGTATGTGCTTCCGGCAAATAAAACAACTTTTCTACACTCCCCCCCAGACCCACACCCAACCATTCACCTCGTCCAAATGCAATCAATGCATGACTTAACTGATAACCCTTGCCATAAGGATCAGCCCATGGATCCAGGAAACCATCAATACGGTTACTACGATAACCTACTGTTACAATTAATAAACTCAAACAAACGATTAACAGACCAGTCACTCCGGCAAACAGCTTTAGATTCATCCCCCCCATGAACATGATGGCAATCGCAATGCCAGTCACGACCACAAATGCGCCGTAATCAGGCTCCCGCAGTAACAAAAAACCTACCGCTGATATCAGCGCCAAAATAGGCAAAAGACCTTTACGCCAGTGATCCAGGTAAGCCAATTTACGCGCCACATAATCCGCAACATAAATCACCATCAACAGCTTCATCAGCTCAGATGGCTGAAAGTTGACTATTGCCAATGAAATCCATCGCTGACTGCCATTAATTTCACGGCCAATTCCTGGAATCAATACTAAAATTAATAATATAATTCCGACTAAAAACAAATACGGACAATATTTCCGCCATGCGCGCATAGGGAATTGGAAAGCAAAAAAACCCATCAATAGACCCACAAGCAAGTAAATGCCATGGCGTATCAAATAATGGTATGAGCCACTTTCACCATATTCCGACTCGGCGATTGCGATTGATGCAGAATAAACCATGACCAACCCCAAGCTTAGCAATACCAGTGCCGACCAAATCAGATAGAAATCAAAATCGATTGTTATTTTCTGGCGATTAACAGCGGGCTGGTCAATCATGGATCAATGACTCTCCTGATCAGAACAAATAAACTTTTCCTCAATTTCTTTGACAGCAGCAATAAAAACCTCTGCCCGGTGGATGTAATTCCTAAACATATCCAAACTAGCGCAGGCTGGAGACAGTAGTACCACATCACCGGGTCGTGCCAATAAAAAACTTATCCGTACAGCTTCATCCATTGCTGCAGCATAATGGATCGGAACCTGGCAATCGGTGATCGCATCAGCGATCTCTTTAGCATCACGACCAAGCAGCACCACTGCCTGCGCGTAGTCAGCTACGGGTTGCTTCAACGGAGAGAAATCTTGCCCTTTTCCATCTCCCCCTGCAATCAGCACAATGTTTTTCTGCATCCCATTCAACGCTGCAATCGCAGATCCCACATTGGTGCTTTTGGAATCGTCATAAAAAGTAACATTATTAATAACAGCGATTTTCTGCATGCGATGAGGCAATCCCTTAAACTCACGCAAAGCTTTTAACAAAGGCTCATAGGGCAATGCTACAGCACGACACAACGCCATCGCTGCCAGGGCATTGGCAATATTATGCATACCCGGAATCATCATCTCTTTAGTGTTCAGTAAGTACATTCCCCCCTGAACTAGCCACAGATCTGCTCCACTTCGCAGCAGGCCAAAATCCATATCAGAGACGGGTTCATCCAAGCCAAAAGTCATCTGTTTTCTGCCAGGTATTGCCATGGCACGTACTGTTGCATCATTCCGATTCAGAATCTGGATACTTTTGTTATCACCGACAAACAGTCTTGCTTTGGCTGCAGCATAGTCATGCATCCCTGCATAGCGATCAAAGTGATCTTCACTTAAATTGAGCACTGCCGCTGCATCAGCACCAAGATTTTGTGTTGTTTCTAGTTGAAAACTAGAAAGCTCCAACACCCAATACTGCGGCAATTTCCCTAAATCCATGCGTTGCATCAGTGTTTCCAATACCGCTGGGCCAATGTTACCTGCCACTTCAACATCCCATCCTGCATTTCTAACCATGTCACCGACCATCGTCGTAACAGTCGTCTTTCCGTTCGATCCAGTAATTGCCAGAATTTTGGGTCTCGGTTGCTCAAGCTGATCCAGCGCCTGGACAAATAATTCAATATCTCCTACCACAGGGATTTCACGCTTCACAGCCTCTTGCACAAGCGGCTCAGCCAACGGTATGCCTGGGCTGATCGCAATGAGCTCAGCATCATCAAATGCTTCTGCCCTGAATGGTCCGTTGTATATTTTTGTGGCAGGAATCACCTGTTCCAGTGCTTCACGATTAGGCGGCGCGGTACGGTTATCAGCGATACGCACCTCTGCACCCAGGCGGGTCAACCATTTCGTCATGGATAGACCGGTATCACCCATTCCCAGAACCAGCACTTTTTTATCACGTAAATTCATCGCAGCTTCAATGTTGATAATCCCACTAATACTAGAATGATCGTCAAGATCCAGAATCTGACGACCACCTGATTCTCCTGCCATCCTTTCAATTCATAATGATGATGAAGAGGTGCCATACGGAAGATACGCTTACCGAATAACTTAAATGAAGCTACTTGCAGCATCACCGACAAGGCTTCCATGACAAATACTCCCCCCATGATGACCAACACGATTTCCTGGCGAATAATCACGGTTATCACACCTAATGCTGCACCCAGTGCAAGCGCGCCAACATCGCCCATAAATACTTCGGCCGGATAAGTGTTAAACCAGAGAAATGCCAGACCAGCACCTGCAAGGGCGCCACAAAAAACAGCCAGCTCACCTGCGTCGGGGATATAAGGAATGCCAAGATATTTTGCAAAGACAACATGGCCGGCCACATAGGCAAAAATTGCCAGCGCACCACTGATCATGACCGTTGGCATAATGGCAAGGCCATCCAGCCCATCTGTTAAATTCACGGCATTGCTCGTTCCCACGATAACGAGATAAGTCAGCAGTACAAAACCAGATATACCCAAGGGAATCGCTACTTCTTTAAAGAATGGCACAATCATATTGGTCTGCTCCGGGAACTCGGCAATTGAAACGAGATACCATGCCACACAACATGCAATGAGTGATTGCCAGAGAAGCTTAGCTGATGCAGAAAGACCCTTGGAATTACGATGCACTACTTTGCGATAATCATCTATCCAGCCAATGATACCGAACCCCAAAGTTGTCAATAAAACAGTCCAAATATAATGATTAGACAGATCCGCCCATAACAGTGTTGTAATCATGATTGCAACGAGTATCAACGCTCCCCCCATCGTTGGGGTACCCGCCTTAACAAGATGAGTTTGCGGACCGTCATTGCGCACGGACTGGCCGATTTTATATGCCGTTAGCTTGCGTATCATCGCCGGGCCGACGATGAATGAAATCACCAGGGCGGTAAGTGCAGCCAGCATCGTGCGTAAAGTAATATAGCTAAAAACATTAAATGCACGAATATCTTGTGCAATCCATTGGGTGATTACTAATAGCATTTTTATCCTTAGAACAATACAGGTTGCTGATATTGCATTTGACTACCACTGCCATCCACTTCTCGTCAAGAATCCATAGCGCCTTAAACCTCTAATCGTCTTATCACCCGTTCCATCTGCATAAAACGCGAGCCTTTTACCAATATGGTGACATTGATGTCCAGTAACTTCTCAGCTTCCACCAGTAAGGCATCCATACTTGTAAAATGGCGGGCGCTGCTACCAAATCCAACTGCTGTATGCTTGCTTAGATCACCCAACGTAAGCAATTCCGTTATTCCGGCATGACTCGCTTCCACGCCAATCTGGTAATGGAAATCTGCTGCGCCTGTACCTAATTCCCCCATATCACCAAGCACCAGCACTTTTTTTCCAGGCGAATTAGCCAGCACTGCGAGTGCTGCCCGCATTGATTCCGGATTGGCATTATAAGTGTCATCAATTAAAGTCGCTTTGTATAAGCCAAGTTTCTTTTGCATACGCCCCTGCACGCCACTGAACGCTTGTAATCCTGCTGCGATCGTCTGTTTATCGATACCAATAGCAACCGCTGTCGCTGCGGCTGCAAGAGCATTGTAGATATTATGTTGTCCGGGTACTTGTAATCGCATCTCCTCACTCCCCTCTGGAAGTTTCAGTATCCATACATCTCCGGAAGAATCAGATTGGTGATAAGCAGTTACTTGTGCTGGATTATTCAAACCAAAATCAATGATCCGCCTATTTTCTGCCAGCCCGCGCCATAGTGAAGCATGCTCATCATCTGCATTGATAATGGCTACTCCTGTATCACTCATCAAGCCCTCAAAGATTTCACCTTTGGCCCGCGCCACCGCTTCTACTGACCCCAGTCCTTCAATATGGGCTGCGCCAGCATTGGTAATAACAGCTACGGTTGGTTTAGCCAACCGAGTTAAATAAGCAATCTCACCGGCGTGATTCATTCCCATTTCAATCACGGCATAAGCATGCTGTTCACGCAGCCTTAACAGCATTTGTGGCACACCGATATCATTATTAAGGTTACCTAAGGTCGCCAGCACACTGTCTGAAGCGGAATCGCTTTGATCAAGGCGTGTCTTAACAGCCTCACGAAAAATGGAGGCTATCATTTCCTTGACAGTCGTTTTACCATTGCTTCCAGTGACTGCCGCGAGTGGCAATGAAAAACGCGTGCGCCAATAAGCTGATAATTGACCTAGACTTAGTCGGGTATCACAGACTTGTATCCAGCAAAACTCTGATAGGGATTCTCCATTATCAGCCTTTTTCTCAACCAAGGCAGCAACGGCCCCTTTCTCTCTTGCATTGGCAATAAATTGATGGCCATCGAATCGTGCGCCGGACAATGCTACAAACAGGTCGCCATGTTTGATCGTTCGACTATCGGTACTCACGCTTGTGAACAACACATTTTCACCCCACCAGTCTGCGTTAAGAGCACGGGCAGCTTCCAGTACCGTCATCATCTTTGTGCCTGGAATTTCAGGTTAGTCAGATCATGTAACACTTGTTGCGCAATTTCACGGTCATCAAACGGAATCTTTTGTCCCTTGATTTCCTGATACGCTTCAGATCCTTTACCGGCTATCAGCACCATATCCCCTTTACGCGCATTGTGTATCGCCTGATAAATTGCAGAGGCACGATCTTCTTCAATTGAATAATTATGGTGGGATATACCCGAGACTATTTCGTCAATAATGGCTCGCGGCTCTTCGCTGCGCGGATTATCGCTGGTAATGATGACTTCATCGGCAAGCCTCGTGGTAATTTCGCCAGCTAAGCTGCGTTTTCCCCGATCCCGATCACCACCACAACCAAATACACAAATCAGCCTCGGATTTCTTAAATCAAACTTATTTCTTGCTTGCCTGCTATAAACTGTTTCTCGTAACTCCGTCAACACCTTTTCCAGAGCATCCGGGGTATGGGCATAATCAACGATTACCACGGGTTGATTTCCCCCGCCAAACTTCTCCATTCTGCCTGCAATCGGTTTAACCTGTGATAATGCAGCCACCGCCTCGTGGAAATCGATTCCATTCGCAAACAAAGTAGCCAGAACAGCCAGCAGATTCGAGGCATTGAATCTGCTCAGAACATTAACCTGCAAGCTTCTCCGCTGCCCTTCAAACTCCACATCGAATTCCAGGCCATCAATGCTCACTTTAAGGTTCCTTCCCCGCAGTATCCTCAAGTTTTGTGGATGTCTTCCCATATTGTCTGGCTGGTTAAATCCATACCCGATAACTTGCATATCTTTGTGTGCAAGCTGACGAGACAATTCCATTCCCAGCATATCATCCAGATTTAAGACCGCGCATTTAAGTGTTGGCCAGAAAAATAATTTTGCTTTGGCAGCAGCATAGGCATCCATACTTCCGTGATAATCAAGATGATCTCGTGACAAATTAGTCAACACTGCCACATCAAATTCAGCGCCATTAATTCGCCCCTGAACAAGACCATGGGATGAAACCTCCATCGCTACATACTCTGCACCGTCTTGCAATATCCTCGCAAATTCCGCCTGGAGAGACACTGCCTCCGGCGTCGTATTTTGCGACTGTTTTAGCGTTTCTAAAAATCCATTCCCTAATGTGCCAATAACTGCTGTTCTTTTCCCCAAAGCTGTCATTGCCTGAGCATACCAGTGGCTACATGAAGTTTTACCATTAGTGCCAGTAATGCCTACCAACCATAATTCACGTGAAGGATATCCATAAACATGACCGGCAATCACTCCGGCTTTAGCTTGCAACCCTGCTACTGCACAATTGGGTATTTTCCATAGCGGATCCCAAGAAAATTGATTCTTCTCCCAAATCACAGCCTTAGCACCTACTGCAATGGCCTGAGGAATATCTTTACGCGCATCATATCTCTCACCGGCATAGGCAAGAAATGTATCACCTGGCTTCAACTTACGACTGTCCGCAGTCAAGTGCTCGACTGGCACGCCAAGCTGATCAAGAAGTTTGGCTACAAAATTTCCATCTGATTTCCGCATAGATTCTGGCGTCATCCCTCGCTCTTCAGCGTAACAGGCATAGGAGAAGTTACAATATTGCCAAGTGCATCATGTGGAACACCCAATTGTCGCAAAGCACCCGTCATCACTTGGCTGAATAGAGGGGCTGCCACGGCTCCTCCGTAATACTGACCTGCCGAAGGCTCATCAATCATGACTGCGACAACCAGACGGGGGTTAGATACTGGCGCATAGCCAACAAATGTAGAGATATATCGGTTTTTTGCATAACCTTTCATACCTTCCAATGGCTTATGGGCTGTTCCTGTTTTTCCAGCAACCCGATAACCGTTAACTTTAGCTTGTAACCCGGTACCACCAGGCTGGACCACGGTTTCTAGCATGCTGCTCATGGCCAACGCCGTTTTGCGAGAAATCACTTGCTGACCGACAGGGGGAGCGTCACGTTTCAATAGTGAAACAGGCTTTAACTGCCCTTCAGCAGCAAAGATAGTATACGCTCGCGCCAATTGCATTAAATTGACCGATATTCCATGACCGTAGGACATTGTGGCCTGCTCGATCGGTCGCCACTTATGATACGGGCGCAATCGACCGTTGACCTCCCCAGGAAAATTCGATCCTGTCGGCATACCAAAACCGGAACGGCTCAACATTTCCCACAATGTTTTAGGAGGTAATAGCAAAGCAATTTTTGCGGCACCCACATTACTCGATTCCTGGATAACTTGTGATACGGAGAGTGTTCCTTTATTACGGACATCACGTATGGTAGCGTTTCCGATCTTGAGTGTACCTGGAGATGTTTGAAACAACGTATCAGGGTTAATCTTGCCTGTTTCCATCGCAACAGCAACAGCAAATGGCTTCAGGGTCGAGCCCGGCTCAAAGACATCAACCAATGCCCGATTACGTGTTTTTCCTGCTCGTATACTTGATCGTTGGTTAGGATTGTACGTAGGATAATTGGCTAATCCCAGCACTTCTCCTGTCTGCACATCCAGCACAATAACACTACCCGCCTTGGCATGATTGGCTTTTACTGCTCGCTTTAGCTCCCGGTGGGCAAGATACTGTATTTTACTATCAATCGATAACATCAAATTTTGACCAGGCCTAGGCGAGCGAATTTTCTCGACACTCTCTATAACACGCCCGATACGGTCCTTAATCACACGACGGCTACCGTGCTCGCCAGTAAGGATATCTTCCCATCCCAGCTCCACGCCCTCCTGCCCCTTTCCGTCTATGTTAGTAAAACCAAGAATATGGGCAGCCATCTCACCTGTTGGGTAATATCGATAAAATTCCCGCTTAAGATACACACCGGATATATTCAAGTTAGCCACACCAGATGCCATTTCCGGTGACAACTGCCTTCTTAGATGGACAAATCTCTTATCTTGATCAGAAATCCGCTTACGAATATCGTCCACATCTATTTCGATTAAATGAGCTAATGCCTGCAATTGCTCCGGCGTAGCATTCATTTTCTGCGGATCAGCCCAAACAGATTTTACGGGCGCACTGATCGCCAGTATTTCACCATGCCGATCGGTTATTTTCCCACGCTGCGCATTCAATTCCACGATACGGCTATAGCGGGATTGTCCTTGTTGTTGCAAAAAATCCTTATTCAGCCCCTGCAAATAAATGGCACGCCCTGCCAACGCAACCAAACCCAGCAGCAATAGCATTATCAGCAAGCGTGAACGCCAGATAGGTAAAACTAAAGACAATGCAGAGTCGCGCCTCATGATCAACGAAACTCCTTAGAAGAAGTAGAATAAGCTGGACCTGCGGAATAATCGGGCAAAATAACCCGAATGCTTTGGGGTGCTGGCACGATCATATCAAGCTGCCCCCGGGCAATTTTTTCAACATGGCCATGCATTGCCCATGTTCTCTGCTCAAGTAGCAACTGATTCCACTCTATTGTCAGTTGATCAGCCAGCTCCTGTTCTTTCTCCAGCGATATGAAAAGCTTACGTGCCTCGTGCTGCGAAGTTACTATGCCCAACCCACAAATAACAAGAATTATAGCCAGGGAAATATTCAGTTTAATCATATAATTACTCGTTAATTATGATTCTTTCTGCCACACGCATGACTGCACTTCTAGCTCGTGGATTAACCGCTATTTCCCGTGCACTGGGACGCAGTGCCTTACCTATTATTTGTAACCGCTGCTTACTCAAATCCTTCACCTCTTTATCACGCAGAGGAAGTTTGCGCGGCAACCTGTCTGGACTTGCTTCAGTGCGCATGAAACGTTTTACTATACGATCCTCAAGCGAATGAAAACTGATTACAACCAATCGCCCTCTTGGGTTTAATAAGTCTACACATTGCGGCAAGGTTAATGACAATTCTTCAAGTTCTTGATTGAGATGAATGCGTATCGCCTGAAAAGTACGTGTCGCCGGATGCTGCTTTCCTCCCCGCTGATACTCATTCGTACGCACGACCGCTGCTACGATCTCGGCAAGCTGAATCGTGGTTGAAATGGGTTGCCGTGCTCGTGCCATAACAATTGCCCTTGCAATCTGCTTAGCATGCCGTTCTTCACCATAGTTTCTAATCACCTCTTCCAATTGCGGTTCTGTAACAGAATTAAGCCACTCTGCTGCTGTTTCTCCACAGCTGGTATTCATACGCATGTCAAGCGGCCCTTCCGAGCGGAAACTGAATCCACGCGCGCCTTCATCCAATTGCGATGACGAAACCCCAAGATCCAGCAGCACCCCATCTATCCGCTCTACCTTTAATACTTGCAATTCCTCCCGCATCTTGACATAACTGCTATGTCTTATATCGAATCGCTTATCATCAATCTGCGCCGCCACTTTAACTGCGTCCAAGTCCTTATCAAACGCAATCAGGCGGCCTTTCTTACCCAATCGAGATAAAATCAAACGACTATGTCCACCGCACCCAAACGTCCCATCCACATAAACACCGTCTGTTCTGAGTATCAGCGCATCGACAGCTTCATTTAGCAAAACTGGCAAATGCACAGCAATACCACAACATTACAATGAGAATCCTTCAAGCTCGGGTGGCATATTGCCATCTTTGTAAACAAGTGCTGCCTCAATTTCCTGATTCCATTTCTCAGCATCCCACAACTCAAATTTTTCACCCTGACCTACCAATACAATATCCTTGGTCAAACCGGCAAACTGGCGTAATGGTGTCACTACCAGTATCCGTCCAACACTATCCATCTCAACATCACAGGCATTACCCACAATAAGACGCTGCAAACTACGGCTCTGTGGATTGAAACTAGAAAGACTATTCAGTTTTTTTTCTATAGGTTCCCAGGCGGGTTGGGGATAAATCAGTAAACACCTTGAAGGATCAGCAGTAATCACCAAATTCCCGGCACAACTGGACGACAATTCCTCACGGTACCTTGCAGGCACCGCAAATCTACCCTTGCCGTCCAAGCACAGTTGTGTAACGCCACGAAACATGCTGCCCCTTTATTTCCCAGAAAACTTTACCCTACACCCAATACCCCCACGATTCCCCACTTTAATACTCTTAACCCCACTCTTTTCCACTCTAATCAAAAAAATGAGCTCAGTCAAGTAAAAAACCATGCACTTTTACTTTAACGACAAAGACTTAAGAGCAAGCGAACAAAACCTTAAAAATAAATAAGATAGACGTAATATTGCGAGTAAATTGCCGATTAATATCGCTAGCGCATCATGTAAAATGATCTCTCGATCAAGCAACAAATTATTTTTAGCTACGAAAGCAAATACGGTGAACAAATACGGTGAAGAATGGTTTTACTCAGGAAAGAACAACGTGTAGCACCCGTATTCTGGGAACAGGCGACGGATAATTTGGCAAAACGAGATCCCGTCATGCAACGGCTCGTTAGCCAGTTTAGCGAATCAACGCTTCACTCACACGGAAACGCTTTCACTACACTGGCTCGCGCCATTGTTGGTCAGCAAATTTCAGTCAAAGCTGCAGCAAGCGTATGGCATAAACTAGAGATTGCTTTGTCAGAGACCACCCCTGAGAACCTGTATAGCATCGATGCCAATACATTACGGGCATGCGGCCTGTCTGCTAGAAAAATAAGCTATCTACAAGATCTATCCCAGCGATTCATAAACGGCGGATACGACGAAACTGCCTGGCAGGAAATGAATGATGAGGCGCTGATTGCTCACCTTATCCAGATAAAGGGTATTGGTCGGTGGACCGCGGAAATGTTTCTGATCTTTCACATGCAGCGACCAGACGTATTACCATTAGACGACATCGGGTTGCAACGGGCTATCAGCATTCACTACAACGCCAATCAGCCAATAGAGAAGAGTAGAATACAAACCATTGCTACGAACTGGCAGCCTTGGCGTTCGGTTGCAACATGGTATTTATGGCGCAGTCTCGATCCCATACCCGTTGATTATTAGGCAGAAAGTATTCCATGATGCATAGCATCCATTGCATTCATTACCCCAGCCTGATTCTTGGATCTACCAGGGTATAGGATATATCGGTCAATATCAGACCTATGATATAAAACAATGAGCCCAGAAAGACCATAGCACGCACTACGGCAAAATCCTGCGAATTGATAGCTTCGATGGTATAGCTTCCCAATCCAGGTATGCCAAAAAACGATTCGGCAATCAGGCTGCCAAGAAACAATAATGGAATCACTACCACTGCGCCCGTAAGAATCGGAATCATGGCATTTTTAAGCACATGTCTGAATAACACAATGCTTTCTGGCAAACCTTTTGCGCGTGCAGTCCGAACATACTCCTTATTCATTTCTTCCAGAAAAATTGTGCGATACCATCGCACATTCGCACCAGCACTGCCCACTACCCCGATGATAATGGGCAAAAGCAGAAATCTGCCTGCATCCAGTCCATTACCATAACCAGAAATAGGTACTAAATGCCATAGCTTACCCACAAGGAATTGTCCACCAATAATGTAAAACAGACTTGAAATCGACATGAGCGCCACACACAATACAATGCCCCAGAAATCTATATAAGTCATGCGAAAAAAAACCATAACTAGCGCAAAAGTAATATAAACCAGCAATCCCAATAAGAATACTGGCAACGCAATGGCTAAACTGGGCAGCATTCTGGATTTAATTTCGTGCGCAATATCGCGTCCATCATCAGCACGGCCAAAATCAAATACGAACATTGCAATCGATTTCTCAAAGAAAATAGTGCTCGTCAATTTTGCAGCACCTTCAGCCTCTGTGTTATACAGCAGAGGCTTGTCATAACCGCGCTCTTGTTTCCATTTTATGATTGCCTCGTCAGTCACATACTTGATACCTAGATGCATTCGCGCCATATCATCAGGAGTGTTAACCACAAAAAATAAGGTAAACGTGATGAGATTAACACCCACTAAAATTGGAATTGCATAGAGAACACGTCTAATAATGTAATTAAGCATATTGACTTAAAAATTACCCTATAATTTATGCAGCGGATCTCTTGAGTTCGACCTTTCGCTCTCTGCGGCGATAGGCAATGACTCCAGGAACAAGACTTAATACAAGCACAGTTACTCCCGCTCCTATTGGCCATATCACCGGCTCATTCCATTCACGCCGCTTTTGCTCACGCAAAGCAGGATCAATGCGCAGATATTTAATATTGTTATAAGACAATTTATTAGGTTTCACATTTCCATACCAAGCATGATACAAAGCATAATCTTTTGGGTGGTACCCCCACAGCCAAGGCGCATCCTGACGCAGCATTCCTACCATACGATCGATGATCTGCTCTCGTTCTGGGCTATCTTCCATTTTTTCCATCTGCTCGAACAAGCTGTTATATTCGGCATTATCATAATTAGCTGCATTGTTCCCGCTATTATTACCAGCTTTACCCTGAGGGCCGTATAGTAAAAACAGAAAATTTTCAGGATCAGGATAATCTGCATTCCAACCCCACTCAAAAATCTGGGCATTACCTTTGCGTATCTTGTCCTGAAAGCGGTTATAGTCAGTGCTTCGAACAACCAGCTGAATATTAATTTTTCTAAATTGTTTGCGCATCCAGTCAAGTATTGACTTGTCATCTGCACTACGTGCAGTGACATCGAAATACAATACAAGCGGCGCACCGGTTTTAGCGTCTATACCGTTGGGATAGCCGGCTTCCGCCAGTAATGCTTTGGCCTCATTGATCGACCTACGATGTGCCCGCCCGTCTTGCCATTTATAGACGATCGGATTGACTCCCTCCTCGCCTTCTCGATAGCCGGTAATCCCGGGTGGAATAGGGCCCTGTGCAGGGATGCCTCGACCATTGGCAAATATCGAGACGTATTCCTCATAATCCACTACTATTGAAATTGCTTGCCGTAATTTACGGGCAGATTGTTTTTCTTGCTTAGTACGTCCTCCCACAACCGGGTCAAGCATATTGAATCCGATATAATAAGTAGAAGGCGCTACAGCTGTCTCCAATCGTATTCCCTGAGACTGCATCACTTCTGTTACTGTTGCCTCACCTTGTCCAGTTAATTGCACTGCCTGATCAAAACTATCAGAGCCGATTCCTGAAGCATCATAATATCCCTGCAGAAATTTGTTCCAACGCGGAATACCCTCCTTCTCACGACTGAATATAATTTTGTCTATGAATGGAAGGGGTTTACCGGCATCCTCCAGCAATCCATTTTCTATATCATCAGGCATACCCTCGGAAGGATAAAGCTCTCCCTGAAAACAGGGATTCCTTTCCAGGACCATAATTCGATTAGGATCATTCTCAGTAAGCATATAAGGTCCCGTACCTATGGGATACCAATCCAGTGTAATATTTTTTTCTGCAAACCCTGACTGAGCGTAAAAGCGGTCCGCTTCCCATGGAATGGGTGAAAAAAACGGCATTGCCAGCCAATAAATGAATTGGGGATACTTACCTTTTATCTTGATTCGATAAGTATACGCATCCACCCATTCCACTCCTTCCAATCGAAATTTGCGCAAATCAAAGTAAGCATCTTTAGACGCGGCATCAGCCTCCTTTCTTAAGGTTTCAGCATACTCTCTGAGCCCTACGATATAGTCTGCCATTAAACCCAATATGGGGGAATGCAATCTTGGGTGTGCCAAGCGTTTGATTTGATAAATATAATCCTCCGCTAGCAATTCCCGCATACCCGTTTGAGAGAAATCGGTAAGCTTGAAAATTTCTCGCAAATCCTTTCGGGTTAGATCGTGATAGAGGAACGCTTCCTGATCATCCCTTGCAAATGCTGGATGAGGCTGATAATAGATACCTGGCTTAATAGAAATCTCATAAACGGAATAGGCAATGCTTGAGACATCAGTCTCGGCAGGCAAGAGTTCTCCATTCACGTCGAAATATTGCACCACAGGCATCTTGTCCACCGTCTGCGGGATAAGAGCATAGGGACGTTTCAAATAGTGATACTGCAAAGGAGGTTGGTATATCTGAGCAGTAAACAAAATTTCATTGGAACTATATGATTGAACGGGATCAAGATGTTTCGGGCGTTCGGCAAATGCATTGTAAAGAATATTTTTTCCGGAATCATCCCTTGGATAGGGATGATTCCATATTGTCCCACTACAGGCCGTCAGGAATAAAATCAAAATAATAAGTGGATTCATTTTAAGGAATCCTTAAAAAAGAAATTGGATATCCGGGATAAAAAAGTATCCAGGTCATGTCACTGCAATTGAAAATAAATCATTCAACATGATATCGATGATGAGCCACTGTATCTACAGTATTTAGTTTATTTTTCACCGCTTTTTTACAGGAGATAGCGTAGGAAAATACGATGATAGATAAATATACATTTATATTTAGCCCGAATAGTTTATAAATTCGCGTGATGATCACGCAGGATTTTGATTAATAGGAAAGTTTTGAGAAAGAGGGGTGTAGTGATTCATACACCCGACTGAGCAAAATCTTTCTTATTAATCAAAAGACAAGTGAGGGCACGTGCCAATTTATGAAATATTCGGGTTAGCTGTTCGACAATTTAGTAATCCCCGCTATACTCCTTTATCATAAACCTTAAGCTATAATTATTTTAAATTTGACAAACGGAAGGACATATATGGGATTTCTAGACAATAAGCGTATCCTCATCACCGGGTTACTCAGCAATCGATCTATCGCCTATGGTATAGCCAAAGCCATGAAACGTGAAGGCGCACAACTTGCCTTTACCTTCCAAGGAGAAGATGTAAGAGATCGCGTTGCAAAACTAGCTGGTGATTTTGAGAGTCGCTTGCTGTTTCGTTGTGATGTAAGAAATGATGAAGAAATTAATCAGTGCTTTGAAGATTTAGCTAAAGAATGGGATGGCCTTGATGGCATTGTACACTCCATCGCATTCGCACCACGAGAGGCATTAACTGGAGATTATCTTGAAAGTGTAAATCGTGAAGCATTTCATATTGCCCATGATGTCAGTTCTTATAGTTTTACAGCATTAGCAAAAGCTGGCTTGGCATTAATGCAAGGAAGGAATGCTGCACTTTTAACACTCAGTTATCTGGGGGCTGTCCGCGTCATGCCAAGTTACAATGTCATGGGCCTAGCTAAAGCCAGCCTGGAAGCAAATGTACGATTCATGGCTTCCAGTCTGGGCAAAAAGGGTATACGCGTAAATGCAATCTCCGCTGGGCCGATTAAAACACTGGCCGCATCCGGTATAGGAAATTTTGGAAAGCTTCTAGGTTATGCTGAAAAGGTTTCCCCATTACGAAGAAATGTAACGACCGAGGAAGTTGGTAATGCTGCCGCTTTTCTCTGTAGTGATTTAGCAAGCGGTATTACGGGTGAAATTACCTATGTTGATGCTGGATTTAATACAATCGCTTTTGATCTCGATGAATAATAATCTTTTAAGCTGTTAGTAGCTTTCTTCCTGGATTTTTACATCGTATCGCTGCCTAAGGCCAAGTTGATACGATGATAATTCCTCCTGAACAAGCATCTGTTTTAATTGATTAGCAAGAGCCTGATATTGAGCCTTATCCTTATCTGAAGAAGTTGGTTCAATAACACGATTAATACGGATCAAGTTGAAGTTGCCATCTGACCCCACTATTCCTGTATAAACTGGTAACTTATCTATTTCTGTTTGGAAAATAGTACGCAAAATACCTATATCTATCCCTTGCGGTTGCATATAAGATATCTCTTTAGCATCACCCCATGAAATTGATTCGTCTTTACCTGCCTGTAATAGAGCCAGTTTGGCTCTACCTTCTTTCTCAGCCATTTCAGTAGCGAGCTGTCGCTTCACTCGCTCACTGATTTCATCTCTAACCACATCTAATGATTGAATTGCGGCTGACTCGTGCTCCAATACCCTAGCAGAAACAAAAGTATCAGGCATTACTTCGATTGCTTCTGTATTGCGCTTATCATTAACAGCATCCTCTGAAAAAATTACTTCCAGCAATTTTTCGTTAGCAATGATGGCGGGTTCCTTCGATTTTCTATCGACCCACCCGCTTTGTTTAATTGACAAGCCAAATCTTTCCGCGGCTAGTTGCAAAGTATCACTTTGCTCGTATACCGTATTACTAAAATCTTCTGCAATTTCACCAAAATTACTTGCAGCCTTCTGACGCTTCAGAATTTGCTCAATGTCATCTCTTACCTCTTCCAAGGGCGCCACATTGGCCGGTTTTATTTCTGAAAGCTTGACGATATGAAAACCAAAAGCTGTTTCAATGGGACCTCGAATTTCATCAGGCTGCATCTGGAATAGCTCATCTTCAAACTCCTTAACCAACACGCCACGCCTTAAGAAACCGAGCTCTCCTCCCAATTTTGCTGAGCCAGGATCTTCCGAATGCTCACCTGCTAGCTCAGGAAATTTCGCTGGCTCTGCTTTTAATTGAGACAGTAAATTCTCCGCTTTGCCACGCGCCACAGCTTTCTCATCATCTGAAGCTGTTCCAGAAACAGCTATTAAAATATGACTGGCTTTTCGCTCTTCCTCCTGCCCATACTCACTTTGGTGTTCATCAAAATATTTTTTGATTTCATCTACGCTAACTTCTTCTTGCTGAGCCCATTCTTCTAGAGATAACACCAAATACTCGATGCGCACTCGCTCAGGCAAAAGAAAATCCGCTTGATGATTATCATAATAAGACTGTATTGCTGCTTCCTCCGGAATAATCTGTGATACGAATTGCTTCGGCTCAATCAGAGCTTGATTTATTTCACGCTTCACTTCACTTAAGTGAGCTACATTCCGGGCTACAGTCTCTGGAACCATCGCGCTTTTTGCAATTGCTTCTTGCAACTGCTGCTGCATAATCTCAGTCGCCACACGCGACTCAAACATCGCTGGTGTCATTTCCTGGCGACGCAGTAACTCCTCATAGCGCTGGTAAGAAAACTTTTGATCATCGTGAAAAGCTGAAATACTCTGAATCTCACGTGCCAATTGTGAATCCAAAACAGTCAGTCCGACATTAACTGCCTCGCGTTTCAACAACTTTCTCTGAATCAAGTTATCTAAAACTGCTAGACGCATCTCAGGATTATCTAATAGCGCGCTATCAAAATTATCTCCCAGCATATTACGCATAGTCTCATGTTGATTCCTAAGCGCTTGCTCAAACTCTCTCCGCTGAATCTCTTCACCTTCAACAACTGCAACATAGCTCTCCCGACCGTCAGCACGATACGACTCCATGCCCCAAAACATAAATGGCAACACAGCCAGCAACAAAATAACCTGAACGATCGTCCTTTTTCGATGAACAAAATCAAACACAGCTAAAATCCAGTGAAATAAATGAGAAGTAAGGCTAAGTAGCGCTAGGACAACACTATTTAAATTCGCCCTTAATAATTATACTGACTTGGCGGAGTGGACGGGACTCGAACCCGCGACCCCCGGCGTGACAGGCCGGTATTCTAACCAACTGAACTACCACTCCTAACCTATAAAACCAACTCTTGCTCGCTGATTGGTGGGTGCTGACGGGATCGAACCGCCGACATTCGCCTTGTAAGGGCGACGCTCTACCAGCTGAGCTAAGCACCCCACCCTTCCCCCTAAGGAGATGCTTAGTTTACCGCATCTTTGAGCGCTTTACCAGCGGTGAATTTGGGCACTTGGGCTGCTTTGATTTTTATGACTGCTCCAGTACGGGGATTGCGACCGGTACGGGCTGCTCTTTTTCCTACTTTAAAAGTGCCAAAGCCAACCAACGTGACACTTTCATTCTTTTTAAGCGCAGCTTTAATCGCAGATAGCGCTCCATTTAATGCATCTCCTGCGGATGCTTTAGAAATACCGGCAGACTCTGCGATGGCATCAATGAGATCAGATTTATTCATTTAATTCCCCTTTTGGGTTATTGATAGTTAAATCACAAACAGAAAGTCTTGCAGATGCCCTTATATCAAGCCATCTTCACCTGGTCAAGTCATTGCCTGAAAATTTCTTTTTTTGGGTATTTTCAACCACAAATATAGAGATAATCTCTTAAAGAGCAGCAAGTAAGAACCAAGGAAACCAAACCCAAACCCGGCAAAATCTCATATTAAAAAATAAGTACCAATAGATTTTAAAAATACACATTTACTCAATGCGTCGCAGTGCATTCCAAGCATCAATAATTAATCAAACTCTGTTTTTGGTTCACGGTCGAGAATTTTTTTAACAACCCTTTCAGCAGGCACGTCATCATAAATAATACTACACACCGCTTGTGTCACAGGCATCTCAATCTTTAAGCGCCGACTCATTTGCTCTGCCTCTCGCGCCGTATGCACCCCTTCTGCCACATGCCCGATTTTCTGTAAAATCTCAGGTAGCAATTGGCCAGCAGCCAGCATCATCCCTACTTGCCGGTTACGCGACATGTCGCCGGTACAAGTTAATATCAGATCGCCAATTCCAGCCAACCCCATAAATGTCTCTCTACACCCCCCTAACGCCACGCCCATACGCGTAATTTCTGCTAAACCACGAGTTATCAATGCAGCACGCGCATTATTACCCAGCTTCAATCCATCAGAAATTCCTGTAGCTATAGCAATAACGTTTTTTATTGCTCCAGCCGTTTCTACACCAACCACATCGCTACTTGAATAAATACGTAAGTAGGTTGTGTGAATTTCGCCAATAATATATTTAGAAAACGCATCGTCATCTGATGCCAATGTTAGTGCTGTAGGCAATCCCCGCGCCACTTCTTGTGCGAAACTTGGGCCTGACAAAATACCATAAGGCGCTGTTGCAGAGTATACCTCCCGCACTACTTGATGGGGCAGCATTGCTGACCGTACCTCAAAACCCTTGCACCCAAGAATTACTGGTAATGCTCTACCTGTTCCTCTAATTTTCTGCAATAACTCACGCAATCCAGCAACAGGGATAGCCATCAGAATAAATTCAGCAGCCTTAACAGCAGAATCAAGCTCTGATGTCAATCTCAAGGAATCAGGCAAAAATAAATCGGGAAGATACCGCCGATTGACTCGATGCGATACAAGTTCAGCCAGTTGACCCGGATCTCTCGTCCACAATGTGACCTGATGACTCGCAGAAAGATTGATAGCCAATGCTGTGCCCCAAGCACCCGCCCCCAATATTGCAATCTTCATGAGCCCCAGACCTGATTAGATCTGATATAACCAATTTGACCATCCCGGCGACGTACTTTAACCCAACCAGCGATGTCGGAGCTTAACCATTCTACAACCACATTCCTTTCGACCTGAAAAACAAGAGGTGAATGAACATCCGCTGACTGATATACATCAGCAAATGGAGCAGTCACAATTACAAAGCGCTTATCACTTAGGAATTTCTTCTCTATCCATGCAATCGCGCCACTACTATCACGTACTTTAACCCAACCCTCAACTTTTGCTACTACTTCTAGTGGCAAATGAAGGCTTGCTACATATAATTTTTCAGCATTCAGCGAGGGAGCGTCATACATTACGACAGCATTCTCCGAGATAGAGAAAAATTCTGTTTCTGTAGCTACACTCCAACGCGGAAAAACAAGCAAAAAAAACAGAAAGAAACTTCCGATTAAGCCCCTTCTTTGCACCAAGCAGACCTCCTTCTAGTGCACGCTTTCTGTTTCAGATGTTTTTTGACCCACCCCGATTTCTGATTCGGCCTGCTGTTTTTTCTGATGATAAATCGCCTCAAAATTGACGGGATTAAGTATAACTGGGAGAAAACCTGCGCGTGTTACGATATCCGATACAGTTTCGCGCAAATAAGGAAATAAGATATTTGGACATACGATACCCAACACAGGATTAATCTCATTTCCCGGCACGTTACGTATCCGAAAGATCCCTGCCTGGTGAGCCTCAACCAGAAACATGGTTTTCTCCTTAACTCGGGCAGTAACAGTGATCGTCAACATAACCTCGTATATATCCCCCTCAATACAAGCATCTTGAGTACTCAACTGCAAGTTAATCTCAGGAACTTCCCGGTCAAGAAAAATATGCGGTGCATTCGGAATTTCAAGAGAAAGATCCTTGACATAAATTTTCTCAATAGCAAATACTGGCTGCTGCTCACTCATGTTAGATTCCAATTGGAATAATTGATAATAAAGATTATTAAATGATAAAACATCACTAAGAAATTAGGCTGATAGCAGTTTTATGACGCCTCCCTGCTGATCGAGTCGCGCAAGATCATCATAGCCTCCTATGTGCGTTTCCCCAATATAGATTTGGGGAACGGTTCGACGCCCAGTTTTTCTTATCATTTCAGCGCGCTGATCAGGATGCAAATCAACCCTGACCTTATCTATTTCCTCAACGCCCCTGGATCGCAATAACTTCTCTGCCATTGTACAGTAAGGGCAATAACCCGATACATACATGACCACCTTTGCCATATCCTCTTCCTACCTGTTTAGCGATTTTTTACCATTGGAAGATTTTCTCGCCGCCACGTATCGATCCCACCACCAAGATTGTAAACCTTCTTAAAGCCATTCTTACGCAAAACCGCACCAGCATGACCGGCTCGCAACCCAGGTCGAAATATCACAACGATGGGTCTGTCCTTGAATTTCTCTAACTCATGCCAACTTTCATCTATCTTCTCAGAAGAAATATGTTTAGAATCAGGAAGATGTCCTTCAGCATACTCACTATCATCCCTAACATCAAGTATCAGCGCATTATCGTAATTAATAAACCTGATCGCCTGCTGGACATCTATTTCTTTGGCAGAGTTGCGTGAAATCATTGGCCATAACAGCATTCCACCACTCATAATAGCAGCAATAATGAAAAAAATATTTTCCTGTAAAAAGGTTGGTTCCATAGAAGTAAGCGCCCGTTTTAGTTTTGCCATTCGGCTTTTTTAATAACCTGTTATTTTAGCAAAGTATTCAAGAATCTCCATCTTTAAAAAAATCTGTCAGATCTGTCAGCGATGATAGCAAGACAACACTATAAGCCATCATGGAGATTCCGATAATTCTTAGAGTACCTTACGATATTGGCTCCAAGATCTCCACTGAAACTTGCATACATATACATAGGGAGAGCGTCGCCCAAACAGAAATACAACTATATTTTTTATATGATTACGAAATGATCTAATACAAACAACAAAAAATGAAGATCACTGCAACATGCTGCTTTCTTTGTCAAAATATAATAAAATTCTGGTACATCAGTCGCTTTTACAAACTACTAGCTTCTTCTTTTGAAGGTCAACATGAAAAAACTCGTTCTCCTGCGTCATGGAGAAAGCATTTGGAATAAGGAAAATCGTTTTACCGGCTGGACAGACGTAGATTTAACACCCAAGGGACTGGAAGAAGCCAGCTCTGCTGGCCGGCTTTTACGAGAAAATGGATTTATCTTTGATATTGCTTATACTTCAGTGCTAAAACGCGCCATACGTACGCTCTGGATCACGCTTGATCAAATGGACCAGATGTGGGTTCCAATTAATCTTACCTGGCGACTGAATGAGCGGCATTACGGGGCTTTGCAAGGATTGAATAAAGCAGAAACAGCTACCCGCTACGGCGATAAGCAAGTCTTGCTATGGCGGCGCAGTTACGACATTCAGCCTCCAGCCCTTACAACTGATGATGAACGCTACCCTGGATTGGATCCTCGCTATAGCAACGTATCCAAACAGGACATCCCTCTGACCGAAAGCCTCAAAGATACGATTACTAGATTTTTACCTTTTTGGAACCAAACTATTGCACCTCAAGTCAAAGCGGGGCAACGAACAATCATTGTGGCGCATGGTAATTCCTTGCGAGCACTCATCAAGTATCTTGATAATGTTTCAGATCAGGATATTCTTAACTACAACATACCTACGGGTATTCCCCTGATTTATGAGCTCGACGATAATTTAAAATCCATGCGCAGCTACTATCTTGGCAACTCAGCCGAAATTGAAGAAGCCACGTCAGCTGTAGCAAACCAGGCTAAAGTAAATGTTTAACTTAGCGTACCCTAGAAAATCTCGGATTCATATACATTTTGCACGATATTTGAAATAAGCCATGTGTTACAGTGCAAGTGTTACACTGTGCAGAATCATGATGTTTTTTTTAGCTCTGATATGCACAGGCCAACTATATGCCAATCCCCAAGCGAACAAAGAAAACTTAAAGCAATTACAAAATCGCATTAAAGCCTTACAACAAGATCTGGCCAGCAAGGAAACATCTAAAACTGAAGCGGCAGATGCTTTACGCGACTCGGAACGTGCCATCAGCGAAACTAACCGAATCTTGGCTACGCTTGCTCAACAACAGATTGACGCCAATAGCAGTCTCGATCAATTACTGGATCAATCCAAACAAATTCAAAACCAGATTAAAGTGCAGCAAGAGCAGCTCGGTAAAATGCTTTACTATCAATACCTCAAGGGACAGCAGGATTACATGCAGTTGCTACTCAGGCAGCAAGATCCCAATCAAATAGCACGCAATCTTCATTACTATGGATACCTAAAGCGGGCACGCTCTGAAAATATTGATACCCTACGCACTCAGCTTGAACGGCTAGACATATTAGCTGACGAGAGTCACCTAAAAAGAGAAGAGATCGTAAAGATTCAAACTGAGCAGACCAACCGAAAGCATCAGCTGGAACAAGAAAAAAGCAAACGTGAAAAAATTCTTGCAAACCTCTCCGAAGAAATTACCCAGCAACAACAAGAAATCAGCAAACTCAAAAGTGATGAGCAACGCCTATCCAACCTGGTAAAAGAAATCAATAGACTACTCACTCAAAAAAAATCCCCCCCTCCTTCTGCTCATAAATCATCTCCATCCTCGCTTCATAACCGCTTGCTTCCTGATTCTTCTGTGAAGGGAAGTTCATTTGCATCACTCAGAGGACAGCTACGATTACCGGTACGAGGGGAACTTGTCAATCGTTTTGACAGTCCACGGCAAGAAGGAGGAATTAAATGGAAAGGATTATTTATTCGTTCCCAAAATGGTAATGAGGTAAAAGCCATAGCGAACGGGCAAGTTGTATTTGCTGATTGGTTGCGTGGATTTGGGAACCTTATGATTTTGGATCATGGCAACAACTACATGAGTCTCTATGGTTACAATGAAACTATCTACAAACGTGTTGGTGATCGGGTTCAGAGCGGCGACACGATTGCGACTGTAGGAAACAGCGGTGGTAATCGTGAATCGGGTTTATACTTTGAATTGCGACACCAGGGTAAACCATTTGACCCATTAACCTGGGTAAAAATAGAATGAAATTTATGGTAAAAATTGTAAAGTTGATAGGTGCGGAGAATACGTGATGCATAATTTTGTTAAAAAACTCAGTTTAGTCCTCTCCGGTGTTGCTGCCGGGGTGTTGATCAGTCTCAACTTTTCCGCTGTAGCCGATAAAGCGCTCCAAGCAGAGTTGCCTCCTCTCCCAATCGAAGAGTTACGTGCCTTTACACAGGTATTTGGTCGCATTAAAAGCGATTATGTGGAACCCGTCGAGGACAAAAAACTTATTACTGAAGCCATCAACGGCATGCTGGTTGGCTTGGATCCGCACTCTGCCTATCTGGATAGCGAGGAATACAAGGAACTGCAAATCGGCACACAAGGCGAATTTGGTGGACTCGGCATCCAAGTTACTATGGAAGATGGTTTGGTCAAAGTCATTTCGCCGATTGAGGATACTCCAGCATTCCGGGCCGGTATCAAAACAGGTGATCTGATTATCAAACTGGATGATACCGCGGTTAAAGGCATGACACTCAACGAGGCTATCAAGCGCATGCGTGGTAAGCCTGACACCTCGATTACACTTACGATCGCTCGGGAAGGCGAAGCTGAACCCCTAGTATTCACATTAGTTCGCGCCATTATCAAAATCGAAAGCGTCAAAGCCAAGTTAATTGAACCTGGTTACGGTTATTTACGTGTCACACAATTTCAAGAACATACAGGTGAAAATTTAGCTCAGGCGATTGAAAAATTATTCAAAGAAAGCAAAATTCCCATGAAAGGACTTGTGCTTGATTTACGAAATGATCCCGGCGGATTGCTAAACAGTGCTGTGGCCGTATCAGCCGCATTTCTTCCGACCAACGCACTCGTCGTCTATACTGAAGGGCGCACAAGCGATGCAAAAATGCGACTCATGGCTAGCCCTGAATATTACTTGCGTAATCCAGGTAAGGATTATTTAACAGGATTACCGTCGGAAATTAAAACGGTACCTATGATCACACTGGTAAACGGGGGCTCAGCCTCGGCCTCTGAAATTGTCGCAGGTGCCCTGCAGGATCACAAGCGCTCTGTCGTCATGGGTACCCAAACTTTTGGCAAAGGTTCAGTACAGACTATTCTTCCCCTTGGCAACAATACAGCAATCAAGCTGACAACAGCGCGTTACTACACACCTAACGGACAGTCCATTCAGGCTAAGGGGATTACGCCGGATATAGTCGATGAAACGGATGATGCGTCCCGGCAATTGCGTGAATCAGATCTTACCCGGCATCTGCGTAGCAACCAAAATGAGGGGAATAATGGAGATGATGTTACCAGCGCAAAAAAACCCAATGGATCTGAAGATAAACCCAAAAGTAAAAAATCTACGACTAAGAAAAAGAGTGCTCCCATGGAGTTTGGCTCGAGCGATGATCTCTTGCTCACCAAAGCCATTAAGCATCTAAAGGGAATTGAGGCAGATTCAAAAAGAAAGTCTACAAAAACTGCTAAAAAAGCAGCGAGTTCCTGAAATATAAAAAGCAATAGCTGAAAAAGTGAGGTGGGAGGGCCGTGAATGACAATCAGCTATTGCGTTATAGTCGCCATATTTTGCTGCCCCAAATCGATGTACGGGGACAAGAAAAGTTAACGCAATCAAGCGTCCTGATCATTGGGGCGGGGGGGCTTGGCTCACCCGCCGCGTTGTATCTTGCCGCCAGTGGTATCGGAAAAATCGTCATCTGCGATAAAGATAACGTCGATCTCACCAATCTACAAAGGCAAATCATTCACAGCACCGACGCGATCGGCCTGCCCAAAACGGCTTCCGCCCGAAAAACCCTGCATCATATCAATCCAGAGATTGAAATCACGACCTTACAGAAACAGGTAACTGAAGAGGTTCTATTGCATCTGCTCTCTTCCGTTGATGCCGTGGTAGATGCCAGCGACAATTTTGTCACCCGTCATGCCATCAACCAAGCTTGTATCATTCAGAAAAAACCGCTGATCTCAGGTGCTGTTGTACGCTTTGACGGCCAAGTCTCGGTATTTGACCTGCGTTATGCCAACAGTCCTTGTTATCATTGTCTTTTTCCCGTTGCTGGCGAAGATGATGATCCCAATTGCGCCGTAATGGGCGTATTTGCACCCCTGGCCGGTATCATAGGCTGCACTCAGGCAGCAGAAACGATCAAGGTTTTGCTGGGCATAGGCGAAACGCTTAATGGTCGTTTGCTGATACTTGATGGGCTGACCATGAAATGGCGAACAATCAACTTAAAAAAAGATCCTGCATGCGAAGCATGCAACTGCAGCGCAACAAGAAAAGCCTACTGAAAGCTGGCAAATTAGTTTACGTGTCACCACACCACTCCACTCATTGCATATGAAATTGTAACGATGCCAATCGCGCATAGAGCTCACTGGTTGCCATCAACTCCGCATGTGTGCCGAGCGCTTCTAAATATCCATGATTGAGGACTGCAATCCTATCTGCTGATTTCACAGTACTCAAACGATGCGCAATCGCTATCGTGGTACGGTGTGCCATCAATTGAGACAGCGCCTGTTGTACCCAGTATTCACTTTCCGCATCCAACGCACTGGTTGCTTCATCCAACAACAAAATCGGCGCACCGGCCAGAATCGCACGGGCAATGGCAATTCGCTGCTTCTGCCCGCCTGACAATCCCAATCCTGTATCACCCAAATGGGTTTGATACCCTTCGGGAAGACTAACGATAAACTCATGTGCAAAGGCTGCTTTGGCGGCGGCTTCCACTTCCGCATCCGTTGCGTCCTGGCAGGCATAGCGAAGGTTGTCGCTGATACTGCCATAAAACAAGACCGGATTTTGTGAGACCAGCGCAAAACAAGCTCGTAAGCCTGTGATTTCCAACTGACGGATATCGATACCTTCCAGCCTTATGCCACCAGATTGAGGATCAAAGAAACGTAATAGCAAATCAAACAAGGTCGACTTTCCTGCTCCGGATGGACCGACCAAAGCTAACATCTCACCTGCCCTAATAGTCAGTGACAATTCGTTGATAGCAAGCACCTCAGGACGGGAAGGATAAGCAAAACACAATCGCTCTATTTCGATGCGCCCCGTTAAGACCGGCAAAGATTTCGGGCTTGCTGGAGACACTATTTCACTGGGAGCAGACAATAACTCCACGGTACGTTCAGCGGCACCCGCAGCGCGCTGAAGCTCTCCCAGCACTTCCGAGATCGAGCCTACTGCAGAACCCACGATAATGCTGTAAAAAATAAATGCCGCCAATTCACCGCCACTAATCTGCCCTGCAATCACATCCATCCCGCCCACCCAAAGCATCAAACCGACTGCGCCGAACACCAACATGATGACCACGGTAATCAGCATGGCACGCTGAGTGGTGCGTTGCTTGGCTATGGCAAAGGCATCTTCGACATATCGATGAAAGATATCTTTATCGATCTCCTGATGGTTATAGGCTTGCACGGTCTTTATCTGCCCCAGAATCTCTCCAATGTAGGCGCCCACTGTTGCAATTCTGTCCTGGCTTTGACGGGACAGACGCCGCACCCTGCGGCCAAACACCAAAATAGGCGCCACCACCAGCGGTACGCTGATCAACACCAGCGCTGTCAATTTGGTATTGGTTATAAATAACCAGACAATTCCACCAATCAGCATCACGAGATTGCGCAAGGCGACAGAAACGGATGAGCCAATAACGGATTGCAGCAAGGTCATATCCGCGGTCAGGCGCGATTGAATCTCGAGGCTGCGATTATTCTCAAAAAAACCAGGGTGCAAATTGATCAAATGATCGAATACCTTACAGCGAATGTCAGCTACCACACGCTCACCCAGCCAGGTCACCCAGTAGTAGCGAGTAAAGGTCCCCACAGCAAGCGCGACAATGAGCAAAATAAAAATAACCATATACTGCGTCAGCAGCTCAATCGATTGGGTCGCCAAGCCACGATCGATCAATAACCGGATGCCTTGCCCGATCGAAAGCATAATCGTTGCTGTAAATAAGAGCGCCACTAGGCTGAAAGCGACTTGCCGTTTGTAGGGTGCAATAAAGGCCACCACCTTTCTGGCTTTCTGCCAGCTATCGCGCAGGACATGCAACATCTTAATCATTTGAAGAAAATCGGTAAGAAATAAAGTGAGCTAATCAGCTTTCGGATAACACAGATATAATCATAGATAATGGACTTACCGGCGGCACCATACCAGCTAGAATACTGAATCCGCCTATTTAATGGTTGTACAACATATCATCTGCAAACACCAGTAAATTAATCACTACTCACAATCATACAAGTTAATGTTTCATTCCATACTCGCCATCTGCATTGGTGCATCGCTGGGCGCCGTACTACGCTGGTTTCTTGGAATTTCGTTCAATGCGCTGTTTCCAGCCATTCCACCGGGAACCCTCGTCGCCAATCTCATTGGCGGTTATCTGATCGGAGTGGCGCTTGCTCTATTTGCC
Source organism: Nitrosomonas sp. Nm132 (assembly GCF_900100485.1). Classification (GTDB taxonomy): domain Bacteria; phylum Pseudomonadota; class Gammaproteobacteria; order Burkholderiales; family Nitrosomonadaceae; genus Nitrosomonas. Next base: position 8,068 of record NZ_FNDH01000019.1, on the reverse strand, counting down.
AATCATCCCGAACTGGCGCCCGAGTGGCGCTTATTCATCATCACCGGTTTCCTGGGTGGACTCACCACTTTCTCCACCTTTTCTGCAGAAATAGTGACACTCATTCAACAGGGTCGGCTACTCTGGGCAGCCGGCGCCATCGGCTTACATGTGATGGGATCATTGTTGATGACGATGCTCGGGCTAGCGACGATTTCACTGTTCAGGAACGCCTAAATTCAAGGAAACAAGATTATGCGCGGCTATCAATTAACTTTTCTTACCCAGCAGTCCCGCCAACATGGTGGTTTACCCTTAGGCGAGTGGTTATTGCAGGAAGCGCGTAAACTTGGCATCAGGGGGGCCACCTTGTTTGTCGCAGCCGAAGGATTTGGTCATGACGGCAAGCTGCATTCAGCACATTTCTTTGAGCTGAGTGATCAACCCATTGAAGTCACAATGGCGCTCAGTGCAGCAGATGTTGAGCGCATACTCACCCGGCTACGCGAAGAAGGAATCAATGTCTTCTTCATCAAAACACCTATTGAATATGGCATGAGCGGAGAAAACTGACGGAATATTATCCTTTCTCTGGAGCGGATCCAGCGTCATTGAGTCTTTATTCTTGTTAAAACGTTGCCTAATGAAAGCCGCTCTTTTACCGAGCGCTGGCAATCTTTTCGTTACAAAAATGTCACAAAAATAACATCTTCATCGTTTATAACTCCTTGCTCCCTATTCCTATTTGAAGTGAGGACAGATATGAGCGATAAAGATAACAATAGCGTGGAAAGCGATCATGGGGATGAACCCATGAGCAATCATTCGGACAATCCCCATTTTTCAACCCTCCTTGAGAAAAGATTGTCACGCCGGCAAATGCTGACCGGTAGTCTGAGTATAGCGGTGGCAGGCATGTTCGGTTTACCAGAGTTAACGACTCAGGCTGAGGCAGCATCAAGCGCCTCGATCGCCACAAAATTCACACAATCACCTAACCCGCCATTTGTATTGAACCCTACTTTAGGTTTCAATGCCATCCCCATCACGCGCTCTGATACCGTTACTATCCCACTTGGCTATAAAGCACAAACCGTGATTCCTTGGGGCACCCCCATTACCGGCAGTTACCCTGCTTATGCTCCGGATGCATCCAACTCTGGTGTTGATCAGGAACAGCAAGTCGGCGCGCATCACGATGGGATGCATTATTTTCCATTTGAAGATAACCCCAACACCCATGGTTTGCTGACTGTCAATCATGAATACGTCGACCAAAATGTGCTGCATACCCATGGCCCCAGCCTGATCGCTGGACAACGTCCAGCTGATGAAGTCAGCAAGGAAATTGCCGCACATGGTGTCAGCATCGTCGAAATCAGTAAAGACACAGACGGTAACTGGCGGATCATCAATGGACTTTATAACCGCCGCATCACCGCAGGCACACCCATGGAAATCAGAGGCCCCGTTCGCGGCAGCGATCTGGTCAAAACCAAGTATAGTCCTGCTGGAATCGAAGCACGCGGTACTATCAACAACTGTGGTAATGGTTATACCCCTTGGGGAACTTACCTGACCTGCGAAGAAAATTGGGCGAGCTATTTTGTTAATCGCGCCAGCCTTCCCAGAGAACACAGTCGCTATGGAGTCAGTACCCATAATGGCCGTTACCGCTGGGAAACTGCACAAAGTGGCGCTGATGAGCACATTCGTTTCGACGTATCGGTAAAAGGAAGCAGTGCAAACGAGGATTATCGGAACGAAGCCAATGGACACGGCTGGATTGTGGAAATCGATCCATTCAATCCCAACAGCAAGCCCATCAAGCGTACCGCCATGGGTCGATTTGCCCATGAAGGTTGCTGGGTCGCACCGCCACAACTCGGCCAGCCAGTCGTTTTCTACTCGGGTGACGATGCGCAAAATGAGTATATTTACAAATTCGTCACCAAGGCTCGCTACAGCAAAGAGATCAATGGGGATATTCTGGATGAAGGCATTCTATATGCAGCCCGCTTTAACGATGAAGGTACGGGAGAATGGCTCGCGCTGGATATCAATGATCCGTATTTTCATGCCATGTCACTCAGCAAGAGTGTTTTCTTCATGGATCAAGCCGATGTCCTGGTCAATACCCGCTTGGCAGCCGATGTGGTAGGCGCAACCAAAATGGATCGGCCAGAATGGGGTACGGTGCATCCGCAAACCTGTGAAGTCTACATGACCCTGACCAACAACAGCAGCCGCAGTGCAGGTACCATTGATGCCGCCAATCCACGGGCCCCCAATCCTTATGGCCATATCATCCGCTGGCGCGAGGAAGGCAATCGCCCCTGGGCAACCCAATTCACTTGGGATATTTTCGTGCTGGCCGGCCCTGAAACTGACAGTCAGATTCTGCCAGAGCAAAGCGGCCTCGCCTTGACCCAGGATAATATCTTTGCCAGTCCAGATGGTCTCTGGATTGATCAAAATGGCATTCTCTGGATTCAGACCGACATGAGCGGCTCACAACAAAGTAGCGGTCCTTTTGGCAACAACCAGATGCTGGCCGCCCATCCCTTTACCGGAGAAATCAAACGTTTCTTGGTGGGACCACAGGACTGTGAGGTAACCGGTATCACCTCAACCCCCGATGGCAAATCCTTGTTTGTCAACTTGCAACACCCTGGAGACCGATCCGGCGCAAACAGCTTTACCAGTAACTGGCCGGATAATGGCAAAGTCTTCAAACATCCCGGCGAGCCAGCTGTAATGGTTAATCCCAGCGGCGCGCGTCCACGTTCCGCCACAGTAGTCGTATCCCGTGAAGATGGCGGTGTAGTAGGCATGTAAGCATTGCCAGCAGCAAATGATGGCAGAATCAGATTAGCCCGAATATTTCATAAATTGGCACGTGCCCTCACTTGTCTTTTGATTAATAAGAAAGATTTTGCTCAGTCGGGTGTATGAGTCACTACACCCCTCTTTCTCAAAACTTCCCTATTAATCAAAATCCTGCGCGATCATCACGCGAATTTATGAAATATTCGGGTTAGCATGCCTTGATTCTGCCTGCCGCTATCCCAGCTGTGGTGTGCAATGTTGCTTTCAGGGAGGACGAATCAAAGAGGCCAGCTGGTCGGATTAATTGGCAGTTGGGCCATAGGCACCACTTGGTGTGATTTTTCTCACAGAGGATCCAATCTGGATCAGTTATCTTGTAATCATCATCGGTCACTTGCGATCTACAGCACACAAGCTGGATCAAGAGAGATGATGATGTACTACCAACCAAAGCTTGCGTCTCCTCTAAGGGTTATGACGCATTTATTGATGAAAAACTAACGAAAAGAGAAAAAAATGGCATTTTCAACTCCCCCTAACAATAAAGCGTTCAGATCTGCTCCTATACTCAATCCAGGCAATGTCAATGTTGCTACAGCAAAAGCAATTGCTAAGCTGACCAATCCTCTCGCTGACGCGGTGAAAGAAGATCATAATCCAGACTCAAAATCACTGGAAATTCCGTCGGGATCAGGGATTTGTTCAGCATGCATTGCAGCGGAAATGATAGAGCTGCTGTATTGGATGGCTATTCTGCGTGGCGTGCCTCTAGCAGATATTACTGGTGCCAACGCAGATATATCATCAGTTATCGAAGAAGTTTCGCTGGCGTACTCCAGGGCGCTTGAGGATAACCTATCCGCTGGCCGTATTCAGTGAGGTGTGGCCTTGATAAGAAAAGATTGCATGACAAAGAATATAGGCCTCCTCTCATCAGCCAATTCTCCGTCCGCAGCATTCCTTGGGTGCCCAGACTAATGTGAGTAACGCACAGCTCGATGACAGCAATTATTGAGGCGGCATTTCATAATCTGCGGTCAGCATTTCCAGCAAATGGCCATTCTGATCACGGAAATAAACTCCGCGCCCACCATAATTATGATTGATTGTCATATTCTCGGCCTCGCCGGGGCCGCTGCCATATTTGAGTTTTTCCGCTTGCAGGCGCGCAAATATTTCATCAAATTCCTGCTCGGAAACCTTAAATGCATAATGATGGGATTCAAATTTCTCCCTGTTATCAAAATCCAGACACAGCGTATCATTCACGCGCACCACGATGAAACGAGAAAAATTACCCAAATATTCAAAGCCAAATAGTCTGCAATAAAGCGCTGCGGATGCCTGCTTATCAAAACACGGAACAATAGTATGGTTGAGTGTAATCGTCATAACGCGCTCCTTTCACAAGAGATTTAACCGGGAAGCCTTCCAGGTTAGAATTTCTCCTTTAGAATATCACCAATTCTGCGTCGACAACGAAAGAAGCACCATCGCTCAGGCGGTAATGTTCAATTACACAACTCAAAAATACCTTTCTTTAAAAAATTAGAATGCTCTTGGCGCTAAAAAGAAGGTTGTAATCGCCGTTAATAAAAACATGACTACTTTAATCCCTAGCTACTCTAGCTGCGTTTCCCGCATGACTGCCGGCGAAAGACGTTTCGCTCAGCGTCTGGAAACAAAGCTGGAAGACGATTACCTTTGTTGGTATGACATCCCTATCGGTCAATCGATGAGGCATCCGGATTTTATTATGCTGCACCCCAAACGTGGCTTGCTGATTCTGGAAATCAAGGACTGGAAACGGGATAGCATCCAGGTCATTACCAAAACGGATGTGACTTTGCTTATGCCCGAAGGATTGATACACAAGCGCAATCCGCTTGAACAAGCTCGTCAATATGCTCAGGTAGTGGCCGATATGCTGCAAAGAGATCCGCAACTGGTTTTTAGCAACGGCCGGATGCAGGGTCAGCTCCTCTTCCCCTGGACGTATGGAGTAGTGCTTCCCAATATCAGCCGCAAGCAGTTTGAAAGCACTGATTTAGGTGAAGTATTGGAACCCCGCCGTGTCATCTGTCAGGATGAAATGGTTGAATCGGTGGAGATGGAAGTGTTCCAGAAACGCTTGTGGGATATGTTTACCGTGAGTGGTTATGGCAATCTGAGCCTGCCGCAGATGGATCGGATACGCTGGCATATGTTCCCGGAAATCCGGATACCCGCAAAACAGGACGAGCTATTGAACAGTGCTACAGCACCGGTTGGCGAGCTACCGGATATTTTACAAGTCATGGATTTACAGCAGGAACAACTTGCGCGCAGCCTTGGCGACGGTCATCGAGTTATCCACGGGGTGGCGGGCTCTGGTAAGACGCTGATTCTCGGCTACCGCGCAAAATATCTTGCCAAGGTTTGCGCTAAACCGATTCTGATACTTTGCTATAACAGGATACTTGCCAAACGCCTTGAACATTGGATACAGCAAAAAGAAATCGGCAGCAAAGTCAATGTCCATACTTTCCATGCCTGGTGCCGCCGCCAGCTCACGGCTTATCACGTTGACCTGCCCGAAGGAGATGGCGAGCGCGATGGTTATTGGGATGACATGGTGAATCGGCTCATCCGCGCGGTAGATAACAAACTCATTCCTTCCGGACAGTACGAAGCAGTGTTGATCGATGAAGGCCATGATTTTCGTCCGGAATGGCTCAAGCTGGTAGTCCAAATGGTAGATGCACGCACGAATTCACTGCTGGTTCTGTATGATGACGTTCAATCCATTTACCACACAAAAGAAAAACGCCACTTCAGCTTTAAGAGCATAGGCATCCAGGCACAAGGGCGAACCACCATACTCAAAATCAACTACCGCAATACCCAGGAAATTCTTCAATTTGCGGGTCAATTTGCCAGACAGTTGCTCACGCCCACCGAAACAGACGAAGACAGTGCACCGAGGCTGATGCCGGTTTCTGCCGGACGCCAAGGTCCTAAACCATTGCTGATCAAGCTCCCCAGTCTTCAGGAACAAGCAAGATACATCACTAAGCAACTGAAAGCGGCCCATCAAGACGGCATGCCCTGGAAGGAGATGGCGATTCTTTATCGTCACTGGGATCCCGTAGGCAAGACTATCAATAATGCGCTTACTGGTGCAGGAATTCCCTTTAGCTGGAAAGACACTATTCAATTTAGCGAAAAGCAGAACACCGTCAGACTGCTCACTTTTCACAGCAGCAAAGGACTGGAATTTCCACTGGTCGCCATTCCCGCGGCAAACATGCAAGCTGACGCAGGCACGAGTAATGAAGAAGAAGCATGCCTGTTATATGTTGCCATGACACGCGCAACACGCAAACTGATTGTGCTCGATAGCGCAAACTAAGGATAACCTCAGGCGGTTGCGTCCTGCATCGCTTCAGGTTTCCGCAAAGGAGCCTGGCAAAGCCGGTTTTGATTTAGAATGTAAATGAGCCATGCACTTTCAAATGTGCTTCTTTATGTGTAAAACTTTTTTCACGGCTGGCTAGAAAACCGTTCCAGTAGCATAGTTACCAATATGCTGTTCGGTCTAAGTCCCTGTCGAAAACCAGCATTGACGCAGTCTGGCGATTCGACAAACTCCCGCAAATGGTAATGATTCTACCAGGCGGATGACTTTTCATTAGGGGGAAGTAGCTAATGGGAGAGGAAAAGAAAAAAATCACGGTCTATTACGATGGCGCCTGCCCGGCTTGCATCAAGGATCGGCAAAATTATGAAAAACTGGCAGGCAAAGGGGGTGAGGACGTATGCTGGTTCGATATTACCGGGCAGGACGCCCACCTGCATGATATCGGCATCGATCCGCACAAAGCCTTGAGCGAACTGCATGTTCACGATGAACACCAGCGGATTGTTTCTGAACTGGATGCTTATATTGTGCTGATGGCCCGGGTGCCGCTACTCAAACCGCTCGCCTGGTTAATCGGTCTGCCAGTGATTCGGCCCTTGCTGTCGCGGCTCTATCACTGGATGGTCAATCGCCGCTTGAAAAAAAGTGGACGCCTGCAAATCGATGAAAAGCGGCATTTCCAGAGTAAAGACGGCGTCACGCTCACCTACCGGCGATGGACACCCGCACAAAATGAAAAAAGCATGCCTCTCGTGCTGCTGCATGGTGCTGCTAGCAACTCCAGCCGCTGGTGGCATTTCACTCAGCACAGCCGCCTAGCAGCCGGCCGGCTGCTGCTGCGCCCGGATCTGCGCGGCCACGGCGAATCGATTTGGCGTGGCCCGGCACGCATCGAGAAATGGTGTCAAGATATCGCTGAGTTGCTGCAGCACGAGCAGCAATCGCGCGCGATTATCGTCGGTCACTGCCTCGGCGCCAACATCGCGCTCAACTTTGCCGCGCGCTATCCCGATCGCTGCGCTGGACTGGTGCTGATCGAACCGATAGCTCCTGAAGCTGTCACTGGCGTGCTCGCCCGGCTGCGGCCATTCATTCCGCTGCTGCGTGTTGCCGTAGCGCTGATCAAACTGTTCAACTGGCTCGGCTTCTATCGGCGCCAGCTCGGCACGCTGGACCTGCAGGTGCTGGATCGCCGCGTGCATCAAGCAGGCCCAGACGAGTTGAAAACAATACTGGCAGACTATGGCAAACCCAAGCATGACCTCAAGGTGATTCCGACCGCGCAGTACCTTAACAACCTGATCGAAATCATGCGCCCCTTGCCCGTTGCTGAGGTGCGTTGCCCTGCCCTCGTCATCCAGTCAGGCGGACTCAGCATCACCGACCCAAAGCGCACCCAAGCCCTGCTGCAGCAGTTACCACAAGTAGAATTTGCCACGGTTGACTCCGAGCACTGGTTGCCTGCCACCCATCCTGATGAACTATGTGAATTGATTGATCGCTGGGTGTTGAAGAATCGCATTTGAATATCCGTATTGAATATAGCCTGCTTGACTCATGCGTTGCCAAGTGCTCAAATCGGCACTCCCAAACAGATACAGCCATGCAGTAACCCTATGAACCTTGCAGAACAGCAATTCCTCAACGATCTCGACAAACGCCTGTGGACCATGGCCAACAAGTTGCTGCCCATGCTCGATGTCGCTGTCTACAAGCATGTCGTGCTCGGCCTCATTTTCCTCAAATACAGACAACCTGATCTCGGAGCATCCCTCGTTTTTAAAGCATTCTAAAGAACAAATATAAATCAATCGATTACATGTGCCAGGGGAGGAGATACAAAAATAGGCAGTCAAACAA
>NZ_FNDH01000015.1 GCF_900100485.1 Nitrosomonas sp. Nm132 | reverse complement strand
GGAAAAGTGCGATCGGGGGCAAGCAAGCGCACAGCGAACCGTGCTGCCCAGGCACTGCGCATGGCGGCAGTTTCATTGAAATCCAGTCAGTCTGCGCTGGGTGTCTATTATAGGAGATTATGTGGCAGGCTCGACAAGGCAAAGGCAATCACAGCGACAGCGCACAAACTGGCGCGCTTGATTCTACACGATGCTAATGGAAGGAACCAGGTACGTCGATAAAGGGCAGGATGACTTTGATGAGCGATACCGTCAACGCGTGTTGCATCATCTGACTGTACGCGCTTGGGAGCCGGGGTTCAATCTTACCCCTGTTCCTGAGATAGCTTAATATTTGCTGTAAAACCAGTGTGTTATATTTGTTTCTTGAAAGCAATTAATCCCATCTTGATTGGATTTTTCATCACGCCTGCCTTAGCCCAAGCACAACAATCCAAGATACCCGAACCTGACATTTTTGCTCCCATTACAGTGACTGCAACGCGCACAGAAAAAAAACTGAACAAATACCCGATGCGATTACCACTATTGAGCGGAGTAAATATACCGATCACCAACCTGGCGCTACACTGGATGAATTTGCTTACGGTACACCCGGTGTTTTCTTCCAGAATCAATATAACTTTACGCAGGATTTGCGGATTGCCATTCGCGGCTTTGGTGCGCGCTCACCATTTGGTGTACGGGGCATCCAGTTGCGTGTCGATGATATTCCGCAAACCTTGCCGGATGGTCAGACACAGCTCGATGCTATTGATCCAGCTTTGATCGAGCGGATGGAAATTTTGCGAGGCCCTTCGACCTCGTTATATGGTAATGCTTCCGGCGGTATGATCAGCATTACTACTCGCTCACCACGCGAAAAGCTTGAAGTCGCGCCGCGTCTAGTTTTTGGTCAGTTCGGTTATTTGAAATCGGAATTGTACGCAGGGGGACGGATGGAAAATTTTGACTATGGATTGTTCGGATCGTATCTCCAGCAGAATGGCTGGCGCAATCATAGCAGCATGGAAAACCTGTTTTCCCAAGTCAAACTAAATTTTCAATCATCACCTAATTCTGACTGGATGGTTTTAATGCATGAGTTTTATTCCCCGGATTCGAAAGATCCAGGTGCATTAACGCTCGCCGAAGTGAATGCCAACCCGAAGCAGGCAGCAGCGAATAACCAGTTGTTTAATGCCAGTGAAGCCATCCGCCAGGAACAATTCGCTGTGCGCTACCGGAAAAGCCCTTCCACTAACCAGATATTAACTATTGTTGCTCATGCGTTACACCGCGATTTTCAGAATTTGCTGCCATTTAACATTGGCGGACAGGTGGAATTCGATCGCTGGACAGGAGGGCTGACAGCTCAGTTTGTGAGCGATCATACTTTGCTGAAGCGCGCTAATCGCCTGCTGGTCGGTGTCGACTATGCCATCCAGAATGACGATCGACGACGTTTCAATAACCTTTTTGGAGTGCAGGGGGCGTTAAATCTGGATCAAATTGAACGCGTACAGAATGTCGGGCCGTTTTTACGCAATGAATGGAGTCTAACCGACAAATTGGAGCTTGTGGCCGGTGGCCGCTGGGATTGGTTGCAATATCGGGTAAAGGATGCATTTCTTTCGGACAGCAATCAATCGGGCAACAAAACGCTCTCTCAGGTCAGTAGCACGGCGGGGCTTGTGTATCGCCCGCTGGAAACCCATCAGATCTATACCCATATCGCTTCCGTCTTTGAAGCACCCACGACCACAGAATTGATCAACAATCCAGCAGGAACGGGAGGATTCAATAACAACCTTGAAGCCCAGACTTCCTTGAGCAAAGAAATCGGATTACGTGGCAACCCTGCTGGTTTTGCGTACGAAGCCACATTTTTTCATATCCATACTCGCAACGAAATCACACCATTTGAGTTAGCTGAATCTCCCAGCCGCGCTTTTTTTGCAACGCGGGAAAATCACGCAGACTAGGGGTTGAAAGCCGTCTGGCAACGCCAGTATGGCAGGGATGGCAAGGTGAAATCACCTACACCTATTCGGATTTCGAGTTTGAGCGCTATTTCGTTGATAATATCGATCTGAAAGGTAATGAGTTTCCTGGTTTACCAAAACATAGATGGGAGGGAAGAGTACGTTATACCCATCCCACTGGAATATTTGGGCAACTGCATGTCCATCGGGTAGGAGAATTTTTTGTGAATGACATCAATACCGTCACCAACCATGCCTATACCCTGGGGCAATTGTTATTGGGATGGGAAAAGAAACATCGCTGGCTCGAAGGTTCGGTATTTATTGGCATCAATAATCTGTTCGATGAGCGCTACAATGCTAATACGCGTATCAACGCCGCATTTGGTCGTTTTTTTGAACCTGGTCCGCTCCTCAATGTTTTTGGAGGGCTGCGCATCCGGATGATACCGTTTTAACCTAGGTTTCTCAGTTGGGCGGGGTGAAGTATGCGGTTTTACGGATGTAGGGTAAGGCGCAACGACGCGGAATAGTTGTTGTATTCCAAAGAGTTGCAACACAACCATGTGCCCGCAAAATTGTGCAATCCGCATCAGAGCGTAACACCCAAAAGGTGAGGGTAGCAGTTGTTGTAAAAGTTAGAATATTTACAATGCTAACACCAGAATTAGCGATCAACTGAGGAATCCAAGTTTAATGTTTTGTTTACTCTTACATGAACAAGGAGGAATGAAAATGACTCGTATCTTGCTGATAACCAAGTTGTTCGCTTTGCTTACCTTGGGCAGTCTCTATTTTTATTCCATTGCCCATGCTCAATCTTCCCAGGTGAAACTCGAAGTACATGTCTTAGTTAAAGGGTTAAATCATCCCTGGAGCATGGTATTCCTGCCTGACGGAAGAATACTTTTAACTGAGCGTATAGGGCAACTTCGTATCGTATCGGCCGATGGCAAACTCTCCTCACCCATCAAGGGTGTGCCTGCCGTGTTTGCCAAGGATCAGGGAGGGTTACTAGGTTTGGCGCTAGATCCCGATTTCCCCAGAAATCATCTTATTTATTTCTCCTATGCGGAACCACAAGGCGGTGTAGCCGGCACTGCTGTTGCCAGAGCAAAGCTAGTCGATATGGCACTAGAAAATCTCCAAGTGATCTTTCGTCAGCAGCCCAAAATAGACGGTACCAAGCATTTTGGATCTCGCTTGGTATTTGCGCCGGATGGCAGTCTTTTTGTGACACTTGGTGAGCGTTTCAAATATATGGACCAAGCTCAACAGCTCGATAATCATCTCGGTAAACTGGTCAGAATCCGGAGTGATGGCTCTGTGCCTTCCGACAATCCCTTTGTCAAAGATCAAAAAGCCAAACCGGAAATCTGGTCCTTTGGTCATCGGAATATTCAGGGTGCCGCCATTCATCCTGGCACCGGAGAATTATGGATTCATGAGCATGGCCCGCGTGGGGGAGATGAAATCAGCATCCCCAAAGCAGGCAAGAATTATGGCTGGCCCCTGGCAAGCTATGGTATTCACTACTGGATGACGCCTATCAAAAAGGAACATGCGGGGCAAGGATTTGAAGAGCCGATTTATTACTGGACACCTTCCATCGCACCTTCTGGCATGATGTTCTATAAAGGCACCCTATTTCCAGAATGGAAGGGTAATTTGTTTATTGGTGCATTGGCTGGTAAGCATCTGGTCAGGCTGGTAGTCAATGAAAAAAATATCATTAGTGAAGAAAAATTACTAATAGATATCGCACGTATTCGCGATGTCGCAGAAGGGCCAGATGGCGCAATTTATCTGTTGACTGATGAAGAGAATGGAAAATTGCTCAAGTTGACGCGGACAACAGCACAATAAGATTTATCCAAGCTCATATATATTGGTCGGAGAACGTCAATTGTTTCAAGCGAAGAGAAGACGAATTTAAACCTAGATTCCTCAGTTGGACGGCTCTACCAATTCATGATAGCGATAAAACGTATCTCTAGAGACACCCATATCAAACTCGGCAACTCTCTCTATTTCAAGTGCGCTGACGATTAGATCGGAACTAGTACCATTGATAAGATTGTGCTCACGCCCAAAGCGTGTGGTACTGAATACGCCATCGACCTGCATGGCGACCTTGCCGGAATTTTGACAATTGCGGCAGGTAAGCAGCAAAAGGTTAGCGATAACGATCCCTTGTTGCAGCAAGTCAAAATGATGACCGAATCAGGTGATCAAAAACATGGTTGACAGGATGATTCTTGTGCTGATGAAGTCTTTTCAGAAGAAGGTTCTTTATCTGACGAGAACAAGATGGTTAACCGAAATGCACATCCATCCCGTAAAACTGAGTTCGCTGATAAGCCGCATAAAACTGCGGCTCACAAACAGGATAAGGTGGTTGCGGGGGCAGGATTTGAACCTACGACCTTCGGGTTATGAGCCCGACGAGCTGCCAGACTGCTCCACCCCGCGCCAGAACGACGTATAATAGCAGCTAATACTCATACCGTCAAACCATTTGACGGTAACCATCTCTTGATTATTCGTTTGATATAGCGATACCTGCATCAATGTTATAGCGCCATCGTAGCCCCTACCCATGGCGCTAATAAGCCACGTGCAATACCTGGTTAATTCTGTCTTGATTAAAGCCAGTATTAGTATTGCAGTTGACGGCTTGTCCAGCGTTCTTGCTTGTATCGTTGCCAAGCTATTTCCTTTCTTAATACAGCATTGACAGTACTCAAAATGCTGTTCACATCGACTGGTTTGATTTTCTCTCCAGTATTCCCTGTCAGCTTAACCTCTAAATGCAATTTTCCACGCTGATAAAGCGACCAAATCTCCGAACCATAATCAGTACAAGCAAGTTCGGGGGCAAAACGACTCAGATAGGCGGTTACATTATCAACATCTCGCTTAAGTATTCTCTGGGTACTGTTATTACTTGCAGCAAAAATCGCCTGAGGAAAATCGATAATGACAGGGCCCTGGTTACCGACTAATACATTGTATTCAGATAAATCACCATGAACGATGCCATGACAAAGCATACGGACAATTTGTCCAATTAAAAAATGATGGTATGTTCTCGCCAGCTCAGCGGTCAGTATCAAATCATTCAATCTGGGAGCAACATTACCATCGCTATCAGTGATGAGCTCCATTAATAATACGCCTTCAAAAAAGTTATAGTACTTTGGTGTCCGTACGCCAACTGTCGCCAGATGAGACATGGTATCCACTTCGGTACTTTGCCACGCCTCTTTCTGTGCCATGCGGCCAAAATCACTTCTTCTTTGAATAGCACGTGCGCGCCGGCTACTTCTAACCTGCCTTCCTTCCGTATAACTTACACTCTGGCGAAAATTACGTCTGTTAGTTTCCTTATATACTTTGGCGCATCGGATATCGCTTCCGCAACGTACAACATATACCATTGCTTCCTTGCCACTCATGAGTTGACAAATAACTGAATCAACAAGACCTTCTTCAATCAGTGGCTCAATTCTTTTGGGGATTTTCATAAGATTTTATATAGACATGTCAATACATCACACGCCTTCTATACTCCTGTCAAATAAATGAATTCTCTCTACCAATGCCAATGGGTGAGAAATCACGTGGCCGTTACCTCACCTTTTAACATTGACTAATTTTGCTGATATCTTGCCGATTTGCTTCGATGCCATACTGCGTCCTGGAGCGGCATTTGTTTAGCAGCAGAAGTCGTCTTACCCGCATTACGCTGATCTGTGGTTATCGCTTGCTTTCTGGTTCCGGTAAAGTTCATATAAAGCCTATCCAATAGCGCTTGATACAAATTACTTCCTTTAAGTTTAAAAAACATACCTACCTCCTTGATTGCAGTTATTAAATTGTTTCTTTAATAATCAACCACGTGAATTGCATTGTAGAGAGAAAAGAACAGCATTGGAATGTGACAAATTGTCGCGGGGCAATTTGCCGCAGCCACTTTTATTTAACATAAACAACCGTCCCCAAACAGTTGTTTACCTATGGTAAATCAGCTTGATGACACAATTATTAAACTTTGATCGATTATGCTCTTATGGCATGATTGATTGCGCTGCTCGAATATTTGTTCGCTATTCATTGGATTTTGCTTCTTCAAATCCATTTCATTCAGGGTGGAAAAGCACCTGCTGAAATGGTATAAAGCCTACCTAATTCCTAATGAATTTCTATTAATCAAAATTCCAGTTCTAAAAAACTAAAGCTTTTTTACTCCATCTGGTAAAAAATACCCCTAAGACTGGGCAGGTAGTTATCAATCACGCTTACTTTCAAGAAACTCCACATGGCGAATATATGACTTCTTTAACAACACAGACCATTCCAGATGCAGCACAGCAGAAGATCATGCAGCTTATCGCAGCAGAACTCGGCATTACTCCCCAGCAGGTAGCAGCAGCAGTCACCCTGCTCGATAGTGGCGCAACCGTACCTTTCATTGCGCGCTACCGCAAGGAAGTGACCCAAAACTTGGATGATACGCATCTGCGAAACATAGAAGAGCGTCTGCAATATTTGCGCGAACTGGAAGAACGGCGCATAACGATTCTGGCTTCGATCGAGGAGCAGGGCAAGCTAACCGATGAATTGCGTCACGCGATTGAGCAAGCGGCAACGAAACAGCTCCTAGAGGATATTTACCTGCCCTACAAACCCAAACGTCGCACGCGTGCGCAAATCGCACGGGAAGCAGGCCTGGAACCTTTGGCTGATGCGCTTCTGCATGATCCAACATTGATTCCTGAGCAGGAAGCTACGAAATATATAAAAGTTCAGCCAGCCGCCGAAGGGGTTGAAGCGATCAATGTGCCCGACGTAAAAACTGCCCTCGAGGGCGCGCGCGATATTCTGGCTGAACGTTTCGCCGAAACCGCTGATTTGCTCGCCGCCCTGCGCAACAAACTTTGGCATGAAGGAATCGTGACTTCTACAGTCGTAGCAGGCAAGGAAACGGCGGAAGAAGAAAAGTTTCGTGACTACTACGCCTATGCTGAACCGATCCGCACCATCCCCTCACACCGCGCATTGGCGTTGTTCCGTGGCCGTGCCTTGGGAATACTCAGAATTGAGCTCGGTCTGGATGAGGCGTCAGAAACCATGGTGCCGCACCCTTGTGTCGCTATGATCGCGGCCCATTTCGGTATCGAGAATCGGGGACGCAACGCAGATAAATGGCTGGGAGATGTCTGCCAATGGACTTGGCGTGTCAAAGCGCACCTGCATCTCAGCACCGAATTGCTGCTGCAATTGCGGGAAGCAGCCGAAGTAGAAGCCATCAAGATTTTCAGCCGCAACCTGCGTGAATTACTGCTCGCCGCCCCCGCAGGCCCCAAGGCCGTGCTCGGCCTTGATCCCGGCTACCGTACCGGCTGCAAAGTGGCCGTAGTCGACTCAACCGGCAAGCTGCTGGAGACAGATACCATCTATCCCCACCAGCCACGCAATGACTGGCAGGGATCATTGGCAACCATCGCACAATTAGTGATCCGGCATGGCGTCGAATTGATTTCGATCGGAAATGGCACCGCCAGCCGTGAAACGGATAAGCTGGCCACTGACGTCATCAAGCTCGTTGCAGAACAAAAACCTGAGCTGAAGGTAACCAAAATTGTCGTCAGCGAAGCAGGCGCTTCAGTCTATTCAGCCTCGGCCTTTGCCGCAGCCGAGTTTCCCGATTTGGATGTGAGTCTGCGCGGTGCTGCATCCATTGCCAGGCGTTTGCAAGACCCGCTTGCTGAACTCGTCAAAATCGAACCCAAGTCGATCGGTGTCGGCCAGTATCAGCATGATGTCAATCAACGGATCTTAGCGCGTTCACTCGACGCGACCGTCGAAGACTGTGTCAACGCAGTCGGCGTAGATGTCAACACCGCATCGGCACCCTTGCTGGCACGGGTTTCTGGCCTAAATCGCGTATTGGCTCAGAACATTGTGGAATACCGCGATAGCCATGGTCCATTTCCGAGTCGCCAAACAATACGCAAAGTGCCGCGTGTAGGTGAAAAAACATTCGAACAAGCAGCCGGTTTTTTACGTATCAATGACGGTGACAATCCGTTGGATCGCTCCGCGGTCCACCCGGAAGCCTACCCCGTCGTCGAGCGTATCTTGGCACACCTGAAAAAAGGCATCGAACACGTCATGGGCCGACCGGAAATATTGAAGGACCTCTCCCCCACCGAATTTACCGACGACAGCTTTGGTCTGCCGACCGTCCGGGATATCCTCACTGAGTTGGAAAAGCCCGGGCGCGATCCACGTCCGGAATTCAAAACGGCCATCTTTCAAGACGGCATAGAAACGCTAGCAGACCTGCATTCTGGAATGATACTCGAAGGCGTGGTGACCAATGTGGCGGCCTTTGGCGCCTTCGTCGATATCGGCGTGCATCAGGATGGTCTGGTGCACGTATCTGCCCTGGCAAATAAATTCGTCAAAGATCCGCATCAAATCGTCAAACCCGGCCAGATCGTCAAAGTAAAAGTACTGGAAGTCGATGCTGCCCGGCAGCGTATCGGTCTCACCATGCGCCTGGAGGACAAGGCGGACACCCCCGCTCCCAGCACTGACACCCGCACCCCCCAGCCTCATGCAGGACGCAAGCGGCAATCGCGTCATTCACAGCAAACGACATCGCACAAACCTGAGCCGGTGAGCGCGTTTGCACTGGCGCTGGCACGGGCTAAGGAGAAAAAGTAGCAGGCTATTTAATCGCGTTAACACTGCCGATCCAGTCTAATTCTAGTTAGCCATAGTTACGCATCATGCTCTCCGAACAAGATAGAAAGCTGATCTCCTACTTCCGAGGGCAGCCGCAGAAAGAAGCTACAGCTGCCGAGGTAATGGTTGCACTTGACTACCCATCGGTCGGAGCGGTCAACCTGCATGTCGCTCGCCTTGCCAAAGATATTGCCGGCTTCCTCTCGTATAGCCCGACTGCTCGCGCCAACGGACAAAAAAGATAGTGGCTTTGTCTCTTCAAGGGCCGAGATGAAAAACACGGTTTTGTCTGGACGCTTCGAAAAGACGTAGAGGCTTGGTATATCGGTGCACACCCCGACGAAGACTTCTTGTTCAAGGTAAAGGTATCCGCACAAGATTCTGCAGCAAGAGCCAAGCGACTGGCTGCCGCACCGAAAAAGCCCACCGTAAGGATCACGACCATCTTGGACTTTGATCGAAACCCGGATGTCGTAGCTGAGGTCTTGGCCCAGGCATCTGGGAAATGCCAGCGGTGCGGAGATCCCGCGCCGTTCATTCGGAAGCATGACGGCTCCCCCTATCTTGAAGTCCATCACAAAATTCCCCTCGCATTTGGCGGCGAGGACACAGTGGTAAATGCTATTGCTCTATGCCCCAACTGCCACAGGGAGGCCCACTATGGCTAACACTGCGCTCCAAGGGGCACGCCGCAAGCAGCGCGCCCCTGAGCTTCGACGTTAGGAAAAGGCATTTCATCCATGAGCGGCTTTGAATGGGAAACGGAATTAAATCGATGGTTAAATTCGCGTCGCGACATTTCGGCAGAACTAGCAAATAGCATTATTGCCTTCTTCGAAGTTACCTTTGAACACACGAACTGCCCAGAACGTGCGTGGTTTGGAGTTCATACTTCAAGAGCAAGTCTCGTTGTTGGAGGAATTTACCTCGCAGCCATCCAACGCTCAGGGGAAGATCAAGGATTTTGGCTGTTGGTCGACCAACAAGCTCCGCCAATCGAGAATATTGAATATAGACCAGTAAAGTCTACGCAAAAGTCAAGACATCCATTGATCTGGGCTCATTCTGTATCATTAGAAATAATCCCAAAATTACTCGACAACAAACTTTTATGGAATTCATTTTCATCAGCTACCGAAAAAATTTTCGCATCACCGATTGCAAGCGACAAGGACTCTATCCAAGAGCGACGAAAAAAAACGCGTCTAAGTGAGTTCTGGAAAAACAAAACAGAAAAAATTACTAACGAACAATTCCAAAACTCGGTTCGTGCCGCATTGCTCGACACCCGAGAAGCACGGCGCAAACGACTGGAAAACACCGAAACAATTCCCAACAAAATCAAAATCGCATCCATTTCCTTTACTCGCAATCCTGATGTGGTAGCCGAAGTTCTTTTACGTGCAAATGGATACTGTGAGCACTGCAACAATCCGGCACCATTTATTCGCCGCGCGGACAATACGCCATACCTTGAGGTCCATCACATTAAAATGCTTGCGGAAGGTGGTGAAGATACGGTTGCCAATGCAGTAGCTCTTTGTCCAAACTGTCATCGGCAGGCCCATTATAGCTAACCACATGATTTATATAACCTTCAATCACGGCGTCCGACTGGGCTCCTCTGCCTAACTCGGCGCTCAAATGGGACGCGCTAAAGCGCGCCCTTTAGCTTCAGCGTTAAGCATCATATGAGCGTGCTGCTGCGTGATTGATATGTCCAATGCAGCGCAAGCTTTCACTTGGCTTCAAGCATCCACTCCCTGCTTGAGGCTCGCTTGAATAAAATCATCCAGATCCCCATCGAGCACGGCCTGGGTATTGCCGATTTCAACATTGGTCCGCAAGTCCTTAATGCGGGATTGGTCCAGCACATAGGAGCGGATCTGGTAACCCCATGCGATATCGGTCTTGGCATCCTCTACTGCCTGCTTGGTCTCATTGCGTTTGCGCAATTCAGCCTCATAAAGACGGGATTTCAGCATGGCCATGGCATCGGCTTTATTCCGATGTTGCGAGCGGCCGCTTTGGCATTGCACCACGATATTGGTGGGAAGGTGCGTAATTCGCACAGCCGAATCGGTCTTATTGATGTGCTGGCCACCTGCACCGGAGGCGCGGAAAGTATCTATCCGTAAATCGGCAGGATTGATGTCGATCTCGATACTGTCATCGACTTCGGGATAAACGAACACACTGGCAAAAGAAGTATGACGGCGGTTTCCCGAATCGAACGGCGATTTACGCACGAGGCGATGCACCCCGGTTTCAGTTCGTAAATAACCATAGGCATAATCGCCGCTTACTTTGAGCGTAGCACTTTTGATTCCTGCAGTATCACCTGCAGATTCCTCGAGCACCTCCACCTCAAAGTCACGGCGCTCGCAATAGCGCAAATACATCCTTTCCAGCATGGATGCCCAATCCTGAGCTTCCGTCCCTCCCGAACCAGATTGAATATCGATAAAACAGTTGTTGGGATCCATCGGATCTGAGAACATGCGGCGAAATTCGATATCAGCCACTATTTTTTCGATCTGTGCGACATCAGATACGATACTTTGCAAGGTCGCATCGTCATTTTCTTCTTTCGCAATCTGAAGCAATTCATTGGCATCTTGCAATTGCCTGTCGAGCCCCTCGAGCGTCAACACCACGCTTTCCAGCGCCTTCTTCTCGCGCCCTAATTCCTGGGCGCGTTGGGCATCATTCCAGACAGACGGATCTTCTGCTCGCCTGGCGACTTCGGTCAACCGTAATTTCTTGGTATCGAAGTCAAAGATACCTCCGCAATGCTGTTTCCCGATCATTGAGATCGGCAAGATGATGAATTAAGCTATTGAGTTGTTCTGCATCCATATGGTGACAATCCGAAAAAGATTTAATTGAATATTGTAGCGCTATTTAAGCCAAATTACCTGATTGCAAGGCGAACTCAATTCCTGATTGCATCAAACCCACGAGATGGATATTGTCAGTATTGATTGGGGTATCCGCTGCAAATACTGTCAAAGCAGCAGCCGACACTTCCCCACTATCCAGCATCTGCAAGTAAGGCCGTTTCTGCTCCTGCGCTGGATTGATACCAAATAAATTACGCCATAACAGCATGACTGTTTCATTATGGGTACGCGCGCCTGCTGCATCGAGCGCTACCGTGGCCAGCGCCTCATTACTCATGCCGTTATCAAGCAAGGATAAGCCAATGCTGACATACTCTTTATTATTGACCGATTCAGCGCCAAATACTGCCCCGAGGAATTTGGCGACCTGTCCAGCGTGCCCCTCCATATCAAGCGCTAACCCAATGTCACTAAATTCCAGGCGCTCTATCTCCGCAACAGAGTCCTGACCATCGGCTCCCGTTTGATCAATTACAGTATAGCCTCCCTGAGACTTACTCACGGCATAATGAGCGCGCGGTCCTAGAAATACCGCAGTATCCATTCCTGTCCCACCCGACAAAGTATCATCGCCTTCTCTGCCGATCAGATCATCATGCCCACCACTACCTGACAAAATATTGTTATACCTGTTACCGATCAGTAGATCATCTCCTTGACCACCTGATGCATTTTCGATAACTGCACCATAAGCAATCCAGATATTCTGAGCCAAATCCGCGCTTACACTATCCCCTACCAACACAGCGTTACCGATCAATGATCCTTCTCCCTCCCTCAGATCAATAATCGCAATCTGCGCGCCGCTATACTCAATCCAGTCGATTCCCCCACTGTCCCAGATCGTCTCATGGTAAGTTCTGGCATCATCATACTGATAGCGATTATCCTCACGATGATAAGTAGTATTGGCTCCGTACACATGCTGGATTGCCAATATGTCCAATGGCATCGGGGTAGTAGGATAGAAATCAAAAGCTGAATTTTGATTTCCTGGCAACGCAGAATAGCTCATGATCGTTGAAGACATGGTATCCATCGAAGATGGAAATCCACGCGCCTCGAAAGGGTGATCAAGGCCCAGCGCATGACCGATTTCATGCATGACTGTCAGAAAGGCATAGCTCCCGGGAATCCATGGCTCTTGAGCGCTACTACTCGAACTTTTGATCCAGATATCCCCTCCAGCGGCAAAACCCGTCCCAAGTGGCAAATATGACCAAGCTTCTGCATCAGCCATATCCTTTGCTTCGCTGTAGGCGACACGAATATCGCCGACAGCGTATTGGGATTCGGCGACTAATCTAAACTGTACATTTGCAACATTCACCCACTGCTGCAGCGCAGTACTGAAGTAAGTCTGATCAGAGGCAGCAAGCGGCATAAAAGCCTGTAGATTCCAGGGCTCTCCTTCGCCGTTAGTCGGACCATAGCCTTTTGAGGGATCGGTTGACCAGTAAGAATCATTGCCTGGAAAGCTATAAGTAATCGTCGAGCTTGCCCATCGCTTGCCAAAAATGAGCGCATCGATACTGATATTTCCTGTCAAATTAACCGGAATGACCTCGCTTGAGGTCGTAGGAGCTGGCATAGTGTTATTCCTATTATTTATTTTTAATTAAAGATTGGCGTTGATAAGAGAAACATTTCTGCTGCCGTGTTCAACAGCAAGTTTCAAAGCTGCTTACCCAAATATTGTCAGTGTCTATGCGCTTCTTTTATGCAAATTGCCAGAGAATTCCCTAAAAACATAATTTTTCTGATGCTGTTGCGCGCAATTCACGGATATATCGGGTTTAGCTAATCTGGAAACAATCGTTATAATGCTAAAATGGATATTTCTTATTATAAAAAATATTGAACTAAAAGTTGATAGCTTGCGTAATAGCCAAATTGAAAGAAGTGCTACCCAATACGATGTTTGAACATGCAGTAGATATAATCTAGTGCACTGACTCCCAAGTCAGACACATTAAGCAATCAAGGTACTATTAAAATTAAATAATATAAAACAAAGATTGTTACGATGATGATTGAATCAAAAATTGGTTTTTTCAAAATGGGAATGGGATCTTTTCCTAAGCAATACGTGATTAAGCTGGCTGAATCGCGAAGATCTGGAAAATCACGCTCTCTGATGCCTACCGGAGCATTAGTATTATTGATCATCTGCTTATTTAGTGGTTGCTCTGCTCCCATAAAAACGCCCACCCCAACAGTATCCCGAACACAGCAACATGCCCCCTATAATAAACCCTACAAAGTACGGGGTAAGACCTATTATCCAATGTCTTCAGCGGTGGGCTACAGTGAGAAGGGCATTGCTTCATGGTATGGCGCGGAATCGGGCAACCGAACTGCGATGGGAACACGTTTTTACCCACAAGGGATATCAGCCGCGCATAAAACTCTCCCCTTACCCACTAAGGTAAGAGTGACCAATCTTCGTAATGGCCGCGCTATCGATGTAATTGTCAATGATCGTGGTCCTTTCAAGAGAAATAGATTGATTGATCTGTCGCATGGTGCAGCTAAAAAAATTGGGCTACGTGGTCTTACTGAAGTCAAAGTGGAATACCTCGAAAACGTGGCCAGCAATCCATAGCAGCCTATCCAGTTTCACTGGAACTGTCGCCATAGTATGGGCATTCTACCCTTGCTAAAACAAGATAAAATTTTCATCTGGATGAAGCACAGAATAGTTATTATTCAGCTTATGCTTAGGACTGGCTCATTATTTTTATGATATAAACCTGTTATTTTCTGATAGACATGACAGAAAAGATTATAAATAGAGGTTATTAAGGGAGGACATTTGGAGCGCGGATTCTATACGATAATGGCGGCGCAATTTTTTTCGTCATTAGCTGATAATGCATTACTGGTAGTGGCGATCGCCCTGTTGATTGATTTGCATGCGCCCGCTTATCTTACTCCTATGCTCAAATTCGTATTTGTGCTGTTCTATGTCATTCTGGCACCATTTGTAGGCGCATTTGCGGATTCCATGGCCAAGGGACGGGTCATGTTCATCAGCAACTCGATTAAAATTGCTGGCTGTATCCTTTTGTTCTTTGCGATGCATCAGTATTTTGCACTCGGCGCCTATGCCATTGTCGGGCTAGGTGCAGCAGCCTACTCTCCCGCAAAATACGGCATACTGACCGAGTTGTTGCCTCCGGAAAAACTGGTGATTGCCAATGGCTGGATTGAAGGGCTAACTGTCGGTTCTATCGTGCTTGGCACAGTGCTCGGCGGACTTCTCATCACGCCTGCCATTTCGTCCGTTCTGTTGTCGATTGATTTTCCTTTCATTGATACAGGTCTGGATACGCGGCTAGAAGCGGCCATTCTACTTGTTGCAGCATTTTATACGATTGCAGCCACTTTTAACTTATTCATACCCAATACTGGAATTGATCATCGAATACTCAGAAAGAATCCGTCATTTCTGATCCACGAATTCGCACATTGCGTCAAGCTATTATGGACCGACAAGCTTGGCCAGATCTCACTTGCTGTCACAACCTTGTTCTGGGGAGCAGGCGCCACCTTGCAATTTATTGTCTTGAAGTGGGCTGATATCGCGCTTGGGTTCCCACTCAATGAAGCGGCACAACTACAGGGCGTAGTAGCGCTCGGCATTGCGCTGGGAGCGGTCTTGGCGGCTAAATTAGTCTCGCTGCGTGATTCGGTAAAAGTCATTCCACTGGGCATTGCCATGGGAATAGTCGTGATGATGATGATCACTGTGCAGGATTTGTGGATTGCGATTGTGCTGCTGATCCTGATCGGAAGTCTGGCTGGATTTTTTGTGGTACCGATGAATGCCCTCTTACAGCATCGCGGACATATTTTGATGGGCGCCGGTCATTCGATCGCAGTACAGAATTTCAACGAGAATCTCAGTATTCTTGCCATGATATTGCTGTATGCGTTGTTCATCATGATGGATGTGCATATTTACGTTGTGATTGCACTATTTGGCCTATTTGTCGCCGTGAGCATGATCCTCATCCATAAATGGCACTTGCTTAACCAGAGCAAGCAGGACTCACTTCATCTGATTGGGATGCATAAAATACATTGACACCATTATGCTTTCACTTTTTCTGTAGAACGCTTCAAAATCATTGAACCAACAATGATTGCATGGTCGCCTTGGCAAAGCATAAATCCTCCCATGCTTTGGCTTTATCTGAGAGTGAGCGTAACAGATATGCAGGATGATAAGTAACAATCAAAGGAATGTCTGAATAGCGGTGTAATTTACCACGTAAATTGGCGATACTCTCGCTGGTATGCAATAAATTCTGCGCTGCAATTTTTCCTAACGCGACAATCAGTTTAGGTTTAATCAATACGATCTGCCTTGCCAGATAAGGATGACACTGCTCGGCTTCGCTGGGTTCGGGATTTCTGTTATTAGGCGGTCGGCATTTTACGATATTGGTGATATAGACCCGGTCGCCGCGCTGCAATTGAATGGACTTCAGCATATTATCCAGTAATTTGCCTGCTTGACCGACGAAAGGCTCGCCTATTTCATCTTCTTTCGCACCAGGTCCTTCTCCGATAAACAACCAATCAGCCTGTTCATCACCTACTCCAAATACCGTTCGCGTTCTTGACTGACATAATGGACACGCAGTACAGCAAGCAACTGCAGCTTCAAGCTGCACCCAGTCCATCTTTGCAATCCGTGCCGCCCGATCATCATTCTCCGGCGCTGTAGCGGTGGCCACTGGAATGGATTGATCAACAGGGATAGTCATCGGTGCGCCCTCATTCAGAATGCTATCTGCCCTGCTGCGCCAGATAGGAGTCAAACCGAGTTCGTGCAATATCTCCTTGCGGCGCCGTTGCTTCATAATTCCAGTCTCATCACCAACGCATCCTCACGCCCACACATGGCGGGATAATACCCTTTACGAACTGCGATTTGTTTAAAACCCAAGCGCCGGTATAAATTGGCGGCACCGATATTGGACTCTCGCACATCCAGCAATACTGATACAGCTTCCTGCTGTTTAGCAAGATCGATGAAATACTGCAGTAGCTTGCCACCCCAGCCCTGATGCTGCCATTGCGCTGAGATGCCAATAGTCAGAATATGGGCCTCATCTGGGCCCATCATCATGATACCGTAACCAATAAGCACATCATTTTGCTCTAGCACGCGGCAGTGGTAGCCTGCTTTAACCGAATCAGCAAAATTCATCTCCGTCCAGGGAAAAAGAAAAATTTCACGCTCAATGAGAATGACCCGACTCACATCCTCCAAGCGCATTTCCCTGATCTGACATGCTTGCTGCAAAGCATCGCTCATCGTTCGCTTTCCTTCAAAGCCACCTTGTTTCGTATATAAACAGGAGCAGCCTCTTCGGCAGCAACGCCTAATCCCTTCATTAATTTGGGCGCAGCGAGCTGCGCTATTTCTTGGGCGTGCGGGTAACACCCCAGATCAATTCGGCACAAACTGTCACGGTAAAGATGGCTGAGCGTCTCATAGTACTGGTCAAAACCGCTACCACACCCCACCCAGCAGCCCTTCCCTGGAACCTGAGGAATATGCTGGGGCAAACAGAGTATGGGTGCTTGTACAATTGACCAATCTTCACCAGTATGAAGATAAGCGGCATAATAAATTTCACCCATCCGCGCATCGAGCGCCGTCATGACGTGACTTGCGCCAACTTTTTGCGCCATCGCTTCTAACGTACTGATTCCGATAACAGGCAGGTCAGTAGCAAACGCCAGTCCTTGCACTATCCCGCAAGCGATACGTAAGCCAGTAAATGATCCCGGTCCGGCGCCGAAAGCGAAGCCATCCAATTGGGTCAGAGCCAGCCCAGATTCAGTCAGCATTTCCTGCAGCATAGGCAGCAGTAACTCGGTATGCTTTTGCCCAGCCAGCACTTCTTTGCTCAGTACAACCCCATCCAACCATAAGGCAAGTGAGCAATATTCAGTGGAAGTATCGAGCGCAAGAATTTTCATTAGGATTAAAAGAGTTTTTTCAGAAAAGTAATGTTATACCGTATTCAGACTTTTTCCAGAGGCCAGCGATCAAGTGAAACATACACAATGCCTTCATCGGTCTGCTTGGATTGTACCAACGCCCATTCATTTACATGCCAGGTAATGGGCATCGTCAAATTGGGCAAAGTATTGCACAAGGCTTTTCTTATTAAAGTAATGTGGGGAATATAGCGGCGTTTCTCGAGCGAGAAGCCTGCCTGAGACAATCTATTCTGTAAATCGGCTACCAGCACAGAAAGCCCAGCGGGGCATTGGCTTGAACCAACATGGACAATGCGATTATGTCGCCAGTATTGGATTTCATCCACAGTCAAATCGAAGCTAAACTGCTTGACTTGATTCGCTACCTGCCGGAGCGTTTCCAGCTGTTGACTCTCTACATTTCCAATAAATACCAAGGTGAGATGGATCAGCGGCAAACTGATTTTTCTGCCGCCGCAGACATCTACCAGTTGCCCAGCCAGTTTGCTCAATCTTTCCTGAGCAGCGACATCAGGCCAGACTGCAAAAAAAACTTTTACGGTTGTTTCTGGAGAAGTATTTGCTTCAATCACAAATGTCGTCAATATGCGTAATCAGACAGACCACCTCAGCTACAATGCCTTCGCCCCGCCCAATAAAACCAAGCTTCTCCGCAGTTTTTGCTTTGATATTGATATCGCTGGTAGACATGTTCAAATCTTGAGCAATATTGGCAATCATTGCCAGGATATGCGGAGCCATTTTAGGCGCCTGCGCGATAATGGTTGCATCGATGTTTGTGACCCTGTAGCGCTTACTGATCAGCAAGCGGTGTACCTCGCGCAGTAGCAAACGGCTGTCGATATTTTTATAGCGTGCATCACTGTCTGAAAAATGCTGGCCGATATCCCCTAACGCTGCCGCACCCAGCAATGCATCGCACAGCGCATGCAGCAGCACATCCGCGTCAGAATGTCCTAGCAAACCTTTGTCGTAAGGAATCGTTACGCCACCGATGATCAGATCGCGGCCTGCTACCAGCTGATGCACATCAAAACCCTGACCAATTCTAATATTTTTCACCTTGTTTCCCTCTTCTGCAAAATGAGTTCCGCCAAAGCCAAATCTTGCGGATACGTAACTTTGAAATTATAGGCATCGCTCAGCACCAATCTGGGATGAAGACCCATAGCCTCGATCGCGCTCGCATCGTCCGTAATAGTAGCACTGTCCACTTTGCTCAGCGCCTCCTTTAACAAACCCAGGCGAAACATTTGCGGTGTTTGTGCCTGCCACAAGCCCTCTCTGGATGCTGTGTCCATGGCACGCTGATTCGGATCAGCACGTTTCAAGGTATCTGCAACCGGAATAGCCAGTAATCCACCAACCTCATCAGGCGTTAGCACATCGATCAGTTGTTCGACCTGAGCGACACTCAGGCAAGGCCTTGCCGCATCATGCACGAGCACCCAATCATCATTACAAATCGATGCCTCTGATTGCATGGCCTTCAGTCCGTTCAACACGCTGTCAGCGCGCGTTGCACCGCCGCAATAGCGCACCACCAGCTTGTCAGAGAAGGGTGACCAGTCGTAGCGTAGCCATTCATGATCATCCGGTGCGAGAATGACAAATACCCTAAAAATGCTTGCGGAACTGCACAGCGTGTGCAAAGCATGGTAAATCATCGGTTTCCCCGCCAGCGATAAATACTGTTTTGGCAACTGGTTACCCATGCGCGCACCGGAGCCTGCGGCAGGGATCAAAGCAATAAATCTAGGCATGCTTACTTATATTGTTCAATGAATTGGCTGAGTAAATATTTGCTTCCAATTATCTCACATCATTTCATTGATATCGCATCGCTATAAAGAAAAGCATGCTGCAAATTCTGTGATTGGTATAACTTAGTTTGAAAGCGAAATTAGGCTATAGGAATTTCGCAGTGAAGTAGCGAATTAAGCTGTGATAGCCTTTTTTTTGGCTTCGACCTGCTACCTGTGATTCGGGCAGTTAAACCTTTAGCAATCCCCAGGCAAAGCCGGGGACTACCTCATTTATTTACTTTGTACGCATTTACCAGAAGAACCAGATTTATTAAGGAGATAAAGCTTTCGTAACTGAAATGCAGAAACGAATTGGAAAAGAAAAAGACGATTTAAATATACCCAAGCAGCAAAAGCGACCGGTTGCAAAATTTTTACCGGCGATTGCAGCACAACACAAAGACCGCAAAATGGCTATCATTGCTGCTTACAAAACAGGGGTATACAACCAGCGAGAAATCGCTGAGTTTTATCAATTGCACCCAACGACGATTGTGGCTATTGTTCACAAGAATAAGAATTCTTTATTATGGACCTGACCCTTTCTTGCGATTCTTGACTCGCTGCTCCCGCACTATGCTGATGTGCTTTAACATAGCTGCCATCAATAAATTCCCATTCCCAATCCGGATCAATAGCCAACGCTTTGAAAATATTGAACCATTTCCTGCTCAATGACCATGCATTGAATCTTTTATAGATGGAATTCCAGCAGCCGAACGCCTTGGGCAGGTCTCGCCACGGACAGCCAACCCGCATTCGATACAGTATTCCTTCTATCGTCATGCGCAGATTGCGCTTGTTATAAATCGCTTCTTGAAGCAGAATCTTCTCCAGCTTCGACCAGAACTCATCACTGAGCATCAATCGGGGCATCGCAAACTCGTTTTGTTGGTGGTATAGGAACCCCAATATTACGAGTTTGTTTCTATCTATGAAATACTTATCTTAAAACGTCAACAGACCCTAGTTGGACATCATAATTTAAAGTTACAAAAAGGCATCGAATGATACAAGATACACTTAATTATTGGGTTGTTGCCGCAATGCTTGGCGGAACAAAAGATGGAGATATCTTTCAGGATTGCATTGAAAGAGGCTATTGGTACTGCTGGGAACCTGATTCAGCATCAGAGGAGTCTCCAAAGGTTGAAGAAATGCGCAACCTATTGCGCTCTATTAATCCCGGTGACAGGATAGCAATCAAAAAACAATTGGGCTCTGGTGAGAATGCCTCATTCATAGAAATTCGTGCAATTGGCATAGTTAAGGTAGTGGACACGAAAGAATGGCGCGTTTACGTTGACTGGCTATTACCTCTAAAAGGAGATTCTACAAAAGAAATGTCTAGACGAGTCCCTAAAAAAGGGCCTGGCGGTATATCTTCAATTTCTGGCCCTTTTAAAAACAATGAGATAAATAAAGATTGGCTTCCAAATATATTCTGCATTTGAAATGCACCGATTATTTATTTAACAAATGCCCAACATGGTGTTCCGCCGGACGCTCCGCCAGCAAGCTGGTGCCGTTCCGGTGAACTCTACGTTAGGGCCAATCTAAGAATCATGCCAGACCAATCAGACGCCACATGCGCAGGAGTGCAAGCTAAGACAGCGATGTTTCCCTTCTCAACAGACTTAATCGCAGGGTGCAAACGATTTGCCTTGCTCGCACAGTCGGCTAAAGAGCCCGGAGACATGCGCTGCTGGAACTCCGCATGCGTGATGTTTGCAGCCAGCGCCATTGAAAGTCGGGTAAACGAATGGATTGCTCTCGCGCGAGAAATCGAAGGTGGCCCGCAGCCATCTGAATTCTGGGAAGAAATGACGGTGCTCCAGAAGACGCTGTCGCTCGAACGAAAATGGAACCTCATCGCGTCCGTTCATGGAGGGGAGATCTGGAACGGCGGAATGGAACCATTCCAATCCTACGAAACGATCGTCGCGCTTCGCAATGAGTTGGTTCATTTCAAAGGACAATTCCTTGAGAAGAACAATGCACCGAACAATAGAATTCGTGGCCTAATGTCTCAGCTCAAAATTGTGAGCAACTCCACATTCGTTGAGGGCGACGTATCTTCTTGGGTGAGCGACTTACTTGAGCAAAGAAGCTTGGGCGTTTGGGTTGAATCAAAAGTCAGGCACTTTTACGAAGCTCTGCTTGGATTGCTGCTCGGAGACCCTAACAAAGCCACGACTATTAATAGGTATTAATAGGGGACAGACCACGATTGTTTCCAAAATTAACAGAACTTATTTAGTGCCAGCCCGGAAACTCTCATCTCCGATAAGAAACATGGGGTTGCGTCTAATTTAAGAAATGAAGATTTCTCAAAAATTGAGTTAAATCGACAAAATTAGCTGGTTTTGACGCATTTTCAAGCAAAACAATATCAAACTTCGCTTGAAATCAGCGAAAATATTGTCCTCAAAGACAAACTTCGTTCAAGTGGAACTCAAATGCGCGTAGTGCAAAATACCCAGATGGAACTAGGTGAAATTGACGTCTCTGAAATCAAATTCGATTTGAGATCATGAGACGACATACCGAAGATACTGCGCGGCTTACAGCACCTGTACCTGAACGAGGCATTGCGTGAAAAAGTTTTTACCTTACTGCAAAGTGAAATTGCCCCCAAGGTGGATAAGAAACATTGAGGTGTCAGATCTTGCAAAAACACATTTCCTACACCTCAGGGTCAGATCCAGAACTAAGAATGCTTACTCTTATAAACAATAACCCCAATCATCGCTCTTATTTTTCTTGATTCGCGACTCCGATGTGTTGTTTCAGAACGGCTTCTTACTCTTAACGTTTTAATCTGACGATAAAAGATGCGCCGCTGTTTTTGTTTGGATCAATAGATAAAGCCCCCTCGTATGCTTGGGCAATATCACGAACAATGGCCAGACCAATGCCATGACCTGGCATCGATTGATCAGCCCTCACCCCGCGTTCGATGATCCTGCCTATTTCCTCATGCTTAATGCCGGGACCGTCGTCTGCTACTTTAAGCACGATATCGTCATGTTCGTATTGAGCGCAGATGGCAACTGTCTGCCGGCACCATTTGAAAGCATTATCTATCAGGTTCCCGAGTAATTCCATCAGGTCCCCTTCATCCATTCTCAAGCAAAGCTCAGCCGCAATTTCAATGGCAATTTGTGGATCTTTCTCGTAGTGGGCGCGATTGACTGTATTCACAATTTTTTCAACGACGGGGCGTAACGCAATCAGCCGTGTACCAGGCGAGCTGCCAGCAGTGGCAGCTCGGCGCAACTGATATTGAATGATGTTATCCATCCGGTCAATCTGCTCATCGAGCACGGTTTTGATTGTTGGTGAAAGATTTTCTGTTCTGATTGCACCTCGCAGGATAGCCAAGGGGGTTTTAAGGCTGTGCGCCAGATCGGCCAGTGCATTGCGGTAACGTTGCTGATGCTCCCGTTCGTGATGGATCAGCGAATTGATATTGTCGGTAAGGCGTTTTAACTCGACTGGATAGACCCCCTGCACGCTTTCTTGCAAGCCGGCTTCGACCGCATTCAGTTCAGTTGAAACCTGCCGCACCGGCCGCAGCCCCCAGCCCAATACCAGCATCTGCATAATCAGTAATAATAATCCCATCACGCTCAGCCAGCCCCATAAGTCTCTGCGATAGCTGTCTATCTGCGCTTCTAGCGAGGTGCTATCCATGATCACATGAAACGTAAACGGATAGTCACCTCCATCTGTTTCCCAGGCCACAGCAAAACTATAGATAAAATGAGGTTCATCATTAAGCAGGATCTGCTCAAACTTTCTTTCTCCCTCTAATAGAATAGCGCGTGACGGTAGCGGGATACTCAAGGTAGAAAACGATTTCCAGATGGGTATGTTTGTTCGATCTGTAACGAATGCATAAACACCCGAATTGAGTTGCTCGAATTCAGTCAGGGCGGGGAGTTCTTCAGGCATGGATAAATTGCCATCGTCATCAACTTCAACCTCCCCCATCAGTAAAAAAAGCTTGCCGAGCATACGATCTTGCAGCGCCGTCTGAGCGCTATCGTAAAAGGCGCGATCCAAAGTCAAGGCAGTCCCAACAATAAAAATCAGCAGCACGAATGATGCGCTGAGCAGGATACGCTGATTGAGTGATCTCATGATGAAATTTTGATGGCAAAGCGATAGCCACGTCCCCGTAGCGTTTCTATTGGATTGAGTTTTCCGTCAGGATCAAGTTTGCGGCGCAAACGGCCAATCATGACTTCTAACACGTTACTATCATGACTGTCGTCGTGAGGATAGAGATAATCGGTAAGTGTTGGTTTGGAGATCACTTCACCTTGATGGCGCAACAAATGCTCCAGCAGGCGATATTCAAACATAGTCAGATCGACAATATCATTGTTTAACTTGACCGTTTGTCCGGCCATATCCAGCGTGATGGGTCCAGATTTCAATACCGTACTTGGAACAGCCGTTGCACGACGCAAAAGCGCCTTAAGTCTGGCTTGCAACTCTTCCATCTGGAATGGCTTGGCGAGATAATCATCCGCACCGGTTTCCAAGCCTTTAACCTTGTCTTGCCAGCTATTACGCGCAGTGAGAATAAGTATGGGTAGTAAGCTTCCTTGCTTTCGTAAAGCAGCAATCACTTCCAGGCCTGATAATCCAGGTAAGCCAGTATCAATGATGGCCGCATCCAATGGATATTCACTGGCGATATACAAACCTTCCTTACCGTTATCACAAGTATCAACCATATACCCATCTTCTTGCAGCTGCTGACAAATTTGCTTTTGCAGCTTGATTTCATCTTCAATAATCAAGATACGCATAGTGTCATTGAGTCATTTTGATAAATAAATTTTGCACCAAACGCCATGCGGTAGAAATTTACAAGGCTGACATTACCTGCTTCATTTAATGAGTAGCAATCACTGCACCACTATTCGCGTCTATTGTCACAATACGCACAGTCCCCTTACTACTTAGTATCTTGACACGATAACTGTTGGCCGTATGCTGGACAGATAGAAGGCGTCCTGGAATGTGTTGGCGGGCGATTGTGACTGCTTGTTGCTGGGAAATTTCTGCGTGTTGATTGCTCGTTTGGGAATGAAGGAATGTTTCCTGTGCGGCAGTGACTTCAGAAATGAAACCCGCGATAAAAACAGTAATCAGCAA
Source organism: Nitrosomonas sp. Nm132 (assembly GCF_900100485.1). Classification (GTDB taxonomy): domain Bacteria; phylum Pseudomonadota; class Gammaproteobacteria; order Burkholderiales; family Nitrosomonadaceae; genus Nitrosomonas. Next base: position 39,433 of record NZ_FNDH01000015.1, on the reverse strand, counting down.
GCAATGTCGATATGTCATCATTCTCTAAAAGCTATAAGCCGCCCAATGGCAGAACGAGGATCGTTCTGCCATTGGGTATGATTCTTAATAGCCTAACATAAAACGGGCATCTCCCGTGCTAATGCCCAGGAAAAAGTTACCTGGCGCTGCACCATAATAGCCGCCATAGGCCGGCGGATAATAAGGTTGGTTGTAATAGATATTTCGCGTGTTGTAATGATTATGCTGTACATGACGATGTTTGTGATGCTGCGGTCTGCCGTATCCATAGCCACCATACCCCGGCCCAGGGCTGTAATAATGATGGTCATGGTGATCGTGATGGTCATGATGATGATGGTGGTGGCGGTGATGGCCTCTTCCAGCTTCAACTACCATAGGAACCGCTAGCGCGACGCTCAACAACATTCCTGTTAATAATTTTACTGACGTGATCATTTCAGTTCTCGTTTTCATGGTACACCTCCTTGGTTGTTTTTTTTGATCAGAATTTCTTCCATTGGCGACTACTTTATACTGAAGAAAATAAACACAAGCTGAATAAGCCGAAAAGAATAAAAAAATAGGACTGCATACATTCTGCAGAAAGATGAAGCGATTCCCACTTGCTCTTTGGTGCTCATGCTTGTAATCTCTTAATCAATAGGCGTGAAATTGTCATCTGAACAGGATGAAAAACAAGCGGGAATTGGCTGCATTGGCAGCGTTATCCAATAATCAGATCAAGCGGGAGGAAAATTGAGTAACCATCGCTTTATTGTGCGCAAAGCTGCAGTACTGGGAGCAGGAGTCATGGGCGCGCAGATTGCTGCACATTTGGTAAATGCTAATATCGAAACACTGTTGTTTGAACTCCCCGCTGAATCGGGTGATCCGAGTACGCCCGCCACGAAAGCAATCGAGAAACTAAAAAAACTTGAGCCCGCTCCGCTCTCTGTAACTTCCAAAGCCGCTTGCATTCAACCCGCCAATTATGACCAGCATCTCGGCATGCTCACGGACTGTGATCTTGTCATCGAGGCGATTGCCGAACGCATGGACTGGAAAACCGATCTGTATACTAAAGTTGCACCGCATCTTGGCCAGCATACCATTTTTGCCAGCAACACCTCCGGGCTATCGATCAATCAATTGGCGCAAGCATTCCCTGAGGAATTACGTCATCACTTTTGTGGCATCCATTTTTTCAATCCGCCGCGTTATATGCATTTGGTCGAGATGATTCCTTGCAAGGAGAGCGATGCCAGAATACTCGATGATCTGGAAGCATTTTTGGTCACTTATCTCGGCAAGGGCGTCATTCGCACGAAAGATACGCCCAACTTTATCGCTAATCGGGTAGGTATATTTTCCATGCTGGCGACCATCCATCATGCAAGAGCATTTGGTTTAGGCTTTGATCTGGTTGATAAGCTGACTGGCTCACTCATTGGCCGCCCTAAGAGCGCTACTTTTCGGACTGCGGATGTGGTAGGCCTGGATATTCTAGCGCACGTCATCAATACCATGCAGAGCACACTGACCAATGATCCATGGCATGCTTATTACACGCCCCCCGCCTGGCTCCAAGCCTTGATCGATCAAGGCGCACTCGGACAGAAAGCTGGAAAAGGAATCTACCAAAAAGTGGGCCGAGAAATTCATGTGCTCGATCTCACTACGAATGCCTATCGGCTTTCTGTAGATACCTTGGATGACGATGTTACATCGCTACTCAAGCTGAAAAATCCAGTTGAAAAGTTCTCAGCCCTGCGCGCCAGCGCGCATCCACAAGCACAATTTTTGTGGGCGATCCACCGCGATCTGTTTCATTACTGCGCGGTCCATTTAACTGCGATTGCAGAGAATGCACGTGATCTCGATCTCGCTATCCGCTGGGGGTTTGGCTGGAATCAGGGACCCTTTGAAATCTGGCAAACCGTCGGATGGAATCAGGTCACTGGCTGGATCAATGAAGATATTGCTGCTGGCAAAAGCATGAGTAACATCCCCTTACCTGCCTGGGTACAGGAAGCAGGACAAAATGGCGTGCAAGGTGTGCATACAGCCCAAGGCTCCTACGCACCGGTAGCGCATGCAATGCAACCCCGGTCCACATTGCCGGTGTATCGCAAACAATCGTTTCCTGATCGTTTGTTTGGCGAAGAGATCGTTTACGGTGAAAGCATCCTCGAAACCGATGCAGTACGGATGTGGCACACTGGCGATGAGATTGCCATTGTCAGCTTCAAAAGCAAGATGCACACGATCGATATCGAAGTACTCAATGGGCTGCAACGGGCAATCGAGGAAGCAGAGCATCACTGGCGTGCCCTCGTCATTTGGCAAACCGAACCTCCTTTCTCGGCAGGCGCCAATCTGCAAAAAGCCACAGAGAAACCTAAGACAGAGAAGCCCAAAAGTGAAGAGCCGCCTTCTGCTTTCGATCAGTTCATGAAGAAAATCAAGAGAACGGCACAATCAACTATTTTACAAGCCGCGCGCAGCCTGGATCTGGCGGATGCCCTGATGGCCGGCAAACTCGCAGAAGTAGAAACGCTGATCACGCGCTTCCAGCAGCTATCGCAACGTCTCCGATACTCCATGATTCCAACTGTCGCCGCAGTAGATGGGCTCGCTCTAGGAGGAGGCTGTGAATTTGCGATGCATTGCGATCGCGCCGTGGCTACCCTGGAAAGTTATATCGGCCTGGTTGAGGCAGGAGTGGGATTATTACCCGCTGGCGGTGGCTGTAAGGAGCTGGCGTTAAGAGCAGGACGGAATGCGATCGATGGCGATCCTTTTCCGCAATTGAAGCATTATTTCCAGACCGTCGCGATGGCGCAACTCGCAAAAAGTGCTGAGCAAGCAAAAGAACTGGGCTATTTACGCCCGGCTGATCCGATCATCATGAACCGTTTTGAGCTTCTCCATGCAGCAAAGATGCAAGCACTTGCCTTGGCAGAATCGGGTTATCGCCCCCCTTTGATGCCACGCGGAATTCCAGTAGCTGGATCAACAGGGATTGCAACGATTAAAGGAACGCTCGTCAATATGCTGGAGGGACACTTTATTTCCGAGCACGATTATCTGATTGGCAGCAAAATCGCTCACGTCATGTGTGGAGGCGATTTGACGCCAGGTAGCCTGGTCGATGAAGAATGGTTTCTAAGATTGGAAAGAACTGCGTTTATTGAATTGCTGGCAACAGAGAAAACACAGGCACGCATCGCGCATACCCTGAAAACAGGTAAACCACTCAGAAACTAGTCATACTGACCCTATACGATATTTAAAGATTGATGGAGAAACCCATGGCCAAGCAAACTCAAGAAGCCTACATAGTCGCTGCCTTACGCACACCTGTCGGTAAGGCCCCGCGCGGAATGTTTAAAAATGTTCGCCCCGATGACATGCTTGTTCACGTTCTGCAAGCAGTCATGAAACAATGCGAGGGACTTGATCCCGCAGCGATTGATGATGTGATCGCCGGTTGCGCCATGCCGGAGGCAGAACAAGGAATCAATGTAGCGCGCGTGGCATTGCTACTGGCTGGATTGCCCAATAGCGTGTCAGGTATGACCATCAATCGGTTCTGCGCATCTGGGTTGCAGGCAGTTGCATTGGCTGCGGACCGTATCCGCCTGGGTGAAGCGGACGTGATCATTGCCGCCGGCACCGAAAGCATGAGCATGATACCGATGATGGGTAACAAGGTCGCCATGAATCCAGTTATGTTCGCACACGATGAAAATGTGGCCATCGCCTATGGCATGGGGATGACTGCCGAAAAAGTGGCTCAGCAATGGAAGATCCATCGCGAACAGCAGGATGAGTTTGCGATGACGAGCCACATACGGGCTCTGAAAGCCATCGAAACAGGTGAATTCAAGCAGGAAATTGCTCCCTACCCTATTGAAGAAAAAAGACCGGATTTAACTTCACACGAAGTCATGACGGTGAAATCTGTGAAGGACACGGACGAAGGACCCCGCGCCGATACCAGCCTGGAAGTACTTGCAAAATTAAGATCGGTCTTTGCAGCAGATGGCTCGGTCACAGCAGGAAATAGCTCACAAATGTCGGATGGTGCAGGCGCGGTAGTAGTCATGAGCGCAGCCGCACTGCAGCGCTTCAATCTCACGCCAATCGGACGGTTTATCGGATATACGGTTGCTGGCGTCCCGCCAGAGATAATGGGCATTGGTCCAATCAAGGCGATTCCCAAGGCACTGAAGCAGGTTGGTTTGAAACTGGATGATCTTGACTGGATTGAGCTGAATGAAGCATTTGCTGCGCAGAGTCTCGCTGTTATCAATGAATTAGGCCTGGATCGCGCTAAAGTGAATCCACTGGGAGGGGCAATCGCACTCGGCCATCCACTTGGCGCAACCGGCGCAATTCGCGTAGCGACATTGCTGCACGGATTACGTCGGCACCATCAGAAATATGGCATGGTCACAATGTGCGTGGGCAGCGGAATGGGAGCAGCCGGCGTATTTGAAGCATTATAGACTGGGCTGTTATTTTTCTTTAAGTAGAAAACCAAAGAAATTGAATTTCTCTCTAACAAGACTTGTTCAGTTTTTGTAATTTTACTTCTTTTTGTATAAATTCGACTCGATGAAGGCACCCTCCTACAGCTTCCGCGACGCGTCGAAATTCAATCGTAGGAATGTCCTGGGGAATGATAAATACTTGACTAGCCCCTGATCTGAAATAAACCAGAACTCTCATGATGTTCCTCCCAGTAGCTCGTTTTTATTCAATCCAATTTCTTTTCCTGCTCCGGCAAAGAATGGGGGGGATAGTCACTCACCTCGAACGAGCTCGATACCCTCTCTGCCGACCAACTTTACATGTTTATAATATGCCTCATCAATGGTGGCAATTTTTTTGTCTTATAAAAAACAGTGAGATCCGATGAGGTAGCTCAAACAGCTAACTACCTGATTCCATCAAGATAAATTGCCAAATACCAGCGATAGACTATATTAAAACAGGAAGTGATTAAATACGTGCAAGCACGTAAAGATTCATTCTTATATTACATGCTTTATAATACTTAATTCATGGTAACATGAATTAAGTCAAATACCGTCTTGAATGCAGGTGCTGAAGGATTGAAGCTTGCATGAGATGGTTATTCTGATTTAACCCGAATATTTCATAAATTCACGTGATGATCACGCAGGATTTTGATTAATAGGGAAGTTTTGAGAAAGAGGGGTGTAGTGACTCATACACCCGACTGAGCAAAATCTTTCTTATTAATCAAAAGACAAGTGAGGGCACGTGCCAATTTATGAAATATTCGGGTTAATAACGCCATCAATCAAATAAATGTACCAGCTTACGCATGACTGCCCTCTATGGCTTTGGAGGCCAAGTCTCTGGTATTTAATCTATCAGCAACAAAAAACTCCCAATTTTAGGGTAACGATATAAATTTAAGTTTCTAATAATCCACATTTTTACCCCTACTTTATGGCTCAATATGTTTTGATCATGAATCGTGTAAGCAAGGTTATTCCACCTAAGCGCGCGATTCTTAAAGATATTTCACTCAGTTTCTTTCCCGGTGCAAAAATAGGGCTGCTTGGTCTGAATGGCTCAGGCAAATCCACGTTATTAAAAATCATGGCCGGTGTAGACAAGGATTTTGAAGGTGAAGTCACGCCAATGCCCAATCTTAAGATTGGGCATTTGCCTCAGGAACCCCAACTTAACCCGGAACAGACTGTACGCGAATCCGTGCAGGAAGGATTGGGTGATATATTCAGTGCCCAGCAAAAGCTGGAAGAAATCTACGCGGCTTACGCTGAGCCAGATGCGGATTTTGATGCGCTTGCCACAGAACAGACCCGCCTTGAAGCCATCATTGCAACCAGCGGTGGCGATACTGCCCAACAAATGGAAGTAGCCGCTAATGCTTTGCGTCTTCCTGAATGGGAGACTATCATTAAGAATCTTTCAGGCGGTGAAAAGCGTCGTGTCGCGCTATGCAGGCTGCTGTTGTCGAAACCGGACATGTTATTGCTCGATGAACCCACCAACCATCTAGATGCCGAGTCCGTAGAGTGGCTGGAGCAATTCCTGGTACGTTTTCCTGGGACGGTGGTGGCTGTCACGCATGATCGCTACTTCCTCGATAATGCCGCCGAATGGATTTTAGAACTTGACCGTGGTCACGGCATTCCCTGGAAAGGGAATTATTCAAGCTGGCTGGATCAGAAGCAAGTTCGTCTGAAACAGGAAGAATCCTCCGAGTCTGCCCGGCAGAAAGCACTTAAAAAGGAACTGGAGTGGGTACGACAAAACCCCAAGGGGCGGCAAGCTAAATCCAAAGCTCGGATTGCGCGTTTTGAAGAGCTCAATTCGCAGGAATATCAGAAACGTAACGAAACACAGGAAATCTATATCCCAGTGGCCGATAGGCTGGGTAACGAGGTCTTTGAATTTACCAATGTTTCCAAAGCCTTTGGCGATCGATTACTGATTGACAATTTGAGCTTCAAAATACCGCCCGGTGCTATTGTCGGTATCATCGGGCCCAATGGCGCAGGTAAATCAACGTTGTTTCGCATGATCATGGGTCGAGAACAACCTGATACAGGTGAAATCAAAATTGGGGAAACGGTTAAAATCGCCTATGTCGACCAAGCGCGCGATATCCTTGATAGTGACAAAACCGTTTTCGAAGCAGTATCCGATGGGAACGATATCCTCACCGTTGGAAAATATGAAACGCCATCACGTGCTTACATTGGCCGTTTTAACTTTAAGGGCCCAGACCAGCAGAAAATGGTGGGACAGCTTTCCGGAGGGGAGCGTGGGCGTTTGCACTTAGCTAAAACGCTGATTTCCGGCGGTAACGTCCTGCTGCTCGACGAACCCTCCAATGACCTCGATGTAGAAACGCTGCGAGCATTGGAAGATGCGCTGCTGGAATTTGCAGGTTGCGTGCTGGTTATCTCGCACGATCGCTGGTTTCTGGATAGGATTGCAACGCATATCCTGGCGTTTGAAGGCAATTCACAAGTTACTTTCTATGCCGGTAATTATCAGGAATATGAGGCCGACAAACGCCAGCGTTTGGGTGAAGAAGGCGCCAAGCCAAAACGGATCCGCTATAAACCAATCGCACGTTAATTAGCAGGTTACGGCGATCAAAAATATGTCCAGTGCACTCAAAATCTGGACATTGCTCACCGGAACCGTACGCTATGAAAAAATCATTTCAACGCGTAACCGTGGCCATGGACAGTGGATTGAAGCACCCATACTGGCTTATCTGATTGAAACACCCAATGGTCGCATCCTGTATGACGTGGGGTGCGACTACCGCAAACTGGCGGATCCCACCTTGCGCACACGTTATTTTGATTTCATGCATCCTACTATCGAAGCACCCAGGATGCAGGCAGACCAGCGTATTCCACACTACCTTGAACGATTAGGGTTAACGCCTTCCGACATTGATTTAGTATTTATTAGCCATCTGCATTTCGATCACGCAGGCGGTCTGTATGATTTACCCGGGTGTGAAGTTCATGTGCACCAGGATGAGCTGGCAACAGCCCGGAGTGGATTGGATGGCGGGGTATTTGCCGATGAACTGGCCAACTCGAACCAATGGCGCTTGCAGGCCGGTGAATATGAGCTGGCTCCCGGTATCCAGGCCATCACCACTCCCGGACATACCGCAGGGCATATGTCACTGTTCATTCGCTTGCCCAAAGGCCGCCCCGTCATTCTCTGCGGCGATGCAGCCGATCTTAATGAGAACTTATCTGATGAGATTGCACCTGGCTGCTGTTGGCAGGATAACGTGGAGCAAGCGCTCTCCAGTATTCGCAAGCTGAAATCACTTGCTCTCGCCGAGAATGCGCAGCTATGGCCCAATCACGATATGACTTTCTTCAGAACCTTGCCTGAATTTCCGTTATGGCACAATTGATACGGAATTAGCCCGAATATTCCATAAATTCGCGTGATGATCACGCAGGATTTTGATTAGTAGGGAAGTTTTGAGAAAGAGGGGTGTAGTGACTCATACACCCGACTGAGCAAAATCTTTCTTATTAATCAAAAGGCAAGTGAGGGCACGCGCCAATTTATGAAATATTCGGGTTAGTGCACTATCATCATACTTTTATCCGCTACCCGTTTTTACCACCTCAACTAGCGACGACTTGATCCCATCATTACGGAGCATCTTGTCAGCCGCACTGGAAATCCCTGCCCAACAGTTCATGATGATATAACCTGCCATCTCTATCGGCATAAATCTGTTTGATAAGGCGTCGGATAAAGATCCTAATCTTTATCCAGCATATGACAAGGTGGATGAGCGCTTTCTGTTGTACGGGTTAACTTTTTAGTCTTACCGAGCATGGGAACGCCAATATACGCGCGCAGAGCCAAGGTATTTGCATCTGTCAAACGTAAGTTGGCGCTGTAATACTTTTTCTCATCAGCTTTGTAAAGCGTCCCTCCTACCCATTCGGTGGGATCATCTTTCTTGGATCGCATATTCCATAGCACTTTTGTTCCGCATAAAGCTGGATTTTCTGCATCTTCTTCAGGACTGAGCCAGGCAATATGACCGCACAAACCCTCGTCTCCACAGTGCCCGATCTGCACGGCAACGTCCTGTTTTTTGGTTAACCACAAGCCCGTCACCTCCCCCTTACTCTCAGCATGAGCTGCTGCTGGGAATATCAGGATGGCGAGTAATGAAGTAATAATTGAATATGTCATGATTCACTGTCTATAAAATTTATTTTTACAATGCTCAATATATCAAAAAATACAAAGCAGAGATCATGGACTTTTAGCCAATCGTCCAGTAACAGTTTTTTCCAGTCCTTTCAGGAAGGTTTATCCTTGATAATCGGTGAGATTTTTTACTGTTCAGGTAGAAGCTTTCTTACTAGAATGAAGTCTCTTATGCCTTATCCCAGTCACAGTTAATTTACATTATTCAAGAGGAAGCCGCTATGTACCCCTCCCCTCCCGCAAGTCCTGATCCTTTTTTGCGTCGGCTAATGATGTTCACAGGGGCCGTTGCGGCTTTGATACTGCTATGGTGGTCATTGCCTCTCATTGAATCACTTTTCACGCCTCACGAGGGTGGCGTACGTACGGTGACGGCGCGTGGTGACTTGGCTGCGGATGAGCGCACGACCATCGAGCTTTTCGAGAAATCCCGCGACTCGGTGGTATTTATCTCAACGGCCACGCTAGTCCGTGATATTTGGACGCGCAACGTATTTTCCGTTCCCAGAGGCACAGGCTCAGGCTTTGTTTGGGATGATGCAGGCCACGTCGTGACTAATTTCCATGTGATTGAGGATGCCAGTGAAGCAATGGTCAAACTGGCTGATGGGCGTGACTACAAAGCCGCTCTGGTGGGCGTAAGTCCGGCACATGATATAGCAGTATTGAAAATTGGCGTTGGCTTCAAGCGCCCACCCCCTGTTCCGATAGGCACCAGCCATGACCTGAAAGTTGGGCAAAAAGTCTTCGCCATCGGCAACCCCTTTGGACTCGACTGGACGTTGACCACTGGCATTGTCTCTGCGCTGGATCGTGCGCTCACTAGCGAAAGTGGCAGATCTACCATCGAGCATTTGATTCAGACCGATGCAGCAATCAACCCTGGTAATTCTGGTGGCCCCCTGCTGGATTCAGCAGGGCGCCTGATTGGCATCAACACCGCCATCTACAGTCCAAGCGGCACATCCGCGGGTATCGGCTTCGCTGTGCCGGTCGATACTGTCATGCGCGTAGTACCGCAACTCATCGACAAAGGTCGATACATCCGCCCCTCGCTGGGTATTGAAGTTGATGAGCGGCTCAATGAGCGAATCATGGCTATGCTTGGCATCGAAGGTGTGGTCGTGCTACGGATATCCCCTGGTTCAGCAGCCGATAGAGCGGGTTTAAAAGCAGCCATCTTGACCCGTGACGGCCGCATTATTCCGAATGATGTGATCGTGGCTGTTCAGGGTAAAAGCATCCATTCCGTTTCCAAGCTATTTGCGCGTATCGATGACTTCAAGGTTGGCGATACAGTACGACTATCAGTCATGCGCGATGGGCAAACGCAGGAAATCGAAGTGGTTCTGCAGCCTGGGTGTATGAATTTTGCATTAACCAGCAGACGATTTGCTGAAACAAATTGCAATCCAGGTTAAAGTTTTTGCCTATCGTAAAAAAAACCTTCTGTTTTTTTGGGTGATGTTAATGCCAAATACCGCCAAGATACCAGCGTGACGATGAATGCGCCGGCGAGCAGACAGCATGGGAGATAAACTAGGCCAGCTACTGAATATTGGAGGTAGCACGAAGTAATCGTAAACGCCAGATGCGTTCCTCAGTGGCAGGGTGTGTTCTGAGCCAAGAAGATTGAGGATTGCTCCAGCCAGGAAACAGCCACGCTTGCCAAGAACGGCTGACTCGCTCGATCTTGGCAAGTGCCAATGCCAGCGCTTCAGGATCACCAGTGAGTTGGCTAGCCTTGAGATCAGCGTCAAATTCCCGCACGCGCGAAAGCCCCAGTTGTAGCAGCAAAGCCAAATGAGGTGAGAAGAATAGCAGAAGGAGAACCATCCAGTTAATTGTCACATAGCCGAAAAATACGAAAGGTAGCATGAAGAACAACAGGATCTGGCCAGCCAATGCAAGTACACGTATGAGTCGGCTTATATAAGCTGCCAAACCCATGACAAAAAGGTCACCGTTCGCGACGTGCGCAGTCTCATGAGCCAGCACAGCAGCAAGCTCACGTATCGACAGGTAACGCAATAAACCGTCGGTAAGTGCAATGGCAGCATGTCGCCGGTGACCAACGGTGAATGCATTGACCAGGGGACTCGCCACATAGTACAACGTTGGCACACTGGTTAATTCGGCCCGTGCCGCGAGGAACGCTATGATGCGCCACAGCTCAGGCGCTTCATGCTGTGTAATAGGGCGAGCACGGTAGAGTATCAGGGTCAGTCGCGAGGCCACAGCGGGCCCTATCAGCAGGATGGTCACGCTGACCAGAATGATTAACCACAGGCCCTCTTCACCGAATAATAACCAACCCGTGAGGATCAAAATACCCAGCAGCAAACAAATCAACAGCAGGGTTTGCAGACGGTTAATCCATGCATGATATGCACGAATACTCAACATGAGCTATTCCCAAGGCAATCATGCATACCCTTCATTCCTTTCATGAAATCGATCAACCATATGGATAATGTCGAGATAACCTTATCACTATTCATAAATTCTATGTCAGATTGTTTTGCAGTAATTTAGGCATTGTAAGAAAACTCACTTCAGAACAACTTTACAATACACCACATTTCAGTATTACAATTGAACAGCCATAAGCTCATAGGGCAGCGATGTGTCTGTTTGCAACTGATCGACAGGAGAGACCTCATGATGTCCATCTTAGAATCCGTCGCCGACCGCCAGGCCACCTGGTCAGAAACAGCGAATGCTCTAAAATCAGCGACTGATCGCGCGCGCTACTCAACCTTTATCGCTTCCATCCTGGGCGCTTTATTTGCAGCATTTGCCGCGCAGCAAATCAGCCCGGATATTGCGACCTACCTTGCCGTGCTGAGTGCGGTCAGTCTTGCGTTTGCCACGTTTATCACCGCAAGGTGGCTGAACAAGGATGTCATCGATCGCCACTTGCGTGCACGCATGGCGTCTGAAGTCTTAAAAAGAGAAGCTTTCCTCTATGCTACCCAGGCTGGCCAATACCACGATTCTCATACACGCGACAGTCTTCTTCTTAACCAAAAAAACGAGATCGAAAACAAAGTAAGCGATCTGCTCCTCTTTGAGAAAAAAGCTCAAAGTGTAGGCAGTTGTCCCAGGCAAGATCTGGGCCTGAATGAATATATGGCGCAGCGAATCGATACACAGATCAAGTATTACCGCGATCGATCCACGCAATATGATATCTACTCCCGGAGATTGCATACTTTGGAATGGGGATTTTCGCTCGCAGCCGCCCTTATTGCAGCATTAGCAGCCACTCCCCTCGTTGCCATTGATCTGGCAGCTATTGCTGCTGTTCTGACTACGCTGGGGGGCGTGGTGGTATCGCATCTTGAAGCTGGCCGTTTTGATAAACTGATTCCAGCTTATCGTGCCACGGCCAATCAGCTTGAAGACATCAAACTGAGAATATCGATTGATGAAACGACATCAGCAGACTGGGTAATGGAATGCGAAACAGTGCTGGCAGCAGAAAACAGCACCTGGCTGGGATTATGGATGAAATCGTAGATGCAGAGCTGGATCACGACGGATTCTTAATGCATCATAGTCGCAATAATCGTATATTGGTAATAGGTTATGACGGGGATGCTTCATTGAGCGGAGCTTTGTCTTCGGAAACCGGCAAATCAGCACATTGTTTTCGGTAGGTAATATCAGGCGACACCCACTCATGCCATTCCATTGAACTCATGTTGCGAGTCAGTTTGCCACAAAGCGCATCGACCCATGCCGTGGTGGCAGGCCATAGGCGCAGTGTCTTGTCGGCACTGCCGGATACGATGCGCGTACCATCGGGACTAAATACCGCGCTCGATACCGATCCCAGGTGTCCAGGCATCGGATTACCTATCGGCAGGCCGCTGTTTACATCCCATAGCCGGAGCATGCCATCGTGACTGCCTGAAACAATACGACGGCTATCAGGGCTGAAAGCTACGCTGTTGACGCGCTCTTCGTGCCCCACTAACGGCTCGCCGACAGGTTGACCGGTATGCGCATTCCACAACCGCACGGTTTTATCTTTGCTACCTGAAACAATATATTGCCCATCCGGACTATAGGTGACATTGACCACATGCCCTGTGTGTCCATGCATCGGCCCGCCGACGGGCTGACGCGTATTCACGTCCCATCGCTGCAAGGTATGATCGTAACTTCCTGAAACGATGAACGCACCATCAGGACTGAAAGCCACGCTTCTCACCATTTCCTTATGCCCCCGCATCGGTTCACCGATCGGCTGAGCGCTATTTGCATCCCACAGTCGCACTGTATTGTCTTTACCGCCTGAGGCAATCCGTGTGCCATCGGGACTGAAGGCAACACTCTCCACACCGTCTTCATGCCCTTCCAAGGGTTTGCCGATCGGCTGACCGGTATGCGCATTCCATAGCCGCAGCGTCTTATCGCTTGCAGCCGAGACAATACGTGCGCCATCGGGGCTGTATACGGCGCCATTGAGTGTTCCTTCATGGCCTCGCATCGGCTCACCAATCGGTTCACCGGTTTTGGCATCCCATAACCGCAGCGTTTTATCGTCGCTACCCGATAAAATGCGTGTGCCATCCGGACTAAATACCACGCTCGTCACCATATCTTCGTGTCCTTGCAGCGGCACATCGACAAACTGAACATTGCTGGCATCCCATAATCGCAGCGTGGCATCACGACTGGCTGATGCAATCAGTTTGCCGTCAAGTGAAAATATAGTATTCATAACTGCGCTTTCATGTCCGCGCAAGGGCTCGCCAATCAGTTGACCGGTACGGCTATCCCACAGTCGCAGCGTTTTATCTTCGCTACCTGAAACCACTCGGGCGCCATCAAGGGAGAAAAAAACACTGGTAATAGTGCCGTTATGACCCCGTAGCGGTTCGCCTATCGGCTGTCTCGTGCGAATATTCCAAAGGCGTAGCATCTTATCCTCGCCCCCCGAAACAATCCGGCTACCGTCAGAGGAAAAGGCGATACTGCGGATAGCTCCTTCATGCCCATGCCAGGGCTCGCCAATCGGTTGGCCAGTTCGAAGCTCCCACAGTCGAAACATGCCCTTACTTCCTGTGATCAAGCGGTTGCCATCAGGTGAAAAAGCCATGCTGTAGGTAGGCTCATCGCTTTTTAACTCGCTGACAAGTTGCCCTGTATCGATATTCCACAGACTCAGCATCTTATCGGCATTCCCGGTTGCCAATCGCTTACCATCAGGTGAAATGGCGACACTCACTATCTCTTTCTCGGTAATAGCCAGCGATTCACCGAGCACTTGTCCTGTAAGAGGATCCCACCAGCGCAGCACCCCATCATCGCCAATAGAAATCAAGCGTGTCCCATCAGGATTGAACGCAATGGCAGTGATTGGCGCGCCTACAGCCCAGATTTTTTGAGTATTATGTTTCCTATTCAAGGTCGTAATAAGCGCCGCATCCACTTTCTTGTTACCAGGGACGATCTGTTGCGCGGCAAGCAGTTGCAAGATTGCACGTTCGTCTCCGCCTGGACGTGCACCTCCAGAAATATCCAGACTCTCTGATACCAGACGGAGGCTGAGTGCTTCGCGCTGCGCCAGCTTTCTCTCTTTTTTTTCGGTGCTGGCATCATAATACAAATAAGTAGCCACTGCCGCCAGAATAAAGACCGTCAATAATGCACCTTGCAGTTGCCGCGCCTGCTTACGTAACCGTGCTGCATCCGCTTGCGCCCTTTCTGTTGCTTTCAGCCGTTCCGCTGCCAGCGCTTCTGCCGTAGCCTGTTTTTCCAGCGCGGTCTCGAGCGCCATCCGGCGACGGTGCTCTTCTTCCTCCGCCCGGAGACGCTGCAGCTCCAGCTGTCGTAAACGCTCATCACGGGCTTTGCTGACGACACTGACCAGCCGATCGTGAATCAACTCGATGCGGTTGACGCCTAATTGCGGGTCGATACGTAGCAACCGGTGCTTACTTGCCAGCAGCGAAAGCTGCACCTTTGTCAAGAATCCATCCTGTAATGCCTGATCGACAGGATAGCTGCTGCGATAACGATCACCCTGAATCAAATGGGTTTCGATAAACTCTGAAACAGATGCGGGCATCCCTGCCAGCGCTTCGTCATAAAAATCCTGAAGAATATCCTGGCCAGCCTGACGCAATAACTCAATATCAATCTTGCCATCGGGTGGGCGGCGCTGATTAAGTTGGTAGCAACAGAGACTCAGCAGCACAGGCTCGATCACCGGCAACGCACTCGCTGTAGCTGAATCGAGATTACCGACGAAATCGACCAGCGGTCCGGCGACCCCTGCTGCCAGCACGGCAGCCCCCGCCGCCGTGACAGCCTCAATGGCCCGCTCGCGAGACATGGGCAGCAAACGCAAACGATTACGCAACAAGGAAGGCACTTGCCTCTGCCAGCCTTCAATCTCGGGTAGAAAATCTTCGCGGAAGGACAGCACAACACGATAGCGTTGCGCCTGTAAATCCAATTCAGAGAGGACACGCCGGCTGGTTTCTCCGGCGGTGAATTCACTGGGAATGCGGTTCTCGATCAGATCGGCCAGCGCATTCAGCGTAAGCTGCACCTGATCAGGCGCCCGCTCGCCTTGAGAGAAAATTTCTTCGAATTGATCGAAAACCAGCACCGGTGTCAGTAGATAATTGTCTTGACTCCAGATTTCCAACCCGCGTCGATGCAGATAGCCCCACAAGCTTTCGTTTTTTGCCGGCTCCGGAAATTCCGCACCCGCTGCTATAAGCGCTTCCTGCAGTTTCTGCACCGCCTGCTCGAGTGGAGACAGTAATGCCGATGGCGCAAAATCAAGCCGCAGGTGCACAGGAAAATAATGTTCAGCACGCAAGAGCGGATAAAGCCCTGCCTGTAACAATGATGTCTTGCCAAGCCCCGATTTACCATACAGCACAGTCAGGGGCGCCGGACGAATCATCCGCGCGAGCTCGGCAGCTTCCTCTTTACGGCCAAAAAAGAAATCGCTCGCGCTCTCATCGTAAGCCGCCAGCCCTGGCCATGGCGATTGCGCCGTCAGCGTAACTCCCGTTCTCGTATCGCTATGAGTGGGAATTGAATCAGGAATGCCTGTCGCTAGCGGTGTAGGAAGGTTATTCATCGCTTAAATATCGCGTTGTCGCTCGGACCGGATGAGTTTTTTTAATAACGCATTTGTCTGTTCATTAGGAACACCGCCCGGCGCATGGCCAAAATCCAGAGCATCCTTCCACTCGCGCGGTACACGCTGATATTGCTCGGGATCATAAGCTTGATCAACGATCATGGGAATGACGAATGTTCTGCCTTGAATCGATTTACTCCGGTCCAGGGCTTCGTTCCACTCACGCCGGAAAAACTTTTCATCCAGTTGATCAGCCGAACTGGAGATCAGCGGTACGAAATAGCGGCATGTGCGGATTCCCTTCAGAATACGTTCGCGGAAATTCTGCCCCGGCTCGATCGCTGATTTGTCGAACCAGATTTCATTGTCTGCCACACCCAACGATTTTAATGATTCCACCAATTTAGCAGCTGCAGGAAAATCAGGCGTACGGCAATAGCTGATGAAAAACAGGGTATTGAGGGGAATCACCTCGGTTTGCGGGGATACGGACGCGTCTACCGCACCATGGCGTGCCAGCCAGCGTTGATGCAATTCGGCAATAAATGCTGCCGGCGAGATATCAGACAGCATTTCGGTTCCTTCGCTGTAGCTTTTCAAGAAATAAATCAGCTCCTCTTCAGGCTTCAACGCTTCGATCAACCACTCGCGTTTTCTTTGCGTATCCGAGAGCCGTCGCTGGTTGGTCAAACGCAGGAAGAATCGGCTCAGCCACTCAGGAAAATTGCAACCGATCAGCAGCAAGTTACGCTGCTGCAATTCGGCAAAAAATTTGACCGGTACATGACTGCCGCGCGCGATGATGTTATGCACGTATTCCAGAATGTCTTCATCGTGGATCGCGAACATGGGAGCAGGCCTGGATTTGCCAAACAAATAGAGCAGATACACTTCTCCCTGGCGCGACAGCCAGTCGGTGGGTAAATCCGTGCCTTCGCTCGTGGGCAAATAGGGAGAATGAACGATCTCATTGACTGCACACCGCGTCCTCAGACTGCGGGCAAGCAGCTCATCCGGCGTCAGGGTTACAAACAACCGGAAGTGCGTAATGGCGGCAATTTGCTTGACCGGCTCCGGTATAGCCGCTTCGCTTCTAGGGGTGAGTTGCTCGATCGCATCATGAATATCACCATACAAATCCTGGATAGAATGATCGCGCTTGAGGCGCGTGACGGCTTCGTTCAATTCGTGAAAGGGCGGCAGCGGATTACTGCCAGCATCACTGTCATAAAATTGCAGAAGTCGACGCGCAACCTGTGCCTGAAAGGAATCATTGCGACCCTCAGCAATCAGAGTTTGCGGACCCAGCACAGGCACAACCAATCCGTCTTCTATCGACTTCAATAAACGGTCCCAGCTTCTTTCATTCATCGCGTGCTTACCGTTCTTCCATGTGACAATTCAGCTAGATTTTATGATGTCTGCAACCATGGTTAGAGTCTACCATACTGCCCAAAATACATTTCTCAACAACTGCAAGAAAATAATGAGCTACTTTGAATCAACCGCTCTAGCGTATCGCGTCTATCCCGAATATTTCACAAATTCGCGTGATGATCACGCAGGATTTTGATTAATAGGGAAGTTTTGAGAAGGAGGGGTGTAGTGATTCATACACCCGACTGAGCAAAATCTTTCTTATTAATCAAAAGACAAGTGAGGGCACGTGCCAATTTATGAAATATTCGGGCTATTAGACATGTTCTCATAATTTGTGAAAAAACCGCCTGGAATCATTTTCACGAATTGATCCGCAAATCAATTTTTGCAGAGCCAATTTTACATATATGAAATAGTGATAAAGAAATGAATTAATATTATTTTTATATATATAGAATGACTGGTAAAGTGCCCAACCATTGAGTCAACACATTATTCCAGCGCAATGACAAACAGCACGACACCAGAAAACGGCCGGCCAGTTTCCCAGAACATCAAGCAGGAGATTCTGCGAGCCATTACCAGTATTCAATACGGCTCAGTCGAGATCGTGATTCATGACGGCCAGATCGTGCAGATCGAGTGCCGAGAAAAGATTCGCATCCATCACGCTGGCTCTATTCACAAAATTAAATAATGAATTAAAAATTTAATATATTCAAATCATGTTTCATCTAAAGCCAACCATCACCTCGACCAGAAAACTGGAGAAAGAAGAAAATATACAGCAATGGCCTGACCGGATTACCGGAAGGACATTTGGGAGAGATGAATGAAATACGCTTGGCGAACCCTATTGCTTGTTACAGCCAACATATTGCCTATTACCTCAATCCAGGCAAATGAACGCTCTTTACTACCTGAGGATACTCGAGCTACCCAGCAGGTCGCCCTGCAAGTCACTCAAGCAGGCAGCGAGGATCCCTACAAGTGGGCGACTAAACCCAAAGAGCAACCAGCAATGCAGCCAGTTACGCAACCGACTGCGCAACCTGCAGCAGCCAAACCCGAAGCACCCCGGAAAACGACTTATTTTCAGCGTGCGCGCAGCTATAGCACACACCCAGAGTCTGATCCTCCCCGGTATGTGCGTAACCTGGCCAAGACAGATATCGAAGCTTTCAAGGATCTCGACTGGCTGGATCTCGGATTGGATCACCGTACACGCTATGAGCTGCGTGATGGCGATATCCGGCGCAACAATCTCCTAACCGATCACCAATTCCTGATGCGGACCCGTGCGTATCTAGGCATCAGAAATATTGTGGATCCGTTTCGCATGGCGATCGAATTTCAGGATTCGCGGGGCTATAACAGTGAGTTTCCAAGGGATAATCGTGACTGGAATCCCTATGAGCTGATTCAGACCTATGGTGAACTGTATTTTAAAGGCGCCCTGGGACAGGATGATCTGGGGAATCAGCGCCCAATCAGAATTCGCGGTGGCCGTATGTCCTGGGAAGCAGTAGACCGACGTTTGCTCGGTAACAACCAGTGGCGTAACACCACCAACAATTTTGAAGGCTTTCGCGTCACGTTCGGACAAGAAGCCAATGACTGGGAACTCGATACCTGGGGAATGCAGCCGATCCTCCGCGACATCGATGATTTTGATGGCCGCAATAAAAGTCAATGGTTTTACGGTGCAGTGGGAAATTGGCGCAAGTGGTCCGATGTGATCACGCTGCAGCCCTATTTCATGGGCCTCAAGCAAGATGCCCGAGATGGCAAGCAGGCTGAACGCGATATCTATTCACCAGCCATACGTGCTTACGGCGTGTTGCCGAATACCAACATCGATTTCGATCTGGGTGCCATCTATCAGTTTGGCCGAGATAATGGTGTGAAAAAGTCTGCCTGGTCTTACCTGCTTGAATTTGGCTACAGCTTCAAACATGACTGGAAGCCGCGGCTCAGCGCCTTTTATGGCTTTGTCAGTGGTGACCGTGATCCTAACGACCGTGTCGACAATCGTTTCGAACGATTCTTCGGGTTTGCACGTCCCTGGTCACCCGATGACTATCTCATCATGGAGAACGTCAAAGCGCCCAAGCTGGTATTTGAGTTTTCTCCGCACAAGGATATTTCCATCGACGGGGGCTATAGCTGGTTCTGGCTAGCCAGTGACACCGATCGGCTCAACAATCTTTTGAACATTTCAACTCCCAATCCCAACAATCGCGACAAGACCGGAGAGAGTGGAGATTTTATCGGGCAATCGATCAATGCCCGCATCAATTACAAATTGGCACCGCTGGTCGACACCACCATAGGGTATTCGCACTTTATAAACGGTGAATTCACCAAAAACAGGCAATTGGCGGCACTTGGAGAACATAGAGACAGTTCAAACTTTTTCTATGTTGAAGTATCGATTCGCGCATTTAAATAAAGCGTTCAAATAACCCATACCTTATCTATTAAAGGAAAAAATATGAAAACAAACAAATGGCTAAAAATCACTCTGTTGGTAACAAGCTTACTGATGGGAAGTCATGCATCTGCAGACAAGACATTATTGAATGTTTCCTATGATCCAACGCGCGAGCTCTATCAGGAATTCAATCCTGCATTCAGCAAACACTGGCAAGCACAGACCGGAGAAAAAGTCACCATCCGGCAATCTCATGGTGGCTCCGGCAAGCAAGCCCGCTCCGTGATCGATGGACTGGATGCCGATGTAGTCACGCTCGCATTGGCGGGCGATATTGATGCGATTGCAGCGCATGGGAAGCTGCTCCCAGAAAATTGGCAAACACGTTTGCCCCGTAACAGCGCGCCTTATACCTCAACCATCATTCTTTTGGTACGCAAAGGAAACCCGAAAGGCATCAAAGACTGGAACGATCTCGCCAGACCAGGTCTTTCAGTAATCACGCCTAACCCTAAAACATCCGGCGGCGCACGCTGGAATTATCTCGCTGCCTGGGAATACGGCAGACAGCAATTTGGTGAAGCCAAAGCAAAAGAATTTGTCGCAGATATGATCAAGAACGTGCCGGTACTGGATTCCGGTGCACGGGGTTCAGCGACCACATTCATAGAGCGTGGCATTGGCGATGTGCTCATTTCCTGGGAGAACGAAGCATTTCTGGCGCTCAAGGAATATGGTCAGGATAAATTTGAAATCGTCGTGCCTTCCTTCAGCGTCCTGGCAGAACCCGCTGTTACCCTGGTCGACAAGATCGTCGACAAGAAAGGCACACGCAAGATCGCTGAAGCTTATCTCCAGTATCTCTATTCGGAGGAAGGCCAGGAAATTGCCGCCAAACATTTCTACCGGCCAACGGATGAAAAAATTGCCGCAAAGTATGCCAAGCAATTCCCGGCCATCAAACTGTTCAAAATCGATGATGCGTTCGGCAGCTGGAAAAATGCACAGACAGTTCACTTTGATGACGGCGGGACATTTGACCAAATCTATCTGAAATAACCAGACAGGGGATATTGTGCAAGCACATCCCCAATATGAGCGATAAACGTAATGTAAGGAAAAAACATGAGTGTATTAATTGTAGGCGGAGATCAAGTTGAGTCGCTTAAACGCCAAGTGATTGCGCAAGGGCATACCCATGTCGAACACTGGAGCGGCCGCAAAAAAGGATTTCTCAAACGTTCACTATCCAATAACACGCGGCTGATTGTCATGGTGTGTGACTACGTCAGTCATAGTTTGGCGAACTCGCTGAAGAACAAGGCCAGCCGTAAAGGTATTCCCCTGATCTATTGCCGTCATTCCGCACATGAACTCAAACATAAATTATTGAACAAGGAAAAAATCGATGAAGGTTGCTGTCATTGCTACAGCTTTTGAGAAATTAACATGAGCAAGAGACGGCTCCTGCCGCGCAGATCAACACCTTATCTAACAGGAATTTTCCTATGAACATCCCCTCAACCAATATTTTTATCGCTGAAGATGAATTTGAGTTGATTCAATCGGCTACAGACTATCCGCTGGAACGTGCCGAAGACGATTGGATAAGTGGGCATTTCTATCGTTGCAAGCTAACCAGTGCTTTTCAGCCCATTGTCAATACGATTCAAAATAAAACCATTGGGCATACCGCCTATATCCGTTCAGAGTCGAATCGAGAAATTGCACTTTCACCCTGGCAAATTTTTGCCCAGGCTGCCAATGATGCACAACTGGTTAACCTGGATCGTTTATGCCGAGCAATTCATGCCCTCAATTATTTCAATAAAACTTCCAGTCCAGGCAAATTGTTTATAAGCGTGCATCCTCGTCTTCTGGAGAACGTTAAAACTGATCATGGTCGTGCGTTTGAAGATTTCCTTAACCTGATTGGCGTGAGAACTTCTCGAGTCACGATTGAAATTCCCCCCATCATCAATCGTTACAAGGAATTACTGCGCAGGGTCATTAATAACTATCGCTCACGCGGCTACCAGATTGCGGCTCATTACAGCGACTCAAGCAGCAATTGGATATCAGAACTGGGCAGTTTGTATCCGGACATCGTGCGGATCGAGGCATACGATCTGTTACATCATAATGCAGTTGATGCCCTCATCAAGACAATACACCATTTCGGAGCAAGTATCCTGGTGTGGAATATTGAAACATTTGATCAGTTAACCGCCGCCAGACGTGCTGGGGCAGATTATCTGCAAGGAAATTATCTGAGCAAACCAGCACGGGCCATCCATACGATTTCGCCCGATTGACCCAAGAAATTCCGCACCAGGATTGAGTACAAATGCCCTAAGTAGATAAGAAAAATTGAATTCTTTAGGAGTTATAAGGTGAGTACATTCAAGCAGCATAGCGTGTTACCAGGATTTAATCTGGCGTTGGGATTTACGTTACTCTATCTGAGTCTGATCGTCCTGATCCCGCTCTCGGCCGCGTTCATCCGTACTGCTGAATTGCCCTGGCCGCAGTTCTGGGCCACAGTGACTTCGCCGCGTGTGCTGGCTTCCTATCAACTGACATTTGGCGCCTCATTTGCCGCTGCCCTGACCAACGCCGCATTCGGGTTGCTGGTGGCCTGGGTGCTGGTTCGTTATCAATTTCCTGGCAAACGGATCGTTGATGCCCTGATAGACTTGCCGTTTGCCCTGCCCACTGCTGTGGCAGGCATTGCCCTTACGGCCCTATATGCCGGCAATGGCTGGATCGGTCAATTCCTCGAGCCGCTCGGCATCAAGGTGGCTTTTACCCCTCTTGGCGTCTACGTAGCGCTGACGTTTATTGGCCTGCCGTTCGTGGTGCGCACGGTGCAACCGGTGCTGGAAGATATCGAGACCGAACTGGAAGAAGCGGCAGCCATGCTGGGTGCGAACCGGCTACAGACTTTCTTGCGGATCATTTTTCCGACTATTTTTCCGGCACTCATGACAGGTTTTGCGCTGGCATTTGCGCGCGCTATCGGAGAATACGGATCGGTCATATTCATCGCTGGCAATATGCCCATGATTTCGGAAATCACGCCGCTTCTGATCATTACCAAACTGGAACAGTATGACTATGCTGGTGCAACCGCCATTGCGGTCGTCATGCTGCTCATCTCTTTTGTTCTGTTACTCATTATCAACCTGTTGCAATGGTGGAGCCGCCGTCGCAACGCATTAGCCTGAGAGACCCTCAATGACCACGATAACCCTTTCTCACCCAATCAAAATACAACAGCAGACGATCATTACCCAGGAACCAGCTTGGGTACGCTGGATGCTGATCGGGCTGGCGCTCACGTTTCTGGCGCTGTTTCTGTTCGTGCCCCTGATTTCGGTATTTTACGAAGCGCTCAAGAAAGGAGTGGATGTCTATTTTGCCGCGATCACGGAGCCAGATGCCCTTGCAGCGATTCAACTTACCCT
The DNA here is from genome assembly GCF_900100485.1 of Nitrosomonas sp. Nm132. Classification (GTDB taxonomy): domain Bacteria; phylum Pseudomonadota; class Gammaproteobacteria; order Burkholderiales; family Nitrosomonadaceae; genus Nitrosomonas. Next base: position 16,278 of record NZ_FNDH01000015.1, on the reverse strand, counting down.
GACTGCCGCGGCGATTGCCGTACCGCTTAACCTGGTATTTGGCGTAGCGGCTGCCTGGGCGATCGCCAAATTCGAATTCCATGGCAAGAACATCCTGATCACGCTGATTGATCTACCCTTCTCGGTATCACCTGTCGTTGCCGGATTGATCTATGTACTGGTGTTCGGTCTGCAAGGCTGGCTAGGACCCTGGCTGATTGAACATGACCTCAAAATCATCTTTGCAGTGCCCGGCATTGTGCTCGCAACGATTTTTGTAACGGTGCCATTCATTGCCCGTGAGCTGATCCCATTGATGCAGGCGCAGGGAACGGAGGAGGAAGAAGCCGCTGTGGTACTCGGTGCAAGTGGCTGGCAGACGTTATGGCGCATCACACTCCCTAACATTAAATGGGGTCTGTTATACGGCATCATCCTGTGCAATGCGCGCGCAATGGGTGAATTCGGCGCGGTTTCGGTGGTGTCTGGGCATATTCGCGGCAATACCAATACTTTACCGCTGCATGTCGAGATTCTCTACAACGAATACAGCTATGCGGCATCATTTGCAGTCGCATCGCTCCTGGCGTTGCTCGCCTTAATTACGCTTGCCATCAAAACTTTCGTCGAATCAAAAGTAACCCCACAAAAAGGAAAATTAAGCCATGAGCATTGAAATACGCCATCTCCACAAGCAATTCGGCTCATTTGCCGCATTGCGCGACATCAACCTGAAAATCCATGCAGGCGAACTGCTGGCGTTACTGGGACCTTCAGGATCGGGCAAGACCACCTTACTGCGCGTCATTGCAGGACTGGAAACAGCCGATACGGGCCAAGTGCTGTTTAATGACGAAGATGCAACCCGTCAGCATGTTCGTGACCGGCAAGTAGGTTTTGTATTCCAGCATTATGCGCTGTTCCGTAACATGACGATTTTTGAGAACGTCGCTTTTGGACTGCGTGTTCGCCCCCGGCATAGCCGTCTGAAAAATCAGGAAATCCACGAGCGCGTCACTCATCTGCTGAAACTGGTGCAACTCGACTGGCTGGCAGACCGCTATCCCCATCAGCTCTCTGGCGGCCAGCGCCAGCGTATTGCCTTGGCCCGCGCCTTAGCGGTGGAACCCAAAGTACTGCTATTGGATGAGCCATTCGGCGCACTCGATGCCAAGGTGCGCAAGGAATTACGCTCCTGGCTGCGAAGACTGCATGATGAGATGCCTATCACCAGTGTTTTTGTCACCCATGATCAGGAAGAAGCACTGGAAGTATCCGATCGGGTTGTGGTCATGAACGAGGGGCGGATCGAGCAGGCTGGAACACCCGATGAAGTCTATGAGCAGCCAGTCAACCCGTTTGTGTACGAATTTCTGGGGCATGTCAATCTGTTCCATGGCCGGATACATCAAGGCCGCGCCTGGATTGGCGATATCGAAATCGATGCGCCCGAACACGCTGAAGCGGAAGATCTGGCTGCAATCGCTTATGTGCGACCGCACGATATCGAAGTCGACCGGTTCCTTAATGGTGACTCGGCATTGCCTGCGCGTGTCAGTCATATTCTCTCAGTTGGGCCGGTAGTGAGACTGGAACTCACCCGTGAAGATCATCAGGACAGGAATCTTGTCCAAGCCGAGATCAGCAAAGAACGTTTCCGTGAATTACAGTTAGCAAAGGGTGATCGGGTTTTTATCAAACCGCGCCGTCTCGATCTGTTTCCTCATCAATCACACTAACCCGAATATTTCATAAATTGGCACGTGTCCTCACTTACCTTTTGATTAATAAGAAAGATTTTGTTCAGTCGGGTGTATGAATCACCACACCCCTCTTTCTCAAAACTTCCCTATTAATCAAAATCCTGCGTGATCATCACGCGAATTTATGAAATATTCGGGCTAAGATAGCGTAATCAAATATCAGCAAAGGAATTAACCATTGAATTTCCAGCAACTTCGCATCATCAGTGAGACCGTTCGCCAGCACTACAATCTGACGGAGGTAGCCAATGCCTTGTTTACCTCGCAATCCGGCGTCAGCAAGCATATCAAGGACCTGGAAGACGAGCTAGGTATTGAATTATTTATCCGCAAAGGCAAGCGACTGACCGGACTGACTGAACCGGGCAAAGAACTGGTCAAGATTGTTGAACGTATCTTGCTGGATACCCGAAATATCAAGCGCCTGGCCGAACAGTTCAGTCAGCACGATCAAGGCCAGTTAACTGTCGCCACAACCCACACGCAGGCTCAATATGCCTTGCCAACCGTAGTAGAAAAGTTTAAGAAAATATTTCCCAAGGTACACTTGGCGCTTCATCAATCCAGCCCGGGTGAAATCGTATCCATGCTGCTTGGCGGCCAGGCAGACATCGGCATTGCGACGGAAGCGCTGGAAAACACCGTCGATTTAGTCTCTTTTCCCTATTACACATGGCACCATGCCATCATCGTGCCTGCTGGCCATCCCCTGCAATCGGTTCATCCCCTTACGCTCGAAGCCATCGCAGAATACCCGATTATTACCTATCACCACGGCTTTACCGGACGGTCACGGATTGATCATGCATTTTCCCAAGCGGGCGTAGTGCCCGATATCGCCATGTCTGCTCTGGATGCCGATGTAATTAAAACCTATGTCGCACTTGGGCTGGGTGTAGGCATCATCGCATCGGTAGCATTTGTGCCAGAACGGGACGCTATGCTCGTCAGACTCGATGGTTCGCATCTATTTGAAAAAAATACGACCCATATCTCGATTCGCCAGAATCACTATTTACGCGATTATGCCTATTGTTTCATAGAACTTTGCATCCCTGCACTCAGCGAATCCATGAAAATTAGATAATGCCTTCGGTCACATTAACGTCGCAGTAAATGAGTGTTCCATACCAAGGCATTACAGCGCAGCCATGTGCTTGCAAAATCGTGCACTGAGAAATAGAAATTGTATGCTATTGCATTATTGCCTGCCTCTTTGTTATGTCTTAGCATCATCATGCAAGCCAAGCAAGTTCCGCGTGAAGTGTTACAGGAGATACTTTAAAGTTCGACTTCATCGCTTTACAAACTTTCTTGCTCTTGTTTTTTTAAGCATTATCCTGAGACTAAATTAAGGTTTTTGCTTATTTCAGCTTTCTTCAAGGAAGCGTAATTTTTAGTCTAATCAAGTGTTATTTGTAGTCAGCAACTATTGCAGTGTTACTCAAATTATTGACTTTGTGACTTTGATCAATTCTGTAAGAGTTATAAGGAGTAACTGAAATGAATAATACGGTAAGAGCCTGGTTGAGTAAGTCACGCGAGGAATTAGATGAAATCTATCGCAATGCCACACCGGGAAATATTCCAGCGGGTGATACCCGTGGCACAGCAATTCTGGCAGGGTCAATCTTCTCAAAAATCGTAGCTGCCTTTGCACGCCTCTTTGCTTGGCAAGGCAAAGTGTTTGATCTATTTTGCCCAGGTGGCCAGGCAGGTGTTCTTGTCAACAAAATTACACCGTTTGGTCTGACATTTATTGTCGCAAAAGTATATCGCGACAAAAGCTGGCTTGATGGGAAAGATACCATCGTCATTGATTATTCTAAAACTTCATTCATTGCCAAAGTGATCCGCGATGAGATTCGTGAAGTCGAACCCGGTGTTTATCTTGGGAAAGTGTGGTGGGGTAAAACGCGTGTCCTGGATTTCGCCTTGACACGAAGCGATATTAAATAAGAAGTCGTGTAAATGTTTACTTGAGATAGAAAACCATGACACCTCAATCTACTTTCATGATTACTGCGACGGTGCGTGTTGGGCAGCTGAAAAACCTGCGCGCCTTGTTGGCCTCGATGAACAAAGTGCCGGGTCATGCTGACCCTGGTAATAGCTTGATTCCATTCAGCAGGTTTGATCGGTTGCATTTTGCGCGCTTTGTGATCATAGAAGCCAATACGACACACGAAATTAAAGAATTTGGCGTAAGACCAAGACCGTGGCGACCTACCCTTGCCTTTCTTGGTGACATTGATGGGGATACACATGCTTTTTTAGCCGAACTCGCAGACCATGCGGACTCAGGTTTAAGAAAAATCTTCTCTCATTGCGAAGATTTTTCTGAGGAAAATCAGAATCTGCTGGGATGGATGAACGAACACAATATCAATCCCAAGGCTAATTATGTTAACTGGATCGGTCGAACTGTCAAACAAATACATGAAGAGGCAGCGTTACATCAAAGTTTGTCTGCCTATTTACAGAAAATTGTTGATGATGTTGGCCGGGAGAATATCCGTACCTTACGGCAGAAGCTTTTGTCTTATGTCGAAATGGAAAAATATCAAGGCAGACTTACGCTATCCCCGCCAGAACCGACACTCACTGAGTGGAAAGTCCGCAATCTGCTGCATAAGGTTGGAGTCCCGTTAACCCTACTTCTCTTATCCCCATTGCTATTGGTTATCGCGCCTTTCTTTGCATTACGTTTAAGAATGCTAGAGCGTTCTGACCCTGAACTCTTCATTCGGCCTGACTACAAACACATAGAAGAACTTTCAGCACAGGAAGATTGGGATGTCAGTAATCAATATAGCGTGTTTGGTGATGTGAAACCGGGTCTGTTTCGCTTGTTGACCTTCAAGTTCATACTCATGTTGACCGACTGGTTTGCCAGGCATGTATACAACCGGGGCTTTCTTGCTCGAATCAAAACCATCCATTTTGCCCGCTGGGTGTTCATGGATAATAACCATAGAGTCTTTTTTGCCAGTAATTACGATGGTAGCCACGAAAGCTATATGGACGATTTTATTAATAAGGTGGGCTGGGGTCTCAATCTCGTCTTTAGTAATGCTGTAGGCTACCCTACTACGAAGTGGATTATTAAAGAAGGTGCACAGCGTGAGCATGCCTTCAAATATACTCAAAGGCGACATCAAATACCTACAGAGGTCTGGTATAAGGCTTATCCAGGGTTAACAGCCGTTGATTTAGCGCGTAACAGTCGTATCCGGCAAGGTGTGGAAATTCGTCAATCGAATGATGCGGAAATCCGTGAATGGCTCAGTCTGATCTAGCAGGGAGTATGAAAATGAGAAAATCAAGCGATTTTGAATTTGATGATCTGCAAGGGTTGCTACACTTTGGGTATGGAAAATTAACCGATACCTGTTTCATGCTGCTGAATATTGCCAATGTCGATGCGGCTAAGCGATGGCTGGATAAGGCGCCAGTCAGCAGGGCCATCAAAACAAATCCGCCACCTGATACGGCGCTGCAGATTGCTTTTTCTGTGCAAGGTTTAAAGAAACTGGGAGTGAGTGAATCGATTATTAATGGTTTTTCCGATGAGTTCATCTACGGTATGACCAGAAATGAAAATTGTTCTCGCCGTCTTGGGGATATCGGGCGCAATGCTCCAAAGTACTGGAAGTGGGGTAATAATTCAGCAGAGATGCCGCATATTTTGCTGCTACTTTATGCCAAAAAGGGAGGCCTCGAAGCTTGGCGGAGAACAGTTGAAGATGAGCATTTCTCACAGGCATTTCAGTTATTAAGACATTTGCCCACCTCGGATATGGGACGGATTGAACCTTTCGGGTTCGAAGACGGCATCAGTCAACCAACGATTGACTGGACATGCCGACAAAGCACGGACTTACATGAACGCGATCGTTACTCTAATTTATTGGCGGTTGGAGAGATGGTGCTTGGCTACCGTAATGAATATGGACAATATACTGCACGACCGCTCATTGATCCCAGAAAAGACAGGTACGCAACGGGTCTGCCTAATGCCGAAGATGATCCCACGCTGAAGGATTTTAGTCGTAATGGAACATATCTAGTGCTTCGGCAACTGGATCAGAATGTTCCCGGTTTTTGGCAGTTTCTTGACAAGGTATCGGGATCCGTGCCGGAAAAACGCGAACAACTTGCCGCATCGATGGTGGGTAGAGAACGTAATGGCACACCATTGATTGCGGAGCACATTCCAGGAATCTCACGCAAGGATCACGGTAACCATTTTACCTATGACTTGGACCCAACAGGAAATCATTGTCCGATTAGCGCGCATATTCGCAGGTCTAATCCACGTACCGGTGATTTACCGCCAGGTGTAACCGGCTTTATCAGCCGGCTGATTAAAATCCTGGGGTTTGGGCAAAAGCCGGAGGAGGACCTGGTTGCTTCCTCTCGTTTTCATCGTTTGTTGCGGCGTGGCCGCAGTTATGGTCCCATCCTTGCGCCGGAAGACGCCGTCAAACTGGACGCCCCTGTCGCCGAGCATGGTCTGCAGTTTATCTGTCTGGTCGCCAACATATCGCGGCAATTTGAATTTGTTCAGAATGCCTGGACCATGAGTAGTAAATTTAGTGGACTGCAGCAGGAAAGAGATCCCTTGCTGGGGAATCGCGAACCGCTAATGAGCGGTGAAAGCACCGATCATTTTAATCATCCCGAGCCATCCGGACCGATGCAAAAAACCTGTAATTTGCCACAGTTTATTACTGTACATGGCGGCGGATATTTCTTTATGCCTGGGCTGCGTGCGCTAAAGTACATTTCAGCCTTACCTGCTAACGGGAGCGATCACTCATCATGACGACGATCAAGAACCGAATACTCAAAGCTATTCACCATTTGCTGATTCTGCTGCTCCGTATTGAGCGCCGGTTAGAGCCTTGGTTCCGCCCGCAGTGGGACTATCTCTTTCGCGAACCCAGTTCAAGATTTATCCAGTTTCTAATTAATCGACGACGCAAGAACGAAGGTTTGCAACTGGCTGAGGAAAAATTCGACCCAGATGAAGAAAAGAGCTTAAATAAAATTGTCGACCTTATGATGGATCAGATGCGCGGACGTTTCAAACCGGGGGGATATGAGCGGGGTGGTAATACCAAAACACACGGCATTGTGCGTGCCACGGTGACCATACGAGATGACCTGCCAGAACATTGCCGCAAAGGCATTTTTGCCAACCCACGCAGTTATCCGGCCTATATACGCTACTCCGGACCTGGGCCAAATGTGCCGGCTGATATTAACGATGTCGGTTTTATGAGTATGGCGGTGAAGCTCATGGGTGTTCCGGGTGAAAAACTCATGAGTGAGGAGAAATTTACCCAGGATTTTATCACCACCAGCGGTGGCGCGACGTTTGTCACACCCAACACCCGAGAAAATGCCAAATTGCAATACTGGAGTCTGGTAGATATGACACTTTATTACTTCCTCAATCCGAAGGACTCCCATTTGCTTGACTTCTTTATGCAAAGCCTGTGGACTGCCACTCAGTATAACCCATTAGGACAGCGTTACTGGAGTTGCACGCCTTATCTGCTGGGTGAAGGACAGGCGATGATGTATTCATTCGTGCCAAAAACAAAGGACGTTGAAAGGTATATTCCCGGCCTGCCTTTTGGTACGCCTCCGTTCAATTATCTACGGGAGAATATGATCAAGACTTTGAATGAGAAAGATGTTGAGTTTGATCTTATGATTCAAATACAGACTGACCCTCATTTAATGCCAATTGAAGACGGCTCGGTACGCTGGCCAGAAAACCTTTCCCCGTTTATTCCCGCTGCCACAGTGCATATCCCGAAGCAGAAATTTGATTCGGATGCGCAGTTTGAGTTTGCTAAGCGGCTGAAAATGAATCCTTGGCATTGTCTCCCTGAGCATCGGCCATTAGGCAATCTGAATAGGGCGCGATTTAGAATGTATTACGAGCTATCCAAATTCCGTCAAGAAATGAATCAAACTACACACCTCGAACCAACCGGAGATGAGGTGTTCGATTAGCATCAAGGTATAAACTGGCTTTTCAATAACTCAGTACTTTATAGGACAATGAAGAACTGAAACAGAGAGCAAAGATAGGGAATTGTTATTAGTTGAGCAGCAAATCAAGTGATATTTGCAAAAGGAATAAGTCAGTACAAATCTTCTTAATAATGGTTTTTTCGGAGGTTCCTATGAAGAAATATAACCAAATACTCTTTTTCTTTGGACTTGGTCTAGCTTTATCTCTCTCCGGGTGCTCTGACGAACAGTCCTTAAGGATCGCAACCGAATGTATCAAAGGTGGTCATGCGAAGACGGGATCAATTATGGATGAAGCACAATGTGTGAATCGATCGGAAGAAACCATTCCTGGGGCGGATGAAGATTATTTCAAGGATATGGATTATGGAATCAGTCAGAACGCTGATAAGGTCGTTGCCGCTCTAGAGCCTTTTGTACCTGGTATCTCCCAAGCGCCGGATGAGGCCGTCAAATCTGTGATCAGAGGTCGAAACAATTGGATTGTTTGGACTGGCGGCAATGACAAGTTCTGGGATTATATGAATGCTAAAAGCTTTGGTAGCTTCGATCTATTGAAAGTATTGTCGAATCATCCTGAGCTCCAGAAAAACCCGGGATACAGCCGTGACAACCGGTGGAATTGGTTTGGTCTGGTCAATGAGCCGTGTTTTATGAAAAATACCGATGTGCAGGGCAAACTGGTCGGACGCCCTGACCGCTTTGGTTTGTATCTGGATATACGTGACCGGAATTGTTCTCCTGATCCTTTCGAGAACGAGCAGAAATATCCAGGCATCCAAATCGGCGCACGTGGTAAAACCGTGCCTGTAGGATCTTATTATGGCTATGCTACGGGGATTGTAGGCCTTCGTTTGTTTCCAAATCCTGATTTCGATGAGACAGCAAAGAAGCGCTGGAATCCAGAAAAATACTACTCTGATCCTGAATACTACAATGATCCTAAATTAGTCAAACCTTATCGGGTGGGCATGTCTTGTGGATTCTGTCACGTTGGACCCAATCCAACCAACCCACCCAAAGACCCGGAAAATCCAGAGTGGGCTAATCTCAACTCCAATCCGGGCGCGCAATATTTCTGGTTTGATCGGGTATTCGCTTATGAAGCGGATAAAACCAGTTACGCCTACCAACATCTTCATACTAATCGGCCAGGCGCATTGGATACCTCGCTCATCTCCACCGACTATATCAACAATCCACGTACTATGAACGCTGTTTATAATCTTCCTGCACGTATGCTGAATGCCTTACGCTGGGGTGAAGAAGAGATCACCGGTGGTGAAAGAGACAATAAACAATTCAATCATTTTGAAGCAGTGCCTCCTAACAGCCCTCTCAGAGCATTTTTTAAAGAGCCTAGTAAAGTGCTGACACCGCGCGTTCTCAAGGATGGTTCAGACTCAGTGGGTGCGCTAGGCGCATTGAATCGTGTCTTCGTTAATATCGGTTTATTCAGCGAGGAATGGCTACAGCATATTAATCCTTTGGTAGGAGGAAAGCCATTTACTCCCTTCCCAATCAAAGCAGCAGAACAAAATTCCAGCTATTGGCGGGCTACAGAGCAACAGACGCTGGACACTGCTTTGTTTTTTCTAGCTGCAACTCCTCCAGACTATCTAAAGAAAGCGCCTGAGGGCGAGCGCTACTTGACCGATGATGAAGAAATCCTGGAACACGGCAAGAAAGTATTTGCTGAGAACTGCGCCGCTTGTCATTCGAGCAAGCTCCCGGAGGAAGCATTCAAGTTTTTTCCAAACAATGGATGTGTCGGCCCTAATTACTTGAATTGTTGGAATCAATATTGGAGTTGGACCAACTCTTCCGAATTCAAAGAAAAAATGACAAAGATCGTATTGGAGGAAGATTTTCTCAATGAAAATTTCCTTTCTACTGATTTGCGCGTTCCGGTTACACTGCTAGAAACCAATATCTGCGCTTCCATAGCCACTAACGCAATCAAGGGAGATACCTGGGATAATTTTTCGTCTACCTCCTACAAAAATCTGCCTTCAGTAGGAAAAGCGAAGATTCATGATCTGGTTACCCGAGAACCTAAGGATTATGTCATGCCAGATGGGGGGCGCGGCTATATCCGTCCGCCTTCTCTCACCAGCATCTGGTCGACAGCACCGTTTTTGCTGAATAACACGGTAGGCAAGTTTTTTCCTTCAGGTTCAGTAGAGGATCGCATGAAGTCTTTCGATATCAGCATAAAGCAATTGCTATGGCCCGAGAAACGCTACTGCGACCAAAAAGATTTATATGAGGGGGAAGATGCATATGGTTCGGAAGCGGCGAGTAGTTGCGAGGGACAAACCTATCTCACCCGATCAGGCAAAGAAATACCAGGTATTATCGACCGGACGACAAAAAGAAGCGAGTTAAAGATACCTGGGGGTTATCTACCTTGGTATGTAAGAATTCTTCCTATTGGCGACGGACTGGAGCTTGGCCCATTTCCCGAAGGTATTCCGGTGAATCTGGTTTCCAATATCAATATGGAAATGGACTTGGGTCAGAAAGCCTCCCTGTTGTGGAATATCTCAAAGGCCGTTGGATGGGATATCTTTACTTTGTGGAAAGCACAGGAAGATCCTAAGAGCATTACCGACGAAGAGTTGCGCAAAATTCTGAGTGGCATAGTCGATCCGCTACTGGAAGTAAACAAATGCCCAGACTTCGTGGTGAACAGGGGACATTATTTTGGCACGGATTACCTGCCGGTGGAGGAAGGCAGGGCGGTGCTCAATGATGACGACAAGCGGGCTTTAATCGAGTTTCTAAAGACCCTGTAATTTTTCGTGAATAAAGTGCCCCGCTATTTATAAGCGGGGTACTACTGTGTTCTCAACCTGCGTGGTTTTCAATTGGCATTCTCCGTTAGCAGTCAAAGATTTTTGAAATAATTTTGCTGGAGATAATTTGTGATTAAGCCTGACTCTTTGGAAAATAATCAGACTGGTAATGATTGCGAAAAATTTGACTATATCGTCGTAGGTTCCGGAGCTGGGGGAGGACCGCTTGCCTGCAATCTAGCGCTGAAAGGTTTCCGTGTATTACTGTTGGAGGCTGGAGGAGATGACGAACCTATCGATTATAAGGTACCGGCATTTCATGCACGTGCTTCTGAGCATGAGGCTCTTCGGTGGGACTATTTCGTGCGGCATTATGCCAACAGAATCCAACAACAACGGGATTGCAAGTTTCTCCCGCAGCAAGATGGCGTGCTTTACCCGCGCTCGGGTACACTCGGCGGGTGTACTGCCCATAACGCCATGGTCCTGATGTATCCCCACAATAGTGACTGGGACAAAATTGCGGAACTGATGAATGATCCAAACTGGAACAGCAAGCATATGCACAAGTATTTCAAGCGCCTGGAGCGTTGTGAATACATCCCAAAGTGGCTGGCGTGGACCTGTTACAGAAGCCGTCATGGCTTTGACGGCTGGCTGCCTACCAATCAAGCTGATCCTTGCATGCTATGGAAGGACAAGGTATTAAAAAAATTAACGGCCGCCGCATTAGAAGAATCTCGACGCATGATGCATCCGCTACATCGATTTTTTTTGGGGATTTTGAAACTTATCATTCGCTTTGATCCCAATGATTGGCGTTTAATTCGCAGAATCCCTGAAGGCTTATGCAAAATTCCGATTACTACCCAAAACGGCAAGCGGGTAGGAGTCAGAGAATACATAGCGCGGATTCGTGAACAATGCCCCGACAATTTGGTAGTAAGAACGCGCGCATTAGTGCACCGCATCCTGCTCGACGCCAATAATAAAGCCTATGGTGTGGAATATCGTGTGGGTGCTCATCAATATCGGGCTGATCCACAACACGAAAAGGCGGTCATTTCCGAAACGAAAACAGTTTGTGTGGAACGAGAAATAATTATATCAGCAGGCGCTTTCAATACGCCTCAGTTACTCATGCTCTCCGGGATCGGTCCTAGAAAAGAATTGGAAAAACATGGTATTGAAGTAAAGGTGGATTTGCCAGGCGTAGGGAAAAATTTGCAGGATCGATACGAAGTAGGCGTAGTGACGAGACTTAAAGAGAATATTTCGTTAATTAAGGGAATGAAATTGCACCCTCCAGAACCGGGAGATGAACCGGATCCACAATATGCCCTGTGGCTTCAGGGTATAGGTCCCTATACAACCAATGGTGCTACGATCGCATTAATCAAACGCTCTTTTTACCAACATTCCGATGATGATCCAGATTTATTGATTTTTGGATTACTTGGTAATTTCCGAGGGTATTATCCGGGATACTCAAATGATATCAGCAAAGAAAATAACAACTATCCAAATGATATTTGTAAAGAAAATAGCGGCTCCTCAGACGCGTGCAAAGAAAATATCTTTACCTGGGCCATTCTCAAAGCTCACACCAGTAACAGAGGCAGTGTGACATTGCAGTCCAAGGATCCTCGCGATGTTCCTAAAATTAATTTCGAATACTTTTCCGAAGATGACGGAGGGGAAGATCTGGAATCAGTGGTAAACGGCGTGGAAACTGTGCGTAACATCATTGGACATTGTGGAGATTTAATTGACGAGGAAATTTATCCCGGAGCAAAAATCAAAAGCCGTGAAGACATTCGTCAATTCATCAAAGATCAAGCTTGGGGACATCACGCCTCCTGTACATGCAAAATGGGACCGGAAAACGACGAAATGGCAGTTGTTGATAACCAATTTCGTGTGTACGGAACCACAAATTTGCGTATTGTGGATGCCTCAATCTTTCCCAAAATCCCAGGTTTCTTCATTGTTTCAGCCGTCTACATGATCAGTGAGAAAGCAAGTGAGATTATTGCTGAAGACGCGAAAAAAGGAATTGCATAGTTATCTACAAAATCTGACCGAATCAGTTTTGCCAGGCTGTTTCATTTACGTTTATTTAGCGAACGCTGCGTCTCCTTCAGCCTCAGGCGTGGCTCTCCATTGGGTGCTGTAATATTCTCCACGATCTCGCGCCCAGGGATCGAATACATTGACCACACCCTGGAGTTCGCCTGCTAGTTCCGGTAACGTTCTCAACAGAACACGCTTCATCGGGGACACGGGCTGCTGTTTATGACCATTAGACATTCCCTTCTCTATCATCTGCGGACCCGGTCCATTGTGCATCACCCACTCTACCCCAAGGGTGGTATAGAATTCTGGGCGAAAACTCGAGGTGAGGAACCGGTCGCTAAAGAGCCTGCGCGAAGCATTGAGAATGAACACGACAAACTGGGTTTCAGAAATAGCAAAACCATGCGGCCGTTTGAACTCCGCTAACCATCCGACTACCGTATCGACGTCCTCGATGTTGTCAATGAAGCTGCCATCTGGATGCCCCAGGCAATCGTTGATGGGCGATTTGTCATCGTTCAGTTGAGCCTGTGTGATTACCTTGGATTCATCGCACTGATGTTGTCCGTAGACCTCACGCAGCGTCTGCACGAGCTGTCCCTGCTCACGCCGAATTGACGAGTTCTCGGGTAAATGCGAATCAATGAAATCTTCGAAGCTGGTCAATTGTTTCAGCCCATACTGCCGGCGAAACTCGTTATAACGTGGAATGCCTCGTTCCCGATCCCGAATGAGATCAAGCGCAGCGATATCGACCTGCTGAGTGGGTGACTGCAAGTGCGGCATCTTCAGGTTTTGCAAGAATTGTGGATGGTTCTGGAGCGTCAACTCTCCTGCTCGCTGGCGGCCCATACTGAGCGCCCAATTTGCCAGGCCCTTCCGTCGCATCACCTCGGTTGCTTTCCCCCTGAAGGTCTCCATTATGGGTATTTTTTGCTTGATGACGTTTGGATCCTTATTCCACTCACGGTACTCGATCAAGTCCGGCAGCAAAGGATGCAACCGGTATACCGTGACAAATTCTTCGGGAAAATTAAAGGGAGAACCAAAATGGTTGACTCCGCCATTGATGTCATCATTGCTGGTGAGTGTCCAGATATCCTTCCTGCCGCGATCGACCAAAGAATAGAATGGCGTTCCTTCATAGCGATGATTGCCTAACCCAAAAATGCCAGCCCCGCCAGCGAAAGCTGCGTAGAAACTATTTGCTTTCCTGACATCATCCGTGTTGTCGAGTTGACGAATAATTTCTCTCAGCACCTCGGATACAGCTTCATGTTCGTGGAAAAGACCGTGCCAGTTGGCATTCATCCCCCGGTACAGCGGTTCGTTATAAAGCAGTTGCGTGGTCCATTCGATGGTGTGGATCTTGGCGATCTCAGCAGAAATAACCAATCGAGCGACATTGAATAACTCGTCCGGTGTAACATCTTGATAGCGGATAACGACCTCGGGTTTTGCTGGATTTCTCAAGCCACTGTCGGCATCAGGAGTTTGGGTGACAAGCTTGCGAAATTCATCGACAAAAGCATTGTGCTCTCTCGCGAAGACGTTGTGAAAGAAACTCAGTCCGATGGACCAGTTATCAGGAAAAGCAGTAGCTTCTTGACCTGACCATTCCGGATTGATCGGATCGGTTGACTCAAAAGTCGGCAAGTACCCTAATTTATCGACTTCGCCCGCACTTTCATTATCGGACATCAACAACAATTTGGCTGAATCTTTGGGGTCTCTCTTAACTCGCTGGCTAGACCGCTCATCATAGCCGTAGAGTTGCGAGGCATCCCACCAAGCCGTCACATTGTTGCGTGTTGTCTTCGGTGCCCGGGTGAAATAGGGCTGGCCGTCATGCGTAAATGACCTGGGTGGCGTGTTGTCAGCGACAGGCGCGATATTGATCCTGTCATCTGGCCGACAGCCCAGCTTCTCGATATCCTCACTCGTCAATGGCTGTTCGATGTTGTCGACAAGTTGTGTCGCGCAGCCAGCAGTCATCCACTGTGGCTGATTGCGTTCTTCATCCACATGAGAGAACCAATCGTGGGTCATGAATTGAATCCAAAAAACCGCCAATACATTAAAGGTCAGCGCCTTTTTGTAATCACACTCGGCCTCCGCTGTGCTGTCAGGCAAGCCATAGCCTCTTTGACATTTGTCAGGCTGAGACTGCATGCGGGTGAACAGTTTCCGACTAATGACCTGTGGATCAGGTTTCAATAGCCCTAATCGGTTACCATGGCGATTCTTAGTTATTTCATTTAAATCCAGGTCAGGAAAGGTCGTATCAAACTGAACGTTACGCGCAAAGAGTTGATGAGTTGAACCCATCAATGGATTGTAAATATCGTTACAGATTCCAGTAACGGTACGGAAACGAATTAATTCACCCCCACAGACCTTTTCCGGATTGCTCTCAATATCCTTATAATTAGGATGATTCGGAGGCAACTGCATTTCTGGCCAGGCTTGCAACACTGGACCCGCCGTGCCATCACGGCCTGTGATATAGGCCTCGTAGGTTCCGCTATTGTCGAAAAGGTTGAATTTGATAAGCTCGACCCGTTGCAACTCCAATTCATAGAGGGCGCCGTTGAGACCACGCGCGTTGGGACCGAAAAATGTTTTATCTAACAGAGTATGAGGAGATAGTGACGAGCTATCACCAGTAGCCCAGTAATTTGGCCAATCCTGCCACGGGCTCTGGCTAAAGGTCACAGCATGATCTCCGCCGAGACAATGGGCTCTCCCCTCAGGGACCTTTCCCAGAAACCGCTGCTCTCTTATTTGTGCAACTCTCTGAATATCACCCTGCACGAGCACCTTTAGACAGGATATCTCGGCATCCCAAACATTACATCCACTGAGAAGAAGTAATACTGCCATTGCTAAAAGTAGCGATGGATGGCGACATTTGAGGTAGAGAAAGGCCAAATAACCCTGGCTAAAGCCAGTAGATTGGGTTAAGAACTTAAAGCCCGGATATGTACCGGTTAAATTATTTGCCTTATTTAGGCTCCGTTTCAAATTAACGTTTGAATTTGGTCGAAAGCAATGTTCCAAGTTTCGCTTAATTATTTCTTCTATCATGTGACCTCCTTTGACACAGCTCTCCTTTGTTTGAATATAGGTTAGGTAATTCATTCTTAATCCTTCAATACTTAGAAAAGAGGCTATCACCAACGCCATAAAATACTCGTCGGCCAAGCAAGTGTCCATGAGGTTGGAGAACAATTCGCGTAGTGTAACCTTAACAATCCATGATGATGGCCACGGGTTCGGTATAGCTAGTGTCAACAATGCTCCAAATCGGGGATTAGGTTTGCGCAATATGAAAGAGCGAATTGAAGCTGAAGGTGGAGCTTTGCGCTTAACTTCTTCCGCTATAGGCACCTCGGTAATTGCTACAATCCCCCTTCACTAATCTCAGACCACCTGATCCCGACGATTTTAAGATGACCCCAATTTAAAGATCAGACGAAGTCCAGATCGAGGAAAGAAGGTCTCAGTAGCATTGAGCTCCTCGCAAAGCTTAGCGATGACCTCATCAGTATGTGCGCGTGCGCTGTGGTGCAAACGGATGGTTAAGGTTTTGTTTGAGTAGTCGGGCAAGA
>NZ_FNDH01000082.1 GCF_900100485.1 Nitrosomonas sp. Nm132 | reverse complement strand
CTATCACCAAATGTACTTATGATCTCGTGTGGAGTGGTTCCACTCATGGATTAGCCGGTCATAACGTAAATGGCATGCACGTCATTCTGCCATGAAGTGAACGGCTGACAGGGAATGTCGGGGTGTCCTTTGATCACCGGGCACCCCGACAGAATTGCCGCCGCGTAATGAATCGCCAAGTGTGCTTCGCATAACATGCGACACTCTTGGCGCGACAACTGCAATACGCAATACCCGGGAAAATCGCTAGCTGTACTCGCAATATTTGAGCCGCGTTTGTTCATTCTGCAATAGATAGCTATTCGACAGCTATTCGATAGAAATCAGCAGTGCCGAACTGGCAAGACTTTTTTGTCGAAAGCCAATGGAGCGTACAGCTCATCGCTGTTTATCGAAAAATTCTCTAAGTGTGCGCTATGTATGCCGGAAGTAAGCGCGCTACGTAATATACAAAGCACTCGGCAGCTTACCCCTGAATCATGTGTTTTCTGTCATTTGTATTCTGTCGATCATTTTTACACTCCCTGGCATAAAGATGTCCGTAATGTTGCTAATGCGTTATTAATAAACATGTTTTAAACGTGGCACGTAAGTTGCTTAATATTTATTAAGAGACATTGCAAGTCATTGTTGGCTTTAATTGAAGGAGGAAGATTCATGAAAAAGACGCTATTGCTTATTTTCTCGCTCAGTTCGATGTTAATTTTGATGTCGATGAACAGTCCGTCAGTGAAAGCACAATCCGTTGCAACAGCGCTGAAACAAATCCGCATTGTGGAGATCGATCATGTCTTCCGGGAGGAATTTTTTGGCGAAAATGCCTCCGATCTTCTGCAGGCAGGCGGCGTTGGGTTTCCACCGGGCTCCCATACGCTGCTGATGTTACATGAGCCAACAACAGGCAGTCCCAGCGTCGTGCTGGTAGAGCCGCCTACCGGTGGAAAGGGCCGCATTACCCTCGCTCCACTCGAGACGGCTGACCCCATCAACCTGGCTTTTGACAGCCTCTCTACCGGCGCAAAAGGTGTTGGTCTTTCGCGTTTGTTTCTGCTGAATACGCAGCGCGGGCAATTGCTGGCCATCAAAGGCAAGGCGCTGGATGCGATGAATCCCCAGGGCATTCAACGCTCGGGCTTGCAAGGCAGCGGGATTGTCAATCCCCAGGGCATGACGCTGGATCCGGGCAATGGCGTGCTTTATGTGTTGGATGCGGAGGGACCGAGCATTTTACGCGTCACACTTAAACCGGGGCGGGTCTTTGCCGGCGCGACGGTTTCCGAGATCCCTCTTCCCCGTAGCCTGGGTGGGCTGCGCGGCTTGGCTTTCAACCCGGAGGATAACCACCTTTATGTCATAAACCCTCAGCAGCGGCTCCTGTACAAACTAACCCGGACGGGTGAGCTGGTCAAAACTTTCGATTTCCCTCTGACGGGCATACCGCAGGGTATGATTTTCTCGCCGAGTCTGGATTTAACTGATCCCCCCGAGGTCTTTCATCTGTATTTAGCGACTGATCATGGTTTACAGGGGCAAGTCACCGAGTGGGTGCTGCCAGGCTCTTTAAGTCCAAGAGCTCACTTTCCAGAGGAGTGATGGCCATGACGACTCGAAAAAATAGCTGGATACTGCTTACCCTTGGTTTCATCCTCTCGGGGTTCATGCAACCGAGTCTGTTTGCCCAGAATGTAGTGGGCACCCTGATTCAGTCTGTGGATCTGTCGTGCTTTACCCGTCCTAATTGTCCCGACCCCAACACCATGAACCCGGGCGCCATCGGCAGTCCCGACCCGTCAGGCATTGCCTATCTGAATGCGGGTTCCCGTGCTGGCCATCTGCTCATCAGCGATGGCGAAGTCGACGAAATGGATTGGTTGTTCGGCAACCAAAATGTCAACGCCTTTGAAACGACCTCGACCGGCGAGCTGTTGGTCAGTTCGAATACCATTTCTTATTCTGACGAGCCGACAGGGGTGGCCTTCAATCCCCTCAATTTGCACGTTTTCATCTCCGACGATATTAAAAGGCGGATCTTTGAAGTCGCTCCGGGTACTGACGGCGTATTTGGCACCGCCGATGATACGGTGGTGGGCTCAATCAATACGCGCGACTTCAATTCCACCGATCCGGAAGGCGTGGCTTATGATCCGACCGAAGGGGCCCTCTATATTGCCGATGGACTCAACGCCGAGGTTTACAAAGTCCGGCCAGGACCCAATGGCCGCTTCAATGGTGCGCCGCCCAGCGGGGATGACATCGTTACCAGTTTCGACACCTTGAGTCTCGGTATCGATGATCCCGAAGGCATCGAATGGGATCCAGCGACGAGCAATCTCTATATTTCCGGCAAACCCGCAACCAGGGTCGTGGAGGCAACCACCAGCGGCGCATTGGTGCGCCTGATCGATATTTCTGCAGCAAGAGCCCGTTTTCCTGCCGGCCTCGCGTTGGGGCCGTGGAGTGGGGTGGGGTTTGATCCCCATCCGGGCGTGCTGAATCTTTACATTGTTGATCGGGGCGTGGATAACAATAATGATCCCAACGAAAACGACGGCAAGCTGTATGAGATTTCCTTCCCGGGAACACCCTCTGGCGGTGGGACACAAGAAAATCAACGGCCGAATCTGTCCGCCGGCGCGGATCAAATCGTTCCTTTTACGGCCAGTTGCAGCGGCTCGACCGATCGGCCCTGTACTACGCTGAATGGCATCGTGAATGATGATGGGCTGCCCAATCCCCCTGCCCAAGTCACCATCAACTGGAGCCAGGTGAGCGGCCCTGGCGCAGTAGTTTTCGGCAATCAAAACACAGCCCAAACCACGGCAAACTTTAGTGCGGAGGGCGTCTATGTTTTGCGCCTCACCGCCGACGATTCGGAGCTGACCAACAGTGACGAGGTGCAAATCACCGTGTTGCCGCCCCCTCCGCCATTGACCAGTATTTATGTGTCGCTCAGCGCGAAGAGTGGCACCGTCAGAGGCATCCCCTTTGGCCGTGAAGATATCCTCCGCTACGATATCGATACCGACACTTGGTCGCTCTATTTCGATGGTTCCAATGTCGGGCTGGGTACATCGGGCGTAAACCTCAACGGTTTTCACATCCTGGCGGATGGCAGCATTCTGTTCGTCATGCAGGAGGCCGCCACATTGCCTAATGTGGGATTTGTCGATAATGCCGACATCATCCGTTTCATCCCCACCAGCCTGGGTCAGAATAATACCGCAGGTACGTTCGAGCTCTATTTCAAAGGGGCGAATGTCGGCTTGGGACCCAGCTCGCAAGTCGGCGGCGAAAAGATTGATGCCATCAGTTTCCTGCCGGATGGGCGGCTGCTTGTCAGCACCAGTGGTAACTTCAACGTGCCGGGCGTGTCGGGTAGTGATGAAGACCTCATTGCTTTCACCGCCACTTCCCTGGGCGCGACCACCAGCGGTACTTGGGAGCTCTATTTCGATGGCTCGGATGTGGGGCTCAGTGATGGTGGGACTAGCGAAGATGTGGAAGGCGTCTCGGTTAATAGCAATGGAGATATCTATCTAACTACCAACAGTAACTTCTCCGTACCTGGCGTGAGTGGGGATGGCGCCGATATTTTCCGATGCCAGCCACAGTCAACCGGATCCACTACCAACTGCACTTATGACCTCGTGTGGAGCGGTTCCGCCTATGGGTTAGCTGGTTACAGTTTGGATGGCATCGATCTGGTTCATGGCACGGCAGGAAACAGTGCGCCAACCGTGACGATAAGCGCGCCAGTCAATAATGCGACGTTTACCGCGGGTGAAGCGATCACATTTACTGGCACGGCATCCGATACTGAGGACGGCAACTTGACCGGATCGTTGACCTGGATCTCCTCGCTCAATGGCGCATTAGGAAATGGCGGCACAGTCAACACCTCCAGTCTGAGCGTAGGCACGCATGTCATCACCGCTTCGGTGACCGACAGCGGCGGCTCGGCTGGTTCACGTTCCATCAGCGTGATCGTCGGTACCACCCCTACGCAAAATACGGCACCGGGCGTGACGATTAATTCTCCGGCCAATAATGCAACGTTTACGCAGGGACAATCGATCACGTTCACCGGGACAGCATCGGATACCGAGGATGGGAACCTGACGGGATCGCTGGCTTGGATCTCCTCGCTCAATGGTGCATTAGGAAATGGCGGAACAGTCAACACCTCCAGTCTGAGCGTAGGTACGCATGTCATCACCGCCTCAGTGACCGACAGCGGTGGCCTGGCTGGTTCACATTCCATCAGCGTGACCATCGTGTCCCAGTCCTCGGGGTCAGCGAGTATCTACGTGACAACCAGCACTAAGAGTGGCTCGGTGGGAAATATTTCCTTCGGTCGTGAGGATATCCTCCGCTATGATATCGCTACCGACAGCTGGTCGCTCTATTTCGATGGCTCTAGTGCCGGCTTGGGCTCTGCGGACGTCAACAGCTTTCACCTCATGGCGGACGGCAGCATTCTATTTACCATACGGGATGCCGCTACATTGCCCGATGTGGGATTTGTTGATAATGCTGACATTATCCGTTTCATCCCCACCAACCTCGGTCAGAATAATACGGCAGGGGTATTCGAGTTGTACTTCAAAGGGGCGAATGTTGGTTTAGGACCCAGTTCGCAAGTCGGTGGTGAAAAAATTGATGCCTTGAGTTTCCTGCCGGATGGACGGCTGCTTGTCAGTATTAGCGGCAGCTTCAGCGTTCCCGGGGTATCCGGCAGTCAGGAAGATCTCATTGTATTTACCGCTACTTCGTTGGGCGAGACGACCAGCGGTAGCTGGAAGCTCTATTTCGACGGCTCAAGCGTAGAGCTCAGTGGCGAAGATGTGGACGGCGCCTCGGTTGATAGTACGGGCAATATCTATTTGACCACCAAGGGCAATTTCTCCGTGCCAGGGATAAGCGGTAATGGCGCCGATATTTTCCGCTGTACGCCCCAATCAGCCGTGCCTATCGTCAGCTGTAACTATGCTCTCTTCTGGAGAGGTTCCGAGCATGGGCTCGCTGGTCACGACATAAATGGCATGCACGTAATTCTGCCATGAAGAGAACGGCTGACAAGAAAGATCGTTGGGGTGCCTTTATTCCAGAGGAGTGATGATGATGATTACGAGAAAAAATAGCTGGGTGCTTTACCTGCTAGGTTTCATCCTCGCGTGCTGCACGCAGTCCCGCCTAT
>NZ_FNDH01000014.1 GCF_900100485.1 Nitrosomonas sp. Nm132 | reverse complement strand
GAACCAGCCGATAAGTGTAATAGCGCTCCCCAGTAGCATTGCTGCGGGTTTGAGTTCGTCGGATAAACATAGGCGCGACGTTACTACAAAGCGGAGGATAAAACAAGATATCTCCATAATATTATGGCACTATATTACGTATTTGAGCGTGCCACAAAATACAAAGCTTTGTATATCAGTTAGCTAGAAATATACGAAACGGAAAAAGGGAGGGAATTTAGCAGGATGAGGTTAAAGATGGGTTAACAAGGCTGCAATTCGGCAAAAAGAAATGTTCATGCCGTTGGTACACCTGCCTGGTCATGCCCAGGTAGATTTTGGTGAAGCCGATGGCTATATTGGCGGCAAACTGGTTCGCTTTCATTATTTCTGCCTTGATTTACCCCATTCGGATGGTTGCTTTGTCAAAGCCTATCCAACTGAAGATACCGAATCCTTTCTGGACGGGCACGTTACTGCCTTCGCGTTTTTGGGTGGAGTGCCGCAATCGATTCTGTACGACAACACCAAGATTGCAGTAACGAAGATATTGGGTGATGGCAAACGCCAGCGAACCAAGGCATTCAGCGAGCTGCAGAGCCACTATCTGTTCGAAGACAGGTTTGGGCGACCGGCCAAAGGCAACGACAAAGGGAATGTTGAGGGCATGGTCGGTTATAGTCACCGTCACTTCATGGTGCCGCTACCTATTGCTGCCGATTTTAATGCCCTGAACGCAAAATTGCTGGATGGGTGCATCAAGCGCCAACAGGCCAAGTTGCGGGGTCAAACTGAAACCATCGCTGAGCGCATGAAACGCGATACAGCTGCATTGATGGCTTTACCTGCAGTTGCTTTTGATGCCTGCCATAAGATTTCCACGCGTGTATCTTCATTATCGCTCGTGCGTTATCGAAGCAACGATTACTCGGTGCCTACTCAATACGGTCGCCGGGAAGTATTGGTCAAAGGTTATGTGGATCATGTCGACATTTGCCTGGGCACAGACATCATTGTGCGCCACGCGCGCAGCTATGGTCGCGAAGAATTCATATACAATCCCTTGCACTACCTGGCATTGTTAGAACAGAAGCCACGTGCACTCGATCAAGCGGCTCCCTTGCAAGATTGGGTTCTGCCTGAAGTATTCGATCGGTTGCGGCGCGTGTTGGATGTCCGCATGGAACGCCGTGGCCGCAAGGAATATATCCAGGTTTTGCGGTTGCTGGAGAATTTTAGCCTAACGCAAGTTGAGCAGGCAATCAAACAAGCGATGGGGTTCGGTACGATTGGTTTTGATGCCATCAAGCATTTGATTCTGTGCGCGATAGAGCAACGACCTGCCAAGCTCGATTTAACGCTCTATCCCTATTTACCCCGTGCCAGCGTGAAATCCACCGAACCACGATCATACTTAAGCTTGTTGCGAATGCCCCAAGCAAACCAGCAAACTATGGAGGCGCGTTATGACTGATACGTCTATTCCTACCATGGTTGCGCCGCAAGTCTTGCTGATCAATCACTTCAAGACCCTGAAGTTACCCACCTTTGCACGTGAATATGAAAAGGTGGGTATCGAATGCGCACGTGAGGATGTTGATTATCCACGCTATTTATTGCGATTGTGTGAACTGGAATGTATTGATCGTGAACGGCGGAATACCGAACGGCGCATACGTCAGGCGAAATTCCCAGTCATTAAAAGCCTGGATACGTTCGACTTTGCTGCGATTCCTGGATTGAACAAATCGCTGGTACTGGAATTGATGCGCTGTGAATGGATCGATAAGCGCGAGAATATCATTGCGCTGGGTCCCTCAGGTGTTGGTAAAACTCATACCGCATTGGCTTTAGGATTGGCTGCCTGTCAGAAAAGCATGAGTGTTTTATTCACGACAGCTGCAGCGCTGGTGCATGAGTTGATGGAAGCGCGCGATGAAAAGCGATTGCGTACCTTACAAAAGCACTTGACCAACGTCAAGTTGCTGATCATCGACGAACTGGGTTATGTGCCATTTACTGCAGTGGGTTCAGAGCTTCTGTTCGAAGTATTCAGTCGCCGCTATGAACACGCTGCCACCCTGGTCACGTCTAATTTGCCGTTTGATGAGTGAACAAGTGTTCTGGGATCGGAACGATTAACCGGTGCGTTACTGGATCGATTGACCCATCATGTCCATATCCTAGAAATGAACGGAGAATCTTACCGCTTAGCTACAAGCAAGAAACGACATAAACAGGCAATACAGTCCAAATCTACAGAAAAGGAGAATCTCAAACCGATATAAATGATGTGGGGGAAGCACACTGCGCTATACCTGAACTCCAAAAATAATGAAAATCAGAAGCGCAAAACCAGAGGTCAAATCCCTCTTTTTTATTAACCTAACTGGTACACTCTTCGCGCGCTATTTGGTACCTTTTTGCTCCGTCATTGACAAGCTATTTTGGAAAAGGGCTTCATTACGAGAGGAGTCAGGTTCTTATGGATACTATAGCGATTTTTTGTGCGATTGACGACTTTTGTCAGAGGTTTGAACCGTGGTGGGAGCAGCGCTTGTTGGAGTTGGCGCTGAAGCGACGTCGGCAGCGAAGGGAACTGTGTCTAAGCGAAATCATGACAATCGTGGTGGGGTTTCATCTGTCGGGTTACCGGACGTTCAAGTCCTATTATCTGGGCCAGGTGTTGAGGTATCAGCGACCCTATTATCCGTCATTGACAAGCGCCGTTACGGATATCGTGACTCCAAGTGGAAACTTTCATTCCATGACTGTCTCTCCAGCAGACACCCTCGGCGCGGCGCCAGGACACATTCGAATTGCCTCCTCCAGGCCATGCATTTCTTTCTGAAATAAGAACAGTCAGGAATGTGTACTCGCCGCCAACGACTTCCGCAGCTTTATCCATTCTTAGAAGGAAGACTGTACCACCTTCTTCGCCCTTAAACTCACGGAAAACAATCTCATTATCCTGATCACGCCATACTCCCGCATGTGCACGATCTGCGTACAAATTAAGCTCTTGGGTAAGCCAAGGAGCTGGTAGGTGACTTGAATACCCGTCTGGCAAGGCGGCATCCAAATGCGACTCCCAAACATAGTGCACTGCCATCTGAGCGTAACCAACCCCGGTAGGTAACCTCCAGCTATCAAAAAGCCATTTTTCCTGACTCCATGTATTCCGCCATGGTGCTTCATGAAGGAAAGCCGCATCGGTCACGTCCGATATAGCCCAATGCATGATATCGATTTTTTCTTGGGCTCTAAATTTTTCCGCGATCTCCTTGGCATGGCTGGTCTTCACCATGACAGTCGCAAGAAATCGAAACTCTTGCATACGTGAACCGTGTTCACCAATACGGTCTCCATCATATTTTTCTGTTTTCGATTGGTGCTCGTACAGAACTACCCACTTTACTCCATCAGAGTCAGTTCTGAAAGGCAGTGTCTTAAGACTCGTCGCAGGATCTTTTTCAAAAGGCCAAGAGACTAATCGGTTTTCCTCAACCTGATCCAGATTAATCCAAGGCTCGAAGGCCCAACTATTGAGAGTTTGTGAAACTGGCGCGTGGTTCGCTTTCTCGTCGATAATTGTCGGATCAATGTCACGCTCGAAACCGATATCGAGTGGGTTGCTATAGGGTTTAGGAAGACTTCTATACTCCCCTTCCATCCAGTAATTGTCAGTCAATCTACTCAAAAGCTCACCAAGTGCAAACCATTGATATTTCTTACCGATACGCTCAACGCTTGGTCGGTCACGAGAATGACGCCCCATTTGGGCCCGATCATGCTCAAACCTTTCTCGTGTCCAGCCATAGTCGTAAGCGCGCTTCGCAACCCAACGCTTCATCGCGTTTAGGTCGAATTTTCTCTTTTCTCGATTACCGTGTCTTCGCTTATAGAGATACGGAACGGCATCGGAGCAAAAACGGCTTACTTCGTCATCGGACAAAAGCTTGAGAAAGGATTTTTCTGCAAGAGTCAGATCCTATCGCCACTTATTGATTTGATCCTGGGTTGGTTTTTTCGGCTCTGTTCCGAATACTAGCGATATGAGCCCGTAGCTGTACGGATTCGTGATACCCCTTAACCGCTCAAATGCCTGCATTCTCTGACGATCATGGTCTACGACCTCGTTTTCGAATACACGGGCTTTTTGCTCGTCAGATAAAAGAATTTCCTGATCCAGAGGAATGTGGTGAAAGTGCCCAATCCGTGGCTCGATTTCATAGCGTGCAAAATCTCCCATACTCGTGGCAGAGTAAACGATTTCGTCGTCCCCAGCCTTCTTCGCGATTTCGTTGAGCTGCTCTTCAGAAATGGTCAAACGCAGTTTTGGCGATTTGTACGGCGGCTTGCAAAGCTCTAAGTTGATTGTACTCGGCAGCATAGAGCGATAAGATGCGAGCTCAACAATGCCCAACGCATAATCGCGCAACAAGATACCGAATGGCGGGAAACCATCCTTGAAAATGTGTTCAAAGGTTGCTTCCGAGTACTTACTCAGCCGCTCCGGTTCTGGCCTAAGGCAGCATGAAGCATATGCAGCAGCCAGCAATCGCTCAAGAATATACAAATCGTCCACATCGACGAACTTATTCAGAAGTTTCGGAAATATATCTTCGTCGGCCAATAGAATATTAACCAATGCTTTGGTAGATTTATCGCGAATAGCCCGGTTCGAGGATGTGAAAAGCCAGCAAAGAACCAAAGCGGCAAGAAGCTGGTTTTCAGGATTGGTATGCGGAGCTTGTCCGGTTCGACACCATTCAATCAAGACTCCTACGCTGGAATCTGCATCATTGGTTTGAGCGTTAACCCATCTCGTCCAGAAAACATCCCGATCCGGTAGCTTGCGTCTCGCTAGGTTTCTATGGAGTAACTCAGCATTCCACGGATGGTCAGCAGAAACCGCCACCTGCAAAAGTAGTTCGAGTTGCTCTGGGTGCCAGTATTCGTAATTGTTGAGCAACTCCAGCGTCCGCTGAGTAAATTCAGAGCGTGCTCGCCACTTCACACTTTCAGCGAAAGCTTCTTGTATACTCCAATTCTTCCACCATTTTGCATACCCACCAGGAAGCGCATCAACCAATTCAATTTTGAGTTTTTCCGGCAAAGCGACAGCCAGCGCATCCATGAGACCACGCCATTTCCATGCGGATTGGTCTCCTTCGATGCAGAATCCCAGCGGGCCTTTCTCGTCAAACAAACCATCAACCTTCTTGATCTTCTTGAGAGATTCTTCTGCCATAAGAAAGTCTTGAAAACGTTGAAAGCTGAATCGTACGACATCTTCGTCGTCAAATTCTTCAGACGATGGATTGGGATCCTTTCGCAAAAGCCCGTTGTTCATGAAAACTAACAACCATTCGGACTCAGTTTGTGGACGAATATTGGGAAAGTGGGTATTGATTGCATTACGACAATTCTCAAGTTCCAAGAAATCTTCTTGCCTCTCAAGCATCTTCCCAGCGATACCTAGTACTGCTCGTCCGAGCTTGGGAGCAAGGGAAATGGTACTACCTTCCTTTTCCGTGATATTGCGTCCGATACTATCGAGATAGTACTTTAGTATCATTCTCGTACCCGTTAGGCCCGACGGGAGCTCTGATTTCTTATCCTGTTCCAACGATAGGCAAACTGATCGAAGGAATAACGGATTTACGAACTCCGGTGATAACCACGGAGTGCTGGGACGAGCAATGCCACGTCGATCTAAATAGACACGGGCAGCATGCAGTTGTTCTTCTGGAGTTTCGAAGCCCCGAATGTCGAAAACCGGAAACTGTCTTGCAATAGCGCCTGGAACCGCTAACTCAAAGTACTCTGATCGGCACGAAATAATGCAGCAGACATGCGTAAATCCTTTGACTTTGTGAACCAAGCTGGCAATTTGATTACGCCAGTATCTGCTTCCCACCCCTTCATTGATTGCGTCAATCAACAATAGAGTTCGGACGCCCGTTGATTTACCTGCCGCGTCCAACGCACCCAAGACTTGATTTGCGGATCGTCCTGGCAACCCCAAGATTTGGGATATTTGGGTCCATATTTCGCTATCATTTAGCCGCTGCCCTAGAAGGAGAATTGCAGGTTGCTTGTGCTTGATTGCGTTGTCTGCACATTTAGCCAGCAAATGGCTCTTGCCAGAGACCGCATTTCCGCGAATGAAAGCAAAGCCTTCCTTTTCTGCATCCATATATCGGGAGCGCAGGTAGTTGATTAGTAGATCAACAGATTCATTAAGCTTTCTGTTTTCCCGAATGAGCTGCCTCAGATCGTATTTCTCGTGACTATCTTTGCTGAGTGAGTTGTCATATTGCCAATACCACTCTTGAAGTTTGTCATTTGTAGTTAGAAGTTTGTTTGCAAGATCAAACCAACTTTCCGTATTCCACTCATGCTGGAGATCAAGGTTAATTTGATCATCAATACCAAGGAGCTCCACAAATGCCTTCTGTAACTCATCGAAAAGTTGCTCCTCAGGGTTCAGTTGGAGTGCTGATAGTCGCTTGCCGGGCATCGCGCATTTTCCGATCGCATCTAACGCTTTCAATAGCTCTTCACAATATGAAGGGGCGCGTGAGATTACGGAAAACAATCTCTCAATACGAACATCTACATGATCTTCCGGATGAAACCTTTCATCAAGTGCAAGAATGGTCTCTTGAATTTTATTGCCAAACCATTGGATGGATAGCTGTACATCTCCGAAAAAGAATTCTTTGAGGCCTTCCGCATTTCTCTTAGCTAGCCGAGCAATCAGCTCACTCTTTGACCATGCTTGAAACGTGATGTTTTTGATGCCGATTCTGGCGGCTTCTGCTTCCCACTTCTTAACGCGCGAATCCCAATGCTCCCAACCTGTCTGTCCGCGCTGCTTTTTTCCGGATCTATCAGTTAAATCACACGGCAAGACTACCACATAGCATTCCAACTCCGGATGAGAGGCCAGTGCTTGGGCTACGGATTTGTCGATCTGATCCCAATCGATATCTCCGCAGCGAAGGAAATATTTCGCTTGATACCCTGTTTTCTTTCCATTGGGCTTTATCCAATAGGCTTCGACGCCGCCGTCACCTCCCGAGCCTTCCACCCGTCTAAACACTGAGTGCTCCGGTAAGGTCTCTAGTCGGGCAAGTTGGCAAACCAGTTCCTCAAAGGAGTGGCGTTGGCCGTGGCTGAAGGAGTGTATCTTTGAAAAATCGTTCATTTTGGGCGTGCGCTTCAACAATTCAGAAACGACTCGTTAGCAGTTTCTCAAACCTCAGTTTCTAAGTACATCATATCTACAAAACTGTATCAAAAAGCAAATGAGAACAGCAAATTAGACGGCGCTTGCTTGATTTACCGATATATTTAGTGACTCTAATGACCCGCTCACTTGGTCGCTTTGGCTCTTTCGATAAAATTTATGTAAGGCCTAGCTGTTACGGCCTGCAAACATAAATCCCAGGACCTGCAAACATCGCGATTTTCGGCCCGGATTAACTGCCAATAGCCAACCCCTTCGGCCCGAATTAATTGCCAATAGGCCGGCATTATTTGCCAACAGCCTGCAAACATCGCTCAGGGCTCGCTTTAGCTGTAAATAAAAACTACAGACTCTTCCAATGAAAGCAGCCATTGGAAATTAATTAATTTACGGTTAGCAGACCTGCCGTAGTGTGCCATAACCTGCCGATCGCGGATGAGATGCATGACAGGACAATCCCCAAAGCAGATTGTCATAACGTGGAGGTAAGGGGCTGGTCGCTAACGAAAGCGAAACGAAGCCGCCGAACCTGAAAAAACCAAAACTTCAAAACCGCCAACGGGCGGCCAGTCCCTTTGACCGCCGTGTTAGGCCAAGATATTAATACAACCCAAACAAAGCTGACTTGAGTTAATTTGCTTCGTTACCTTTAGGCATCATCGTGGCAAGTAAGGCGTTATGTTCTCTATTGCGCGGGATGTGTACTCATCCTTTTCACCAACAGGTGCTACATAATGAAGTGCCTCTGCTGCGGCTTCTATTCCTTCGATCCGTGCAATGATCCAAGCAGCCAAGTACTGAGAAGCAAGACAACCTCCGGCTGTAGCAGCATTTCCTTGAGCATAGAAAGGCTTATTCAGAACTTCGACGCCTGACTCCTGTACCCAAGGTTTGGTTGTCAGATCGGTGCATGCCGGCACCTTTCCAAGTAGACCAAGCTTAGCTAAGATCAGGGTACCGGAACACTGTGCCCCAATCAGTTGATGCTCAGGATTTAGCATAAGGCGAGCCATCAATTCTGGATTTGCGACGACCTCCCGAGTTTGCATTCCACTGCCTACGATGACAGCGTCCGCCGACTGGACATCTTCTAGCAATGACTGAGCGCGTAGCGTGACACCGTTCATCGGCGTGACCTCTGGATCAGGACAGCACAAGGTCACACGCCATGCGGGTTTTTTGATTCGATTGAGAATACCAAGTGCGACTAGCGAGTCCAGTTCGTTAAAGCCTTGGAAGGTGAGTATGGCGATGTGCATGGTACTGTCCTGTGTGTGGTGCTTGTTTAATGCTTAACGCTGTGCATCACCGACAGCAAAAGGCAGAGCGAAGGGCGCCTTTTGCTGTCCGAGTGCGTGCGATTGTTAGGCATCTGTTTAGTTGTCACAGTATCCCCAACACTTTAAGGCTTGCTTTGCCTAGTTCTACACGTTTGTTGGCATCGGTTGCTTGCTGAATATCCATGTTCAATGCAAACGCATATACACGATCGCCTTTTTGTACCCACCCGATCCACCAACCAATACCTCGGTTAGGAGCGTTTTCCCAACCCGTTTTACCATATAGCGCCCAATATTCTCCCCGCTCCATTAGAACGATTTCGCGAACGCTCTTCTGAACCGACTGGGGGAACAGCAATGCCCCCTGAGCCAACTTAGCAAGAAAACGAGTTTGCTCCACAGCACTGATTTTGAGTGGGCCATTCAGCCAAAAGGTATCGATGGAAGTACCTATTTCTCCATTTCCGAAATCAAGCCGTGAAAGATTCTCGCTCATACGCGTTAAGCCGATACGCCGAGCCAAACTTTGGTAGATCTGGACATTGGACAGAGTAATCGCATCGCGCAATCCCATATCCTTCTCCCAAGTTTTGAACGGCTGTGGTTGGCCGCCATAAGGCAGAACCTCGTCAACACTTTCTACCGCACCAACTGAAAGTCCGATCAGCGAGTGGGGAATCTTGAACGTTGAAGCCGGAATATAGCGTGTTTCAGCGCGAGCTTTGTCGTAGCCAATTAGCCGTTGCTCAGTGACATCATAGAGAACGAACGTGCCGTTCACGTCGGAGCCTTTAAATATGGCAGCTACTTTGTCGCTTTCTTCCCAATCAACGGCATAGGCTCGAAATGTAAACAGTACAAATACCACAGCGAGTAGGTGCTTCATAATTTCCTTCTGCCTAACAAGTTAATATCCAGGTCGGTATATTTACGCCGAAACTGAGTCAACCACAAGCACAAGCACAAGTTTAAAAATAGCTTGAAACGCTTAAACACTAGGCGGGATAGCGCTCTTTTTGACGTGATAAACAGATCGGGATAATTCCAAAAACCACATATCGAATGACCGAAATATTAGCCTGAACGGACATTTGAAAGACACAATGAATAGACCGGTTAGGATTGGGAACAGCTATTCAATAATTCCCATATTGGCTCATCGCCAGTGTCCGCTTTGCTTATACCGAAACCGGGCAACCATTCAATCCAGTCATTTTTCACGTACCTACCACTTTTACCTTTATTCAAGAGTTTGATAATACGTTCGTTTTATCAAACCCGGGCCTGCACGTCCTGCTGAACTCTAAGCCATTGATTCTGTGGCTTCTTATTGCGGTTTCATAAAACAAAGTTTAAGATATAGTTTCACAATGAGATAATCAAACTTTTTAAAGATTCAGTTGCAGGCAATGCGTGACCAGTGATTCAAAGAAAATAATAGACTCTGGACGTTGGTGAGATTCACCGATTAATGTAATGCTGTTTGGCGTCATACCTTGCACTATCTAGCCCGAATATTTCATAAATTCGCGTGATGATCACGCAGGATTTTGATTAATAGGGAAGTTTTGAGAAGGAATGATGTAGTGATTCATACATCCGACTGAGCAAAATCTTTCTTATTAATCAAAAGGCAAGTGAGGACACGTGCCAATTTATGAAATATTCTGGCTAGTTATAAACAATAGTTGCATTGACTGGTAATGAAGCAAAGAGAATAATTGTAACGAAACAACGCGGCCACATAATCCCGCCTAAATAGGAAATACCATCCATTTAACAATCCTAAAAGCTATTCATTTGGAATTGGAATTTATTCTGTCGTATATTTGCAAATAAAAAAACATTCAAGCGACAAGAAACAAAGACGATTAAAAGTTATTGATTTATAGATATATCCAGCTAGATTACCATTCACTTCTTAAACCACTAATAGGGCGTCCCCATGAACAAGACTGAACTGATTGAAGCCGTTGCTGCTCATTCAAATACCACCAAAGCCCAAACAACTACCCTATTGAACGGATTGCTGGAAGTTATTCAAGATGCCATAGCAAGCGGCAACGATGTTCAGTTAGTGGGTTTTGGCACTTTCTCGATTACAGAGCGTGCAAGTCGTGAAGGCCGCAATCCAGCGACGGGTGTAACCATGACAATTCCCGCCAAAAAGGTCGTTAAATTCAAGCCAGGTAAAGCATTGTCTGACGCTGCAGCATCTGTAAAGAAATCCAATACATCTAAATCAGTAAAGTCCAAGAAAACTGAAAAAAAGAAATAATACGATCAGATAAGTTTTGATTAAAAGAATCCAAGGGATCATTCAGGAAGAACAATTCCCAGGTGAAGGTAATATAAAAAATCACACTGTAGGCTCTGTTAACGGCTACAGTTATTTTATCGAGCAAGCCAAATAAAACCTGAACGACTATTGATCCGTCAATCGAACCAATCTCGGCCAGCGGTCATACATCCAGGCATATTCAAGTGGCGTGCTGATAGTCACCACATAAACCCGGATTTCTTCCTCTCTTGTGGCCAATAATCCTTGAATCGCCATCCGCTTACCCAGTTCTATCCAGTGGGATTGATTGTCAGGGTCTTTTTCCATAAACTGGTCAGCGGTAATTAAAACCGGTCTCGGGCGCCAGGGCTTCCATTTGCCGCTTTTGATGGAATTCAGCCGCGCCCAGCCGCCATTGGGAAATTTACCGATGGCTTCATCCTTGCGCCTGCCCCACGTTACCCAAGTCACATTGCCATCTCGCAAACGCACCGGCAAGCGCGCATCCAGTTGCGGGAAATAAATCTTCTGATCCTGGTATTCAATACCACCGCACATAGGTGCCCCTGCTGCGTAAGTACATAGATTGCTGCAAGAGAAGGAAATTAACCCATTCAGACGACAGCTTCCAGACCGCGCTTTTGCACAAGATGTAACAACTTAAGAGCAGTACCTGTTGGCCGTTTCTGTCCGATCTCCCATTTTTGTACTGTCGAAACACTTGTATTTAGTATGGCAGCAAACACCGCCTGACTAACTCGTGTAGCTTCG
The DNA here is from genome assembly GCF_900100485.1 of Nitrosomonas sp. Nm132. Lineage (GTDB taxonomy): Bacteria > Pseudomonadota > Gammaproteobacteria > Burkholderiales > Nitrosomonadaceae > Nitrosomonas. Next base: position 53,941 of record NZ_FNDH01000014.1, on the reverse strand, counting down.
CGAATTTGTTTTATCTGTTCCGGTCCCAACGGTTCAATAGGCGGCAAACACAATCGGTCGAATTCGCGCAGCGTAACCTGATCCAACACGCCGGCCTTGTGTAAACCCTTGGCCGTGTCATGTACAGCCTCAAGAATGGTTGATTTGGTTTTGCGCATTGCAATTAACCTCCATTAATTCTCCCGCATGTTGTGCTTGATCGAGCGCCTGTTCTGTCAGTGACAGCAGGTGAACAGCCAACAGCTTTAGCGCTACCTCTTCATCTTTGTCAATGTTGCTACGTTCGTTCTTTGGGAAACCAAATAAGAATATCCAACGGTTTCCTTTGTTGGTGGCGACCAATGTGCGAAAGCCGCTTCTCTTTCCTTGGCCTGGCCGCGCAATTCGTTTTTTCAGCAGCCCATTGCCGAGGTCGGCATCATACAGTCCCTCAGTCATCTCACGCACGGCGGCGCAAAGACTGGGCGAGGTTAATCCTTGTTTGTTTGCCCAACGATCAAACCATCGTGTCTTGTAAATTATCATCCTGTATCTGCCTTAAATATAATATAGCACTCAGTGATATATATAGCAAGCCGAAATCTATAACACAAATCATTTTGAGTGCCTTCGTATATTCAATGAGGATGTCACCTAAAGAAATAACAGCGGATTTATATTACCTGACCAGTGCCCGTTTCTGCTTGATTTCCTGCCGCTTAGGTTCAATAGGCGTTTGTAACTTCGCTAAACTGACCTGTTTAGCTTGCTGAGTTACTTTCTCTACAACCGATCCCACTTGTCGTTTAACGGCCTCAATACCCAGCGCGCTTTTATTGGCCAGATCATTAAAATCATTTAATTTCTGTGCGTCCTGTTCCTCAGGTGCAAAAGTTGGAAATACTGCAGACCCATTCACTAATGCCGCCGCTTCCAATGCTTTTTCCTTACCTGGGTTTTTGCCTAGGGTGGATTCCAGGTGATGATCATCGTCTCCCGCGATAATGATGGGCTTATGTGGATATCGATCATGCAAATCCTGCGCGACTTTTTGCAGGTTACCTGAATCAAACGCAGCGATGACAGGATAATCCAGCGCCTGGGATAGCGTATCTGCGGTGGCATAGCCTTCAGCAATCACAATGGCAGGGAGCGCGTTGATGGCTGCGTCCAATCCCTGGTTTTTATTGCCCACGACATGAAAGTTATTCTCCTTTCTACTACCCGCTGCAAAAAGCTTGGCTCCACCTGCTTGTATCGTTTGCACACTCCAGATTTGTCCGTGAACATCTTGGGCAGCCAGCAATAAATCACCGGCCGTCAGTACAATACTGTCTGGATTTTCCTCGCGCAAAGCCTTGACTTCCTGCCAGTCCTGACCAATTTTAATGATTGAACCGACCGATAAATCATCCGTATTCTGTGGCACGATCTTTAAATCCCCCGGTCTTGCCTGCTTGTCCAGCAAGTAAGGATGCCCGGAATTGGCAGCAGGTGCGTTTGCCAGCAATTCTTTAAGCGCATCAGCAACTTTAATTTGCTGCGCATGTTGTTCGGCTTTTCTGTTCTGCTGCTTGATGGCGGCCTGCGCCACAAGCTCTGCTTTTTGTGCATCCGTTAGGGAATATCCCTTGGCCTTCCAGCGTGTCTCGAAGCTTGTGCGATTGTTCTTGAAATATCCGGCAGGATGTCCATCCAGATGCGCCACATAAAAACCCGATTTCTCACCGGGCTTATCGCCTTCAATTTTAATTCTGTGTTTGTTGCCATCCATCAGCGGATGATTGCCATCAACCAGACAACCTTGAGCTTGCAGTAATTCAGCAAATTCCATGTGAGGATCCATGGCCGGTTCCTGCTGTCTGGAAATATTCTCCGGTAGCCAGCGTTGCAATGTACGAATATCCGCTTTGGGCCCGATATACCAAGCCTTGGCCGTTTTGTCCCAACGCGCGCCCGCGGCCTTTGCCAGGTCTTTTTCTGGATAAGGAACCATCAGGTATTGACGCGTATTGTCATGGTTTTGTTGGCTTGCTCGTTGACGGGTTTGTTGGTTTTGATGCGCTGAAGCGCCTTGCTCGGACCTATCGGCCCTATGTATTTGTTTGCTCTCCCTGTCTTTAATCTGTATTTGATAATCCTGCTCCTTTTGCATTGCAATGGATTCAGCGGATTTGCGTTGTTCCTTAGCTGCTGATATCGTTTCTTCAGTACGATGCGGGTCATGCCGAACACGGTTTTCATGGATGTTGGCGAGCTTGACGGCCTTTTCATACTCGTTTTTTTCAGCAGCGGCATCAATGAGTGCGAGCAGATCCGTCAAATCTCGCGCCTCTCGCTCAGAATCGCAGTCTTTGAGCCATTGGAATGTTCCATCTTCCTGCCTCGCATAAACACCCCAGAATTGCGGCTCGGTATTCAGTGAATGGGCGGATACGATCGACTCATTATCATTTTCATCGGTTTGAATCGTATTACCCTGCACCTGTATCTGTCCATTCCATTCAGCCGCAATTCTAAACCCTAGCCTGTCTTGAGCGACCGCTTCAAACTCCAGATTATCAATGCTGCCGCCTCTCAAAAATTTGAGTTCATCGGCAACCAGCGTGAGGGTATCCTGCTGCTTGCTTGGCATATCTTGTGTCAGATCATTAAACCATTTGATATTGCGAGTAACGATGGTTGCCAATTCAGGTGAGAGGCTCTGTATATCAGTGGCGTTGTTTTGCTGGATTTGATTCATCTTGATTGTCTCCTGCGCATCGATTTCCTGTTGTTGTGAGAATGCCAGTACATAATCCTGGATTTTTTCAGCATCAGCGGCTGCACGAAATATCTCTATGGGATCTTCCTGTAGCACTTTTATCCATGCCTTCACATAAGCGACATGCTGTCCTGGATCATGACCAATCCCCAGCTCACCGCTGAGCAGCATGCTGGCAATCTCGGCGCGCAATTCTTCTTTTGCATAACCTTCGCTACCGAATGGATGCGACAGGTCACGATTGAGGCGCGCTTCATGTCCTGTCCAGTGGCCCAGTTCATGCAGTGCGGTTGCGTAGTAGCGATCCGGTGTTGGAAACTGATGCTTGTGCGGCAGGTGGATACTGTCTGTTGATGGCCGGTAAAATGCATTGTCTGCCTCACCATGGCGAATCACGACATTGGATACTTGTAATATGTGTTCAGCCCGCTCCTGTGGGTCCCAGTCAGGGGCTTTGATAGTGAGTTCTGGCAGATTATCCATCTGTTCGGCATTAAATACGGATGCGTAGAACACTCTGGGGCGCTCCAGCCTGACCTGCTCTTTAATGGGGTTGCCTTCGCTATTTAGAACAGGATTTCCGTTATCATCGGTTTTGATGCGCTCATCAGTAAATTTCCAGTATTGCACGAGCGTGCTTTTTTCACCTTTACGCACCTGTGCGTTAAGAGCTGCTGCTTGCTTATACGTCAGCCAGCGCGGATCAATATGCGATCGACTCATCAAGTTCAGGCTATTAATTCCCCGATAGCGCTTACCCGTAGTTGGATTGACAGGTAATGCGGCCAGCAGATCACCGGGCTTCCACGGCTTTTGCCAGGGTGCGACGCCTTGCTTGAGTTGCTCAATCAGATGCTCGGCGACTTGTTCATGAAAAGCTTTTTTAGCCTCTTTCATCTTCAGCCTCCGCTGGATGATCGATCGTGCTATCCAGCGCATCTTGTTCACTCAAGGCGTCTTCCTTGAATGCGCCCAGCCTTTCCGCTTCTATCGGATCAAACTCAGCCTGGAAGCCCGGTATTTCTGCATCGAGCAGCTTTTCCTGTATGACGGAATCTTTTATGTCAGGATTGTTTGATTCAGCATCCATCTGCGGTCTATTCATGGCGTTGACTCCTTTAATGAGTGATCCCAGGTAAAAACTGGGCGGACAACCTGTTGAATCTGATGACGCTGAATCAGTCCGAAATAGCGTGCATCAAAGGATTGCGGATTCAAATCGGACAGAAGCAGGTACTCAGCATCATCCAGCACGGCTTTAAGCCTGTATTGCGGTAATGGCTGTCCTTCAGCATCTGCTGTTAACTGGGTGCTATGAGGTAACTGTTCACCATTAACTAGAATGCCCGCTTGATCGATGGAAACCGTATCTCCAGATAGCGCAAAGACACGTTTCAGCAGTAACCCATAGCCACCCGGGCAATTCCCTTGATGGATGTAGGATCTATCCTTGGCCATATCAAAAACCGCATGCTGCGGTGGGCAGAAGGCGACATAAGCGCCACTTACAATCGGTTCATCAACGACCCTGTAAAAACCCAATGGCAAGCTTGGCGTAGTATTGATATAAATCCCGCTGACTTTTGCACCCATACTCAGCACAAACAAGCCTACGCTCATTGCCAGAACAGAAACAGCCAGGATTTTGATGGGTTTTTTCATGAAGTTGACTCTCATGCGTTTGGGGTATCTCGCAATCCGGTTAATTGATCGCTGGCGCTGGGCGGGTTAACCTTTGCACGCGCAGTAAATGTTTCATCCTGGAAATACAACGGTTGCGTGCCATAGATGGCAGGAAAACCGGCCACATAAATAATCATGTCGCCAGGGTGGGTGATCTTGCCTTCAGCATCTTTCATGGGGCCGGGCAATCGCATACACTCATCGGGTGTTAATAACGCGCGCTGCGTCTCCTGCAGGGTGCGGGTGATATGTCCATGCATCATCGATGAGCGGCGACCGCTGGTAGTAATCTGCTCTTTGATGACCGTGGTCTGGCCGGTCAGCTTGGATAAATGCTCTGCCGTTTCAATCCGGTTAGGTGCAAATGCGCTCTGGATGTGACAGTTGGAAGTGATCGCTTCATCATGCCCGTAGCCGGTTTCACGGCTTTTGAGCTGATTCAGGTCCTGACAGATCAGATAGGCTTTCATGCCATAGCTTGCGATAAACGCAAGCGATTCCTGAAAGATTTCAAGCTTCCCAAGACTTGGGAATTCATCCAGCATCAACAAAAGCTTGTGTTTGTAATGCGCAGCTGGTTGACTCTCTTTAAACGTTATTCTATCGGCCAATTTTCTGATGATCATATTGATCAAAATGCGGATTAAAGGACGCAATCGCGATTTGTCATTGGGGTGCGACACAATATACAAACTGACGGGATTCTCGTGGTGCATGAGATCACGGATTTTAAAGTCCGATTTGCTGATATTGCTGGCGACGATCGGATCGCGATACAAGGACAAATACGATTTGGCCGTCGACAACACGGAACCCGCTTCTTCTTCAGGGCGATCCAGCATGTCGCGCGCACTCGCTGCGATCACGGGATGACTCTTGCCATCCAGGTAATCCTGCATGGCCATTTCCATCCACAGCTCCCTGATATCGCGATCAGGATCAGAAAGCATCGAGTCGACCGTGGATAATGTGGCGGGAGTTCCTTCTCGCTGCGATTTGTACAGAATATGCAAAATGACACCCACCAGCAATGCCTGGCTGGTCTTCTGCCAGTGAGTTTGTAATCCCTTGCCATCCGGATCAACGATTAAGGTGGTCAGATTTTGAACATCGGCCACTTCCATGCCGCTGCCAATCTGGATTTCATCCAGTGGATTCCAATGCGCGCTCAGCAAAGATGCCGGATCAAAACGCAGCACCTTGTTTTTAGCATGATGCTTTCTCCAACCGGAAGTCAAGGCCCATAATTCGCCTTTGAGATCAGTGATGACCGCGCTCTGAGTCCAGGAAAGCAGGGTCGGTATGACCAGACTGACCCCTTTGCCAGAGCGGGTCGGGGCATAACACAACACATGTTCCGGGCCGCTGTGTTTCAGATAGTGGGTTTTGCCGGAATTATCCCGCCAGCCACCGACATACACCGCATCGCTTTTGTGATTCTTGCCCGTTGCCAACAGTCCTGCGGCCACAATGTCCTGCTTATTCGCCCATCTGGCCGAGCCATGTAACCCCTGATTAGTCCTGGAGGAATTAGCCAGCACCATTTTAATGACCAGCACCAGGATCAAACCGATGCTGGAAAATAAAATACCGAAACCTGCCGCCAAATCAACGATGCTTGAGTACTGGGCATACCATTTATTCGCCCATAGCAGAATTGCCCAAGGTTCATAAATATGAAAAAGGTGTGCGCCTAATTGCGGCTGATAGTTGAACTGGTAGGCAAAATACTGGGTAGCTACCTGGAATCCGCCCGCCAGACACACTACGGATAATAGCCGAACGATGAGCGCGTCCTTCTTAACATTCCTACTGTTTTGAGATAAAAGACTGTTTTTGTTCATCAAAGACCCCTTCTGGGAGTTAAGGCTTGAGATCGTATCCCACCGAGCGGTTGCGTTCTATTTGCCCTGTGCTGTTTCATTAACTGCTGACGGTTTTGTTCCAGTGCCTTGTCATCAAAAGTAATGCGCATTTGGTTTTGTGCTGCCACTTCGGCGATCTGAAGGCGAAACGGTTCCGTTCCATTGATCGCCAGGTGGCTGCCGTACTTATTCATCGCCACTTGTAAAATATCCACCAAGGCATCTTGTGGGGTATCCGGCAGGACGATGAGCCGTTTGCCGTCATCACGGATAGTGGTCGATCCTGCTTTATAAGTGACTGTGCCGATTTTGCTGATCGATTCCACCAAGCCACTCTTGAAGTGGCCATCAACGATAGAACCCTCATCGCTTTGCCTGGCCGATATCTGGTTCCCCTTGAATTGACCGGTTCTTCTCGATCGCAAAATAACCAATGCTTCAGCATGACCATTTTTTGCTTCTTTGGCTAACCAATCCAACCACCCCATTCTGGAATGATTAGCTTTAGAGCGCTGATAGGCTCTTTGGTAATCGTTTTTAATGACTTCGATTCTTGTTTTGAACTGCTGATGCGCGATTGCATACAGTGCTTTCTTTGCCAATCTCCCGGCTTTGATGCTTTTAATGAGGTAGCGCTTGAGTTGGGCTTCCCGTTTGGCGAGTGTGACTAATCGATCTCTGCTGTGTCGCAACAGAGCCCATTGGTTGGTGCGCTGTCTGGCGGAGTCGCTTTGTTCTTGCTGGTATCTTGCATAGAGACTTGAAGACTCCATCCGGTTTTGTAATGGCCTCGGCTGATAGTGTTTGGTGTGATGCAGTAACGATTGCGCAGAGTGTTCACTCGGCACAAAAGCACCCAGTCTTTGGGTCAAATTTCCTTTGGACAAAGATCGATCAACAGAACTGGCTTTAACGGCCACATTATTACTGGCAATCAATACCAACCCATTGCCACGTTCTTTAATTGCAAGGCCATGTCTGGCTAAAACCTGATGTAAATCCTGCCAGCTATCCGATCGCTTGATTTCAGTGAGCGCCTCTCGCTTGATCCAGCCCAATAAACTCTCCACACCCGTTCTGGATTCAATTTCCTGCGCTACTCTGGAAGCTTTATCGTTTAGGGTTTCATGATTAACTGTGGTTAAGCCATATTCCTGTTCGATTTGCTCACAAAGCTTCGCTACCTTGATGTAGTCATAGTAGGGGTTGTGAATGGTGAGGGTTTTGGGGTGAATCTTATTGATTGCGATATGCATGTGCAGGTTATGGGTGTCATCGTGCACCACGCTGAACCGTTGATGACCAGTAAAACCCAAAGCATCGCAAAACCGCTCTTCAATGGCATTCAGATCCGCGTGTAGCAATCGCTCGCCTTCCGGGAAACTCAGCACCAAATGACAGGTCTTATCTGATTTGGCGCGCGTGTTCATTTTCTGGGTGTTTTGTATCTCAATGAGTGCCGCTGTCAGATCATCTGTGTAACAGTTTGCTGCTTGTATTTGACTGATGCGTTCACTCTTGCCTTGAGGATCCGTCAGATACTGTATCAGTGCAGCATAGTTGCTTTTGCGCACACATTTGATGGGTATGATTTTAGCGATCATCGTAATAATTAACCGTTAAGTATGGGTCTTTTTGTTGCTGAGTTCCAGAATCGCATTCAGCATCGCGCTTTGCGTTGTGCGTATGGCAACCAGGGTTGCCTCAATTTCTGCCTTGCTGGTTATTTTTGTCCGGACATCATTGGTCAGCCACATCTTTAATAACCCCCCTGCCCTACCCAGATCGCCGTTAATTGTTAATAGTTTTTCTACTTGCTGATTATCAATGGTGCTCGGCACAAGGTATCCCAGACTCACCTGACGCATGTATTTAGCCACTGACAAACCCGTGTCACGTGCTCTTGTTCTAATTCCCTGCTCTTCATCCCACGTTACAGGCACTCGAAGATGTAACAGCCGCTTTTGAACCATGACCCACCTCAAAAATTATTCTGGCGTTGATAGCCTCGCAGAGCAAGATTCGTTGAGCACAGTCATGTGCGAATAAGACCCGTGTGATGTGAGTTAACTTTTTTAAAAGTTAGCTAACTTCACATATCTTGCCCGGTAGAGTTTGTTTATACGATCCATATTATCATTAAACAAATACATTGCAAACGCATAATATATGGATATACTAATACTTTAATAATACTGTAAAGGGCCTGTAATTTGTCCTTATAGGCATTAAATACAAACAGTTATCAGCAGGAACAAACCAAACAGGAAGTAAATGAATACTCAATAGATACTGTAATAAATTTGAATATTTTTACGCCAAATAACCGTCAGGAATTTGCCATGAGCCCATCGTTATCCGAACGAATCTCTTTGAGAGAGCAGAAAAATCCAGGTCGTAGGAATTTATATGAACCGGCTTTCCTGGCCCTGAAAACAGAAATCAGCCAGGCACTTCATGACGGATGGTCAATGCGACAGATATGGTCGACGCTAAAAGATGAGAAGAAAATCGGTTGTTCCTATCTGTGGTTCAGGAATCTTGTCAAAAGGCACATTTTTGATAAACCGGATGATTTATCTGCAAGGAAGAAGCACAGGCAGCCGGTATCCGGCATGACTCAGGAACGAGAAAGCAATGGCTTTAACTATCGTTCGTCCATTGATAAAGAGGAGTTAATCTGATGGCTAAAATACATATGATTTTGCAAGGCAAAGGCGGTGTCGGTAAATCTTTCATCGCATCGACACTGGCTCAGCACAAGCAGGCCAAAGGAAAAAAGCTGCTTTGTGTGGATACTGATCCCGTGAACGCAACATTCCATGGGTTCAAAAAGCTAAACGTGCGAAAGATCAACGTAATGTCCGGTGATGAAATTGATCCGAGAAAGTTCGACGACTTGATTGAACTTATCAGTAAATCAGAAAGTGACGTCATTATTGACAACGGCGCCAGCACCTTTGTGCCCATGTCGCATTATCTCATCAGCAACCAGATCCCTGCCCTGCTTCCAGACATGGGCCATGAACTGGTTATTCATACGGTCATTACAGGCAGCCAGGCACTGCTCGACACCCTGACAGGTTTTGCGAATTTAATCGGATCCTTTCCAATTGATACGCTGTTTGTCGTTTGGTTGAACCCCTACTGGGGCGAAATAGAAATGGATGGTAAAAGATTCGAGGAAATGAAAACTTATTTGGATAACAAAAACCGCGTGTCGGCCATTATCAGAATCCCTCATTATAAGGCGGATACCTTCGGCAAGGATTTGAGCGAGATATTGCAATCCAAATTAACCTTCAGTGAAGCTCTGGAGAGCAAATCCCTGCCTATCATGGTGCGTCAGCGGCTAAATATCATAAGGAAACAGCTCTTCGCGAACATTGAGAGTGTGGCCGCTGTTTTAACATGACAACGATAGAACGGGATCATTGCAGCAAGATCATTGAGAGGGTCGCTGCCAAACACGGCATTGCCCTCACGAAGGATGATCCGATATTAATGATTCACACCCTCAATGAAATCCTGCTTGAGGAAAATAATAAAGCGCACCAGGTGCTTTTAAATAATTTCCGCTCGACATTGGAAGAAAATATCAGCCTATGGTCGCAGGCTACGGAAAATAAAGCCAATACGCTGCTCCAGGCAAGCTCTCGAAACACCCATCTATTAACCGAGCAAATAATCAATGCTTGTTTTGAGTCAATCGATCAAAAAATCGAATCCGGTTTTAACGAGAAAATAAAAGAGGTATCCACTCTCGCCCAAAGTACCAGGCAAGCAGTCATCCTCAATTTATTGGCCACAGGCCTGTTCTTCATTGCTGTCCTGGTTATGGTACTTGTTTTCTAGGGCTTATCTCATGAGGGTAAAAATTTCAGAGGTTCTGATATGAGTGACACACAGATAATTAATAGTACAATTACGCATGCATCTGCAAGTAAATGTGTACTCCCTCATGCACAATATAAGCTAGTGAAAAAACCACCAGAAAAGTACATCAAAAGCTTTCAGCTTGATCTATTCTCACAATTTGTCACCAATGACAAAAGTGAGGTTTCAAATACCATTGAAATATGGGAAAGCATTCCGAAATATTTTCTGACACCTGCCCAGGTAAAAAAATTAAGAACAGAGACAGGCCATGCTGACCCCTATGAATGGAACTATACGGAGAAAGGCAGCAATTTTACTGTCCGCATTCAACCCGCCTTAATAAAACAAGGGAATAATAAATATCAAGCGTTCTTCCCTGGTATAACTGAAGAACTTGTAGAAGAAGCTTTAAAAAAAATTCTCACTATACAAAATCATGGTATTCATGATGTCAACAAAATCGAAACATGGGTACGGTTTTCTTTAAGAATGGTTTTGAAAGAACTCGCATCCAGAGGTCGTGACCGAAATATTAACCAGATAAAACATGCTATAGAAGTAATGAGTTCTTGTGTAATCACGCTCTCTAAAGATAAAAAAGAAATCTGGAAGGGTTCCATTCTACAAGATCTGGTAACCGTTGGTCGTGAAGAGTATCTGGCCGATACCGACGCACAACATATCGGTAGATTGCCTCTGTTTATTAGCCATGCAATAAATCAGCTTGAATACAGACAGTTTAACTATGATCGTTTGATGAGCTGCGATGAGCAATTAACTCGTTTAATTTACAAGAAATTAATCAATCGTTACCGGCACGCCAATTTTATCAATAACTATCATTTCATGTATTCAGATTTGAAAAGCACCGGGTTATTGCAGCAAAGCAGAGAAATTGATAACAGAAAAAAAGTGCTCTCCGCGTTAGACGAACTTAAAGAAAAGAATATCATAGCAAGCTATGAAACAGACGAACGTAAAAAAAGCCGCGCAATTACAGATGTTAAATACATAATTTATCCATCAAATGAGTTTATTAGTGAACAAAAGGCCGCCAATAAACGCAACAGCGATTCAGATAAACATATCATCGACTCAAACCTAATATCTGTGAATAATTCTTAATAATGTAGTGGTTATGACTCACATTTTGTGGTGGCTATAAGTCACACTTCATTCAAAAAGTGGTGGTCATAACTCACACTATGTGGTGGTTACAATTCACACAACGATTTTTCTAACAAATTCTTACCCATTTCAGCATAAAAAATTCACATTTTTCTGTTCAGAATGGAGGTTATAGCTCACACTTCAACTAAAAAGTGGTGGTTATGACTCACACATTTGGTGGTTATAACTCACACTTATAACAAAATGAGGTGGTTATGACTCACACTACGTAAAAGATGGAGGTTATAGCTCACAATTCGCATATAAAAAGATTGTGTATCTTTATGTTTTAATTACATATTAAATATCGGTAAAAACCACTATTCTTTTCTTCTTTTAATCTTTTATATATTAATCTTTACTTAATCATAGCTGTGAATATGTGGATAACATTTTGGATAACTACAATCCACTAACTGTAAAAATAAATAATTTGAGCAAACATAAAACAAAGAGATAAATCTACACTAATACCCAGCCTATTTCGCACCAGATCGAATCGTATTCGCTCCAATTAAATTAGTTAACCCCCTTCTTCCCCTGCTCTAATATTTAACACCCCAGGGAAAGGTTAAAACGCTTTATTAAACACTTATTAATAATAAACAGCGTATCGTGAGCGCTTTCACTCACAAAAATATTGGGACTGTCTGTCCCAACCCCCGAGAATCTTTAAAAAACGGTGATGTTCCTGTGTGGATTAACATTTCTATTCAATCCATTACAATCAGCTGTTCATTTTCAACGTAAACATCACAAGGAAGCGGACACTTTAATGATTACAAAACGTCCTTTCAGCAAAGGACAATCTTCTACCATCCTCATCGTCAAGCTTGACTACCAAATCGATACCTACATCACGGCTATCCATATTTTGTTGGTTCGCCCAGTCAGCATACGTCCATACATCTGAAAAATTGAGGGAGTAGGTTAGGTCATGTTTGAGGAAGTATTTGATTAACAGCACAAAGTAATTGCTTTTTTCCTCTCGGTGCGTGACGCATTGCGATAGCTCTTGAGCAACTCATGTAAATCTGTCATGTATTCCTCTTCTAAATAATTATTACTGGATTTTATTGAAATTTGACTTGGGGATATTCAATATTTGAATCCGCGATTCATTTAGCACTGCATAAACAAATTTATTCAGAATTTCCAAACAGTTTCTTAAAAATATTCTTTCCATCAAGAGTTTTATTACTCACTTCTGCATAATATATTTTCTAAAGTTTATCTATTTCGATTAAATCATCCTTGTTCCATACATCTATTATTATCCCAGTATCACATTAATATTTAATAGCAACATTATTCATCTAACGACCTTGATATGTACCAGCTTCTAATTTATCATGAAAATATAATTGGAGCTTTTATTCACATATAGAGGGATCTTCATGAGGAATTACGGAGTTAAATCGCGCTTTGCTCAGGAATTCGTTGGTTTTTCCGGATCAAACAAAGCTTTTCGGAATTTGTTTGGCGATCGCGACAGCAACGGTGAACCTTATCATCGCCTTTATACTGCCGAACAGATCAGACAAGCACGACTGAAGCTTTTATCAGCATCCCCTGAAATACCGCACAGTCTTTCTATTCCACCAATCATCAATTGCCGCATGTCAAAGGGAGGAACTGGGAAGACAACTATTGCCGCAAATATCTCCTCCGCTTTAGCATTATTTGGTCATAGAGTATTGATGATTGATGGTGATCCCCAAGCTTCATTGACCAGCATGTTTGGCATTAATTGGGTGACCGAAGAGATTGTTCACATTGGCGAATTGATGCGCCGCCAATACCGCCGAGAGCATGTCAATCTACAGAGCGCTATGCGTCAGATTTACGCAGGAGGCATGTTGGATTTGATTGCATCTGATATTACCTTGGCAGATGCAGACAGCTGGCTTATGGGCGCAACAAATCGTGAAGCAGCTTTTAAGCGCTTACTAGACTCTCAGATGGAGATCCTGACTAATTACGATGTAATCGTTATAGATTCAGCACCAGGAACTACTTTATTGACCAATACGCTAATGTTTGCCAGTAAAACGATTCTAGCCGTAGTCTGGTTAGATGGACAGTCTCTAAAAGCCATGGAAGTCCTTGCTTCAAATATCACAGAACTTAATCGTGCGTTTGCTGGACAGGGTTTTGAGCTCAATGTACATATCGTCGCCAATGGCTATCATCCTAGCTATGGACCACCGAAAGATGCTCTTTCAACTCTTATGACGAAATACCCGAATGAGCTTGACGACAATATCATTCCACACTCTGCTGGTTTTATGCGACAAATGGACTTATTTCAGGAACAAAAAAGTGGGCCTTTAATCGAGCGCGAGCCCTCTTCCGTTGGAGCGCGTGCTATTATCGATTTGACCAAGTCGTTAATTAAGCACTATGGCATTAAATTAAACGGCATTCCCGCTATTCCTATTACAGTAAAAGCCCTATGAACATGAAAAAGAAAGTTCCTCCCAAAGTTAGTGGCCTTGTTCAGAAAGGGAAAATTAATTTCGTTGATCAGTCAATAACAGAACGCCTGCCAGACTTTGTAAACATTGATTCTTTCGATGAAACATCATTTCCTACGGCTTTTTCTGGAAATGTGACGCAAACTAATGTCACTCAAGAAACTGATATCAGTGCACATTCTCTTCACAACGATAATGACTTGGCGTCACAAACAAAATCTAACCAGGATTTTATATTGCGCCCAGATGAAATTGTTCAACAACTATCAATTGATAAAATAAAACGTAGCCCCTACCAACCAAAAAATCGACTTGATGAAGCGCATGTCGCAGATCTTGCTGAAAATATGCGCAATGATGGTCTTCACCAACCGATCTTAGTTCGCCCTATTAGAAATGGTGAATATGAACTCATTGCTGGAGAACATCGCCTAGAAGCTTGTAAGCTTAATGGACTTCAAGCTATTTCGTGCATCGTTCGAAAAATGGACGATAACCAGGCAGCCAGAGCACTACTTTTTGAGAACTTATTTCATCGCGCTCTCTCCGATTTTCAAATTTATCAAGGATTTAAATTATTGCTGAAGATGGGTGCCATACAATCAGTACGAGCGCTAGCAAGAGAGACAGGGTACTCTACTACCCAAATTCAACGTCTTCTGAGTTTTGATCACTTTTCAGAAAAAATTCATGATCTGCTCAATAATCATCATAATCTTATCGGTGCAAATGCTGCGGAAGCTCTTGCAAAACACTGTAAAAATGGACGGGGGGATTTGGTTTTTGATGCCTTATCACTGATTCGAGATGGAAAACTTACTCAAGTACGGGCCTCAGCTTGGATAGAAACGCGCTTTACTACTAAACCGCCACGAACAAGCAGGGTACTTACCCGTGGCTACCATGGCCAAGAATTCTGCACACTTACACGTGATGGCAATCAAATAAAAATTCGTATTGCTCCTGATATCGATTCGTCAGAGCTTGAAGAAGCACTATACGAGACACTACGGCTTAAAGCAGCGCAAGTAGCATCTGAAAAAAGAGAGCAATAATGTGTGGTATGAAAAATCTAGAGGTGTTCCTACTAGGAACACCCCTATCGTTTCTTATCCCTACTTTGAGTCATCACTGTATTAAAACCTATACTTACAGAGGCTCTGTTGCAAAAAAGTATGACGGTTAAAGCCAACTCTCTGGTAGGTTTGATTTATTTTGTGTAAATGCCAAATTATCTTCCAAAGAGACGGATTCCACCTATGAGCCCTTGTCCATATTTGCAGGCATTCACCAGTCCTTTTTTAAACATCTGCATCAGCTCAAACCCTGATGTATCCCCACGAATTTACTCTCTCTCCAATGAATCGAAGTAATCTACTAAAAGGGCTTGCGCCTGCTCCAACATTGAGGCGGATAATTCAAAAACGACATAGCAGCAAGCTATTCTGGCGAGAAAAATAACTGAATAGGGTGAACGACCTTGGCCGCTGTTGACCTTAATGTGTCGCTCGATATCAGTCCCTTTTAAACATATCCCCGTAAGCCAAAGCGCAAAAATGATGAGCGCGGCAATTAATAACAGGTTGGCTCGTCGCAGTGGACGTAAGTTGGTCACGTTGCCCAATGGCGAAACTGCAAAGGCTCGACCCTGGGATACGGCGGTGACACCTTTGCAGTTGGCTCTGGCCAGAGGGCACCGCTGGCTTGCTATGTTGGAATCGGGTGAGGCTAAATCCCTGAAAGAGATAGCTCTCGTGAAGTTATCGACAGTAGTTACGTGAGCCGTATGGTTAACCTGACCACGCTTGCGCCGGATATTGTTACTGCAATCATGGATGATACTTTGCCAGATAACATTATTTTGCTCAATCTGGTGGTTGATCCGCCGGCGTTGTGGGAGGAACAGAGAGAACGGATCAAATGCAGTTCGTTTACATGAATTCTTGTGGCTTACTTTTTATTCCATAAATTTGGTAAAAACTACTGTCTTTAGACTGTGACCTAGACTTTAAATTTGTTGACTCATGCGCGCTTAGCTTGATGCAAGTAGACGGCTTTAGTCGTCGACCCCTAAGTTGCGCTAACCAGTCTACTTTCAGTAGGTGGTAGTTTAGTTCTCCTTCTCAACCTTCCCACGTAACGACTTTCTTTGACTTTGAATGGCTTTATGTTCCAAACGCTTTATCTTGGAAGCTTTGGATGGTTTAGTAGGTTTTCGTGGTTTTATCTGGACAGTGGCGCTTTTGATAATCTCTCGTAGTCGATTGAATGCATCTTCTCTGTTCTTAATCTGACTGCTATACCGCTGAGCCTAAGTGATGAAGCCTTTATATCGAACCGCAAATGAACTGCAGTAGCTACTTTATTTACATTCTGCCCGCCAGAGCCCTGGGCGCGTACCGCCTGAATTTCGATCTCAGTCAAGGGTATGGATATATTGCTTGATATTCTCAACATAATTAATGACTGAATTACCATTTTTTTGGGCGAAGTCAACCGTAACGCCGCGCTCCCGCATTATTTCTTCCAATTGTCAACAGCTGATCGGATAAGCCACATATTAACGGACACATCCAAAGGAGGATACCCCGCTCGAATTGGCTGCTTTTGAATCTATCATCATCGCTTCACTATCTGATTACCTCTAGGAAGGAGATCCAATTTCGGCAGAATTTCAAACTTTGCGACAGAATCACTTAAACATACAATCCTAAAGAATTCCTCTCACTTATCTCGATTCATGGCTATATTGAGAAATTGCAGTAACCGATCGCCATGCGCTTGAATGGCCTCCACCGAGTCGTGAGCCACACCAGGAATGACCCAAAGTTGCACAGCGTCGCTGTAACGGTGGGCGTAGAGGGTTTCGGCAGCGGCTACCGGCACGGTGCGATCCCGGTCTCCGTGTACCAACAATACCGGGCAATGGATAGCTTGGAGAGTATAGAGGGGAGCAATATCGTCCAGCCGATGGCCAATGGTGCGCTCCACGTAACCTATAACCCAGCGGCCAATAGGCCAGTAAGGGATATGATGGACGGCCATTACCTGGCGCATCATTTCGGCGGGATGCACAAAGGCAGCGATGCTGATCACCGCGGCCAGTCCGCGACGATGCGAAGCAACCAGTAGACAGGCAGCAGCGCCTACTGAGTGACCCAGAATCGCCAAGCGTGCCGGATCCGCCTCGGGCTGCTCGATTAGCCAATCCAGGGCATGCTGGAGATCTTCGGCAAAACGCGGCATGGAGGAGAAGGTATCGGAGTCACTGCGACCGTGATTGCGTGCATCCACCAGCAACACACCCAAGCCAGCGCGATGCAGCAGCGGAGCGAAAGGCAACATGTCCTCAGCGTTGCCACCCCAGCCGTGCAGCGCTGCTACTACCGGTTGGGGTCCGGATAACGGAGCCGGGATCAACCAGCCGAATAACTGCTTGCCGCGGGCGGTGGGGATGCGTATCTCACGATAGGCGAGTCCGAGTTCGGCAGGACTGCTCTGCTCGAGCCGGCGCGGAGCACGAAAGCCACGGCGCACCAAGGCCGGAGCAGCGAACCAAGCCAGCAGTATCAAGCTGAACATAAGGGTAAGAGCGATAATCAGAGACACGGTAACTAGGATGCGGCGACAAGGAGATTCATTATTAAAACACAAGCGTGACAATCATCGAAGAGATTACGCAGGATGGGACAACTGCTCTCCTCTTCCAACGCGTCTACACTGTCGCCGGGTTCCATCACGATCATATAACTAGGCAGGTCGTTCAATAGTTCGACCTCACCCTGGCACTGGGACGAGAACGGGTATTTCGCAGAGCATTAATATTTATGTAGACGAAACATTTATCTTCTCGTTTAACTTTAACGAGCAACGTCGACATCTTCCATACGTGGGTGGCGCAGGACTTTTTGCCCAAACTCTTGCCCGCTTGCGTGATCGTCAAGGATAACGCGGTATTCCACAAACGGCAGGATATCAAAACCGCCGTTGCCGATGCTGGGCATACACATGAATATCTTCCATCTTATTCTCCAGACTTTAATGATATTGAACCAAGATAGGCTCAGGCTAAAGCCATCAGAAAAAGAGAAGGTTGCTCCATCGAGCAGCTCTTTGCCGCCTATATAATTTAAATCATTATATATGGGATCAACTATATCAGTGTAAATAAGCGTAAAAATATAAAGCATATGTCTGAAATAATAGCGTTACGTGTTAACGTAACCCCCACTCTGATACTACTTGTGTGTTAATCGAAGCAGTACCCGGGATAGTAAAGCAGGGTCCTATTGAGGAAGTCTAACATGCGGCCACTTGTCTATTTTATATGGGTTTCTCCCGAATAAAGTCAAGTACGGCTTCTTCGATCGGACCAAATTTATTGGGATTGATTATTGAGCGTCATTCTATGGTTTAATTGTTAAATATTTTGTTCATTACGACAAATCAATTATTGGGAGTCTGTCAATGACAAGAATTTTTTCTACATGTAAGTATTTAACTATGCTCCAGAAAATGTTCATTGATAACTCGCTTCTAAAAATGGGCAAGCTATTATTACTGCTGCTGTTATTAATGGGTTTAGTAGGATGTACCAGTTTTGGTAAAGGTGCTATGCAGGCCGTGCTGGAAAAAACTGAGGAAGAAGATACAAGGCGATGCGATGTACGAGGAAAAGCATTCGCAGGTATTGATGCCAGTATCACTAGAACACATGAAGAAACCAGGGGAAAAACTAAAGTGTTGATGACCCATGGCGTGGGTGATCATTTAGCAGGATATTCAACTGAATTTCTTGAAAAATTAGCCAGAGAATTAAAATTAAATGCAACTTCAGCCAACTATATTGATATTAAGCTATCTGCTGCTCTAATTGAAAACCCTAAAGATCTGGGTAATTTACGCATATCGCATTTATTCAATGAGGATAAGAGCAGAGAGTTGATTTTCTATGAACTCACCTGGTCGGATATTACCCGTGGGGAGAAATCGCTGCTATCCTATGATAATTCAGGGGAATATAGTTTTCGTAGAGCCATGCTTAACAGTATGCTGAAAACGTTCAGCAATGACACGGGTCCTGATCCAATCATTTATTTGGGAAAAAGCAGGGAACTGATTCTTGCAGCTTTTGCCCAGGCATTCTGTTGGATGGCGACGCGAGACTGGGAAGATTTGCCTGCAAGCGGTCAGCATATTTGTTTCGGATTAGACGAATCCAGTACGAACCATATCATGTATGATGATTATATATTTGTTTCGCATAGTTTGGGAAGCCGGATCACCATTGATGGTCTGCAACGGATTGCGGCATTATTTGCCAATCCTGAAGAATTTGCAAAGGGTGGTATAAAAGTTACCATGAACCCTGACGGGGGATTCAAAGCGATGATGCCTGATGGTCAAAATGTGAGCGTTTCCTCTACATCGATACAGGCGTTCAAGAATAAACACATTCCAATATTTATGATGTCTAATCAACTTCCAATGCTCCAAATGGGTAGAGAATTGCCGAAAGTGACCGGCCAAATCGCAGAGTATTGTAACCCCTCGGGGTCTAATTACGCTTCTCGAATGTTGAGGGAGACATCAATTATTGCTTTTAGTGATCCTAATGATTTATTAAGTTATGACGTGCACCCCGATTTCAAAGATAAATATTTGGATTCCAGATTATGTCCCACTGTCACCAGCATTATTATCAATATCGCCAAAGTGATCAGTGTCTACGACGTCAAAGGTCTGGCTAATCCCTTTAAAGCTCATGTTGGTTACGATACTGATGATCGGGTTGTCGCTATGATAGCTAATGGGATAGGGGGTCCGAATACATCAGACGTAACTAAGAAAAGATGTGAATGGAGAAAAATGATTGATTAATCGCAATTTCCTGATAAAAAAAGGAGGGTGTCCAACCAAGCTAATATAAACATTGCACTTCTAACTTGAATACACCTTCTACTTGTCAGTTCAGTTTTCAAATCTATCTTTTGGAGCGCATCAGTATCAAGTTGAAACAATAATAACCCAGTTACTAGATTCGTCCGTCCATAGAAATCTGTTGTGGTCAATTAAACCCGGACACTTTATTAACGTGAGTTCGACATAAGGATCACACTACCACAGCTGGAAGAGCTTGAGGAAGTCTGATATTAAGGGAGGGTTTCTTCTCGCGAAAGGTATAAGCCACCAGCCCGGCTATTAGATTAACAAAGAAGTTAACTCGACTGCGATGACGGGAATGCTCGATTTGCGAGATATTTTTCAATTGGTCATTGACACTCTCAATGATCGAGCGTTCACGTAACAGAATTTTGTCAAATAGCGGCAACAGCTTGTTTTTCATGTTCTTGCGTGCCTTGGTAACCAGCTGCACGCCCTGTTCCCAGAGGTGATCAAAGAGCGGCTGCGAGATGTAGCCCCGGCCACCAAAGAGTTTCCCAGACAAGGAGCGCGCCAACTCTGGTACTGGATCACGGTCATCCACATTGCCCGCCGTGATTTTTACCCCTAGCAATTCTCCCTGGTCATTGATGACCAGGTGCAGCTTGAACCCATAAAACCAACCCATGCTGGTCTTTCTCCGGGCAGCAAACTCTGCCATTACTTTATGCGACCCAATGCGGCGATTGTGGCACACACTGATTTTGGTCGAATCAATGAAGCTGATCCCACTACATTGCCCAAAGCGGCTGGTCAGAAAACAGCACAAAGGTACCAGGCTGCCTTGTATCAACTCAACAAAGCGGTTGTAACTCACCAACCCTGGAAAATAACTCCGCTGATAATTCAACACGTCATTCAGGTAATAGTATTTAAACGTCCCGTAACCGGATAGATGAAACCCCACCATGATTGTCATGACTTCACTTAGACACAGCTCCCTTCGGCGACGACGCCGTTTTAGCGATGACCCCGACAAGCGTTGCTCCCACAGCGGCTCAAACTCTTTACAAAAATCGTCAATTGCACAAAAAGATCAATAGTATAGTATCCATCGGAATCTGAATTCCTTTTGCTGCTTTTCTTATCCCGAACTCACGTTTTATTAAGTCTTTTTTTCAAATTCTACTGGTGACATATTACTGATCGTTGTATGAATACGATGAGCGTTATAGTAGACGATATTAGTTGAGTATCCGTCATAGCAATTTGCCTTTCTGCTTATTGAGCTGTATAAGATTGGATTTAATCAGACTATTATCGCCTACCCAGTTAATAATGATCCAGAATGTAGAGGATTTGAAGAACATATCGACAATTTGGTCTCGTTGTTTAGGCCATACTTTGGTCTACGCCCATTTGTATTTTGATGGAACAATGAGAACACTCTTTATATCATTCCTAACTGGTTTAGCTATACGATTCACCGTTTACTGCTTCTTTGTTCATGATGACCGTTTGATGATCCTTCTTTTGATACATTAATGTTACTCACCAATAGCCGCTGAGGCCGATAAACGGGCCGTTCAAGGTTGCTCTGGTCTCCAGTGAGCCTCCCTTATCGACGTTATAGTGCAGGGCTTTATAGCCGACCTCCACAGACATGGGAAGGTTGAAGAGAGTCGTTCGGTAGCCCACTGCTCCCAAGATTGAAGCGGTTAAGGTGACATTCTGTGCCCCAAAACCACCGATATTACCATCCACGAGAACAAACCATTTTGGCGTGAAACTGACCATAAAGCGTCCACCGATCACCGGACTGGTAAACGATTTGCTGGCCGAGAAGTTGCGTTGATCACTCAGCGGACCGGCTTGTTTAATGCTGTTATCCAGCCAAAGGGTACGCCCGCCAGCGTAAACTTCCAGCCAATTGGTTTTCATTTTTCCCATCGAACTGAGTATTTCCGCAGCTGATGGCCCGAGAATCCTGTACGCTATTCCATAATCCATCAAACCCATCTCAGAATCAAGGCCGTTGCTTAATCGATCTAACCGTGGTTTGAGCTGCAAATTCATGTAATTGCCATCTAGGTAAAATCCCAAACGATTGTAGTGCGCCTCCAGTCTTCCCAAGAAGCCCAGTGGAAATCTCCTTGACTCATCGCTGATATCAATGAAGCTTACATCGACCGACCGGCTGGCACGCTCTGCAGAGAAATCACCGTTCACACCCGGGAACCACATGTACTGTGTGAGATTGAAAGTCCACGGATTTATGTAGGCAGAGTCCCTAGCAGGAGGAATTGTTGATATTTGTTCTGCCCGCCCGAAAGTAGAGAACAGAATAGCGCCGAAGAACACGATGACCAGGCGTCGGTCGAATGCTCTTAAAGGATGTGGCATCATTAGCGTTCTCGAAGCTACTTGTAACAAGGGCCTGAGAAAATATGAAGTAGATAAAAGCATGGCCTTGCCAGAATACTGCATCTGTCCGATCCTTTTCACTATTTTGATTCTCTGCATCTTTATTACATTATGTCAGAGAACTGTAAAAATAATGGCATGAAGTATATGAGCTCCTGCATTTTGTGTAAGTTTTTTGTGAGGTATACTGAATTTCACTGAGTCCGAAGTTTTATAAATGAAGAGACTTAAAATGGAGGATATAGATTGAACAATTATTCCGAACACGATATAACCAGAAATTTCGTGAGCAATAGGTCAAGTTTTTTTAAGGAAGTGGATTAACGCTGGTTGAAGTAGCGAAACGACTATCTTTACTCAGAGGAACACTAAAGAATTGGGTTTATGTTGGCAGTCACGGCAAACTTACTGCAGCAGGTAAACAACAGAAGCTACTGATTGAACTTGAACTAGAGGAGTTATCTAGGGGCAAACGTGTACTAGCAGAAATTAAGATGGAGCGAGATTTCATAAAAAAAGTGTGCGGCCTATTTTGCGAAGGAGTCGCGGGGAATACGGCATGATTGGCGCTCTGCGACAACTAATGTTTCTGAGAGCGGCTTTCATTCTTGGGATACTCGTCTGTCTCATATGCGTGAACGGGAGAATATTCGGCTGTAAATAGAAATAATTGTTGCGCACCGACAGTCTATGAAAATAGTATCAATAATATCCCGCACTGCTTGCATATCGGAAAGATTTGAGTTGGGTGATTGTATAACAAGAGCCGTATGTATCGAGAAGTTCACATACAGTTTCGTGAGCAACTGAAGGGTGCGCGGTTCCCTTTCGGCTAACTCGAACTCCTATATAAAACTTCTGGGTGATCTTGATCTTTATAAAACCGAATTAATACATCATCGAAAATTCAAAATACGACTGCAAAAAAATAGGAAATTACGAAATAAATCGAGATTTTTTATTTTTATAGTCAGCAGCGAAAACACGAAAGACTAGACTGCTTATCACCAGTAGAATTTACGGCTCATCCGGTAAATATCAATATTGGTCTAAGAAAATCACTGGCAGTTGCAGTTTCTAAGTTTATTTGATACTAAAATTGGTCAAGTCAAACCCAGGAAACAAAACCGCGTGAATCGCTTCATCACCTCTCTTCTTTTCATAATAAAGTTTTTGGTGTTGCAACGCATCGAAAACCCAGGTGGTTGGTCCCGCTGTTGATCTCACCTTTGCTGCGTAAACCTACCATGTAACGCGAACAATACTGATCTGTGCACAAGAAGGAACCACCGCGATGCACACGTTTTGCCGCACCGGGTTCATTCGGATCCCATGCACTGTCATGGCCCGTCGGATTGTGAGCAATACCACCGGTTTGTGCGAGTTGCGCATAATAATCAGGACGATACCAGTCGCTGACCCATTCCCAAACATTACCAGATACGTCATACAGTCCATAGCCATTTGCCGGGAACTGCGCAACCGGTGCCGTGGAAAGGTAGCCATCGGCGCCGCTGTTATGGCTAGGGAAGCTACCTTGAAAGCTGTTGGTCATCCAACGCCCCTTAATCATAAAATCATCGCCCCAAGGGTAAACCTTTCCGGCAAGACCGCCGCGTGCTGCGAATTCCCATTCGGCTTCGGTTGGAAGTCGCTTTCCGGCCCATCGCGCATAAGCTTCAGCATCTGCAAAGGACACATGCACTACAGGGTGATTTTCGCGTCCTTTGATGGAGCTGCCTGGCCCTTCTGGATGGCGCCAGTTGGCGCCCCTTCACCCAGGCCCACCACCGCAGATGGTTGTCTAAACGAAGCGGTTTGTTTGGCGGTGTGAACAAAATAGAACCAGGCACGAGCATGTCCGAAGGTGCATCAGGAAACTCCTCGGTACTTGGCGCTTTCTCGGCAATAGTCACATAACCGGTGGCTGCCACAAAGCGTGTGAACTGTGCATTGGTCACCTCTGTGCGATCCATCCAGAATCCATCGACGTAAACGCGATGTACGGGGAGGGAATCGTGTGTGGTATGCATGCCAACTTGGTTGTGGTTCATGCTGTTAGGTACCGCCGCACCCATAGAAAATTCGCCACCTGGAATCCACACCATGCCATTAGGAGTGAGGCCAGGTTCCAGATTTGTATTCGGTACGGTTGATCTAAATACCGGTTCTGTTAGCGCCGGCCTGTCAGCGAGCGTTTGATGGAGGAAAGAGAGAATTATTAGACTAAAAGTGGATATAAATATTCTGCGCGCTATCTTTTTTATAGTATGCCGGATAGTAGAAATTTATTTTTTTAGTACATTAACTGCATAGTTAAAGGAAAACCACCAGTTTCTAACAGTGTCAACAACACATCCTTTGCTTGAACAGAGAAGGTGCAGTGCAAAAAATTGAACTAATATTATGGTAGCCTTTCGCTTAACTTGGTATTTCTTCCCTGATATCGTTTGGATAATTTCAATCACAATCAGATACCGGTAGTACAACAAATACTGACAGACCGGAGCCATGAGTTCCAGGCAAAGTTTTATGGGCATGTCGAAGACCTTGGAATTCAGCATGTTTATATCAAACCTCGATCTTCGTAACTAAATGGAAAAGTTGAAGGCTCTCATCGTTCTGATTAGGATGAATTTTATCCACTACATACCTACAAAGAGGATGTTGATCTGGAAAAAAACATGTCGAATGGGAAAAGTTTGATAATTTCTCGCGTCCTCATGACGCTCATCGGGGGGGCTCCCTATGTGAGATCTTGAAAGATAAATTATTATGCTGCTATGATCTGTACAATAGATCTTTGTGCATCACAAAAGGGAAAGACCTTCGGCTCTTATTTATTAAGCTGATTAAGGCTTCAAATCCCACTCTTTTAGTTTCTTCGTAGCTGTCCCAAATTGGCCTAGCTGGTAAACGGCCGCGCCCGCTGGCGAAAAGGTAAACGGCTCAAACGGTTCAGCCAGCATTTGGTCGAGGTATATCTGGGGCGCGAGTCCAGTGCTGACATGTGGATTGAAATGTGTGCCGGAGCTTTTTGGAACAAAGGTCGAGACATATTGAATCAGGGACGGGTCAATGATCGGATCATCGAGCGTGGTGAAGAATGAGGATGAATCCCCGGTTTCCACCGTGAACGGGGATACAGCGGCAATTATGTCTTCTTGCAGCTTGAGCAATTCCGGGGTCGGCCTTACAACGATGCCCGAGAGGCCAAGATCCTTGATCGGGATGTAGTAATATTTGAATGCTTCCAGTTTCATGCCAGTCACATTGACGCCGGCGAGAACCTTACCGACGGCGGTATAGACTTCTTCGAGTTCTGCGGTGCGAACAAAACGCTGAATCATCGTGATGTGTGGACGATGCATCGCATCCAAGACGAACCCTTCCGGGAAGACCGCGAGCAGGCGGGCGTTGTTCGCGCCGGCTTGTTGGAGCATTTTGGCGTCCGGCTCCAGCAATATATCAATAGCCGTAATCGGGGATTGCCCAACTGGAAAAATCTGCTTCCAATCGCTCTTCATACTGACAATGGTCCATCCATTCTTCTGGGCCTGCTCGTAGAGCGCCTGCGTGAAAGCGCCGAGTTTGGGAGCGGGCAATCCTAGCGCCGGACCATAGGCATATTCGCGCGCCGCATCATCGTGCAGTACTAGCAGCATGAACCGCGTGCCGCTGCCGCCCTGCGTGTATTCCAACATCGCTTGATCGCCTACGGAATTTCCGAATGCGGCGATGGGTCGTCGGCCAATGTGCTGATTGATGCTGACGGGCTTATTGTCCTTATCATCGTTGAAGTTCAGTTCCGGCAGGCGCACTAAGACAGGTTCACCTTTACGCATCTCAAACTTCGTCTTGATACTGCTGCCGATAACCTGTTCCGGCGGCACACTATATAATTGCTCGACCCACGTACGCATGAACTCGATACCGCCACCGGAGACGATGAAATTCTTGAAACCATTCGCACGCAAGTAGGCGAGCAGTTCAAGCATTGGCTGATAGACCATCTCGGTGTAGCGCTTGCCGGTTTTCGGATGCCTCGCGGTAGCGATCCAATCTTTTACAATCTGCTCGAATTCCTCTGTGGTCATACCTGCGTGCGTGGCCATGACGAGTTCGAGCGGCACGTGCTCACCGTCGGCAAGCGCGGTTTTCAAATCGCCTTGGAGCAGCGAGGCGAACGGCTCTTTTGTCTTCCATTCTGGATGCTGGGAGCTGATCGCCTTCATGCGGTCAAGGATAAAATACAATTGAACAGGTAGCGGCTGCTCGCACCAAAGCGTGCCATCATTGTCGAAGGTAGCAATACGTTCCGCTGCCGGTGCAAAATCTGGCGAGCCGGGCGTTGTAACCTTCGTTACAAAAGCGATGATGGATTGTTTGGCCGGGCCTTCATTCCAGGACGGTAGCGGATCGCTAGCCAGAGAAAACGTTGTAGTGAAAGCCACTACAAAAACCAATATCGCAGACAAAAATATTTTTATGTGCATATTTTTTCTGATTTTGATTTTCATAATCTTGGCTCTCAATAATAAGCCGAAGCAGAGAAGAACAGGTGCGGCCCATTGATTGAATTACGATCTCAGTTGCCGCCGCTCTTCGACATCTCCTTGATCTGCTTCTGCATTTTCGTCAGATTGAACGAACCTGCTGTTTGGCTCGGTGGATAGTCTTTGAAGGTCATGAGGAACTGGGCGACCTCCGCGACAGCCGGTGTAATGAGGTAAACGCGGTCGATCCACCAGTCATTGTAAGTGTTCGAGTTGTGCTGAGCTTTTTCGAACGGATCGCGGCGCAGATTAAAGATCAGCGGGGCACGCAACTCCACGAACGGTTCACGCCAGAGAGCCATAGTCTTCGCTCGATTTTCCATGAAGACGACCTTCCAGTCCTGATAGCGAACGGCCACAATCTCGCCGATATCATTGACGTAAATAAACTCTTTGCGCGCCGACTCTTTTACCTTGCCGCTCAGGTAATCGTGCTGGTTATACCCATCAATGTAGTTTTTGTACGTGCGGCCGTTGAGTTCGACGCCCTTGAGGAGCTTATCCTTGATGTCTGGTGCACCGGCGACGGCCGCAAAGGTGGGTAACCAGTCCTCGTGCGCTACGATGCCATTGAGCGTCGTGCCAGCCGGGAAATGGCCGGGCCAGCGCACAAATGCAGGCACACGGTAGCCACCTTCCCAGTTCGTGTTCTTTTCACTGCGGAAAGGTGTGGTGCCTGCATCGGGCCAAGAGTTATAGTGCACGCCGTTGTCAGTGGAATACTGAACGATTGTGTTGTCAGCAACGCCAAGGTTATCAAGTAGTTCGAGGAATTGGCCGACGTGCATGTCGTGTTCGACCATACCGTCACTGTATTCATCCTGTCCGGAAATGCCTCGATGCTCAGCCTTCACATGGGTGCGAAAGTGCATGCGCGTGCCGTTCCACCAGACGAAGAACGGCTTGCCGGCTTTGACCTGCTGCGTGATGAAATCCTTAGCGGCCGCGACAGTTTCATCATCGATGGTTTCCATACGCTTCTTGGTAAGTGGCCCAGTGTCATCAATGGATTGACCGCCCTTGCCATCGGCCTTACTGTGAATCACACCGCGCGGACCGTATTTCTTCCGAAACTCCGGATTCTTTGGATAATCTAGATTTTCGGGTTCCTCTTCGGCGTTCAAATGATAGAGGTTACCGAGGAACTCGTCGAAGCCATGCATCGTGGGCAGATGTTCATCACGGTCGCCTAAATGGTTTTTGCCGAACTGACCCGTGGCATAACCTTGGCTCTTAAGAACCGTAGCCATGGTCACGTCGGTCTTCTGCCAGCCTTCCTGCGCGCCGGGCAAGCCGACCTTGGTCATACCGTTACGAAGGGGAACAGCGCCACCAATGAAAGCAGCACGACCAGCGGTACAACTTTGCTGGGCATAGTAATCGGTGAATTCCACGCCTTCTTTGGCAATACGGTCAATGTTTGGAGTTCGATAACCCATCATGCCACGATTATTGTAGCTGATGTTCTCGATACCGATATCATCACCCCAGAGGACAAGGATATTGGGTTTTTTGACATCTTCAGCATGCGTGATGCCACTGATCGCTAACAGGGCTGTGAAAACAACAGCACCGAAAACAGCGCAGTTTTGGTTGAAAAGTTTTAAGTTCATGTTGTCACTCCTCGAATGATCTGATTAAAACTACACGCTGAATACAGGATACTTTGTATTCTGATACTTACAATACACTCATTGTTCAATGGGGAAACATAAAAATAACAAAAATGTTGAGAACAAATAAGCTGTTCATACTTGTGGCAAAATATCTGGCCTGATTATTTGAGGCTGAATGATGGCTCCAGATGAGACAAGCAGATTGGCTGCAGGAGACGAGGAAGAAGGAATTTTAGGATGTGTATGGGAAATTGGAAAAGGAATTCTGACGGAAAGTGGAGGAACCACTAGTGCCTGGAGTTAATAATTGAATGTTTTGCCCGCTACGCAAATCGATATGATGAGATGTACTGTCAAAAATGGAGTCTAATAGGTTAAGCTGCAAGTAGTTTTGAATAGTATCACTGCGTAAATTCCGCTGGCGCAGAACGTCAATCTTACATGCCTAAGTTATGTGGAATATTGAAGGAAATTGTCACCAGAGCCGCAATAACGGCATTTTTAAGCTCAAAAAAATACAACCAATTGATATAACTGTGTGATTTATTAAATTTCTCCCGGCTAGCGTCGTGACCTGCAGATTAGCAGCCAGGGCCTCTATCGAGTGATCAGTTGAGACTTTTGCACCATTTCCAGTCCAATGATTGCCGTAGTAATCTGGCAAGAAGATTGCCATGAACGCACATCTTCTCAATGCAACGGTTTCCTTTCCCTACCAATGCTGAAAATAAACCACTTGATTAGTCCGCGCGTAATTGATTGATTTACAATAGGTAAAAAATACAAGCTTGTGGACTTCGTTCCTGCAAGACGGGTAGGGGTGGAGAGAATAATGGCGCAAAGAGAGAAAAAGTGAGTGAATTTGTGCGATTTACGGAATCTATAAAGCCCGCAAGAATCCGCATGAATCGCGTGAACACGCGAGAGTAGACACAAAAAAACCAACCAGATGAAGGGTTGGTCTTTGGTATTGGTGGAGACGTCGGGAATTGAGCAGAAGTCCACAATTGCTTTGACATTTCAATAATCAGCTGGGGAATAGCAGAGCTAGAAGCGCGCGTGGCTACGGCTTTCCAATCTTTAACAACTGCATTGAGGCATCAACCGGCCATTGGATCGAATCCACCCGGATAGCCGCTTTTGACCGGAAGCAGTCATTTCAATGAAGCTTATTGTCAATCCTTATTCAATTCTATTCCTGAATACGTCAGAATAAATCCAAACTTCTTCATTTTGTGATTATATTTTGTGTATTTTTCTGTTGTTAGCCGTATCTATCTTAATCAGATTCAATTTCTCTTGGGCGTCGTACTGAATAGAAACATTCTTACCAATGGGTGGGGGGGAGTTAAATAATTCCAGTTTGTGTGATATGAATTCCTTGTTTACTTGTTGATAAACAAGACCTTCTTGTTTGTCAATAAAAAGAATTAAACCTTCATAGCCTTTATTATTTGTTACAGCCATTTTTGCCAAATAAATATTATAGATACCTGGCTTGATACCTTCCTCAGCTTTTTTAATTAATCCGGTAGTCCTCCATTCATTATCATTAAAGTTCTGAAGGATCTTCTGTCCGTTCATGATCAGGAGGCGTAGTTTCATTTGGATAAATTGAGATAAACTTCTTGAATGATCATTTCCAGGTCAAATTCTTTCTTGTTTACGCCAAAAAAGAAGGCGGTCAGATTAAAAGCACCGCGACCTGTTCCATCAAAGTCGCCGTCTTTCAATGAATCTAAGATAGAGTGAAAAAGATCTTTGCACTTCTGACCGGCAATAAAGTAGGCTTTTAGCGTATCGGAAATCATTGTTTTTTGCGCATCAGATAGTTTTCTCATGATGTCTTGGGGTTGATGCGTTCTTTTCTTTAGACGTACATAAATATAGATGAGCAGTTGATCGGCGGGGGATTTATGGCTGCGTTCTTTTTTTTCTGCTTGGGTCTCAAGACTATCTGTAGCGGGGTAAGGCGCTTGGCGCGTTAATTCTTCCACAATACTTTTTTCATCGACCTTTGATTCCAGAAATTTCCTGAACTGTTGTATTTTAGAGCGCGTAATGTCTTCTGGTCGGCTGTACTTCAACCAATCGACCAGTTCCAATGGATAGGTTTTGAATATCTTTTTCAGATTAAATATGGCGGCTATATCTGTCAAATTCCCGGAATTAAACAGCTCGGCAATAGGATCGGGTAAATCCAGCGCCGCTGCATGCAATGATACATAGGAAGCAGATTTGCCGATACTCTTGCCTATCTGTTCATGGGTCTTACCGGCAGCAATCTCACGCCCGATATAATCAACGATTTCACGTGAAGTCAGATTATCACGCTGCAAATTTTCGACTACCTGATCCGCCAGACTGTAATCGGCATCAATATAGGCGGGTATTGATTTAAGCTCCGCACTTTTACTGGCGCGATATCTTCTGGCGCCATGATTGATAATATAGGTTCCCGGTTTGTCCGGATTAGGCCGTACGGATATGGGCGTTTTTACCCCCCGCAATTTAATCGTTTCTGTTAATTCAGCTAGGGATGCCGGATCAAATATTTTTCTGGGTTGTGTGACATCTTCAATAATCAAATCAAGCGGGATCTGACTTGCGCCCAATACGGCAGGTGCTTTATTCGCGTCTTCAGATAAAGTTTTCTTTATGACCATTGATTTAATGCTTACTTTATTTTAAAAAGTAATTCCTTGGATTACAGCATTCTGTAACGATTAGATGCAATATATCATGACTGTCATTCCTCCCAATTTAAGTGAAGAGGGGGTTATCTTCTCAGTTAAAGATAACTTGCTCAAAGCAAGCAAAGGAACCGACAGAAACATAATCAAAAATGCCCTCCTAAGTCAATATATTGATCTGGTTATGAGTCAGAATAAAAACATCGCGACCAGGCGTTATTCTATCTGTTTTGAATATTTATTTGACTGGGGAATGGTATATTTTACCCATGGTCATGAGCCCTATCCTTAATACAATAATGGGTATTAGATATAAAATAAACTAGAGGGCAAATACTTAACGGTTAAGGGAACGGCAATTACGCTATGTATAATTTAATTCTAACCACAAACATTTTAAGGATTCTGCGCGAGAAGAAACTAACAAAATCTCAGCTGGCAGAAAAGGCAGGCATTTCAATCTCTTTTTTTACTGAACTGACCAATGACAAAGCCAATCCATCACTCAGAATCATAGAAGCGATTGCCAAAGCGCTCGATACGCCGCTGCCACTGTTGTTTGACAATTCGGATATGAGCGCAGCAGAACGAGCCATCTTGGCAGAGGGCAGTGCCGGACATCTGGCCAAGGGGTTTGTCTGGAAGGGCGCTATATTGAGTGAGTTTCAGGCGTACCAGGTCGCGCAGTGGGATCGTGAAAACCGGGAAATCATAAAGAAATTAAAATGAAACAATAGAAATAGATTGTATAGTATTAATTATTGTTATATTGTAGTGTGCAATATTTATTTATTGCTGCGCCGATATAACCATGTCAGATCAATTAACCAACATCACAACCGTTAGAGACCGGGCAAAGAGCAAGCTGGAGCGTGATGCAAGGGAAATACTGTCTGCATTGCAAGATCCCGAAACGGTTGAAATCATGGTCAATGCCGATGGTCGTATCTGGCAAGAGAAGCTGGGTCAAAAGATACAACATATCGGAAATATCCAGGCTGCCCAGGTTGAGGCGGTCATCAAAACGGTAGCGGGTTTCCACGGCAAGGAAATCAATCGATTCAATCCGATGATCGAGGGTGAATTTCCCCTCGATAATTCACGCTTTGCCGGTCAATTACCCCCCATTGTTACCGCGCCCACTTTTGCCATACGTAAAAAAGCCATCCAGATTTTTACGCTCGAGCAGTATGTGGAAACCGGCGTGCTGTCGCCAAAACACGCTGAAGTGATTAAAGATGCCGTGTGCAAGCATCGCAACATTTTGGTTGTTGGTGGCACGGGGTCAGGTAAAACGACCTTGATCAATGCCATCATCAATGAAATGGTTCTCAATGACCCGGATGAGCGCATCTTCATACTCGAGGATACCGGCGAGATCCAATGCGCTGCCCAGAACTTCGTCCAATATCACACCACGCTCGATGTCGACATGACGCAACTGTTAAGAACAACCTTGCGTATGCGTCCGGATCGCATTCTGGTGGGTGAGGTCAGGGGAGGGGAGGCACTGGATTTGCTGGATGCCTGGAACACCGGTCATGAGGGCGGGGCTGCCACATTGCACGCCAATGATGCGATGTCAGGACTCACCCGCCTGGAATCCCTTATTTCACGCAATCCTTCCGCACCGAAAGAGATCATGCCATTAATCGCGGAGGCGGTTGATAGGGTGGTCCATATCACGCGCACGCCGCATGGCAGACAAATCCAGCAAATTATCGAAGTACAAGGTTTTAAAAAAGGAAGTTACCAAATCAACAAGCTGTAACCATTTCATAGGAACCGGTCAATGAAGCTAATTCGTATCAAGGGTGTCTCTCCATTCAGTGGTTTGTTCTCAGCCGCTATTTTTTTCGTTCTTCTATTCTCAGTTGAAAACGCACAAGCAACCGTTGGCGCGGGGGGTGCGCTTCCCTATGAAACCTGGCTGGTTAGTCTCAGAAACTCCGTTACCGGCCCCGTTGCGTTTACCTTGTCGATCATCGGCATCGTGGTGGCAGGCGGCATTCTGATCTTTGGTGGCGAGCTCAATGCTTTTTTCCGTACCTTGATTTTTATTGTGCTGGTTATGGCGTTACTGGTGGGCGCGAACAACATCATGACCAATTTATTCCAGGGCGCGGTTATTCCGGGTGAGCCCTCCCAGACAATCTTTGAGTCAGAAGCCGACATCGTTCAAAGTTAGCCAAACAGGAGGCCGCTATGGCACTACGAACCCTACCTATCCGCCAATCGGGAAACCGCCCTAATCTGTTTATGGGCGGTGACCGCGAACTGGTCATGTTTTCTATCCTGATTGCAGCCACATCGATCTTCGTGGCCATGGAAATCAAGGCCACGATCTTTGGGTTCGTGCTGTGGTTTTTTGCGCTGTTTGCACTGCGACTGATGGCAAAAAATGATCCGCAATTGCGCCATGTGTATCTGCGCCAGATTCAATACAAAAAATACTATCCGGCGCGCAGCACCCCTTTTTATGACAATACGCTCACACAGGAGAAACGGCACTCATGATTGCCGCTATTGCCATTTTCATCGCAGTTTGTGGTGCTTTGTTGCTTCTGATGCTGTTTCTGCGTATTCGTGATGCGGGAAAAGAATTAAGACTGGATAAACATCGCTGAAAAGAAATGGGTTTTGCCGATCTGCTGGTGTATGCAGCAGTGGTGGAAGATGGCGTGATTGTCGGTAAGAACGGTGCATTAATGGCCGCCTGGATATTCTGTGGCGATGATACCGCCAGCAGTACCGATATTGAGCGTGAGCGCGTGTCGTTTCGCATTAACCAGGCATTATCCCGTTTGGGCAATGGCTGGATGATCCATGTGGATGCCATCCGCAAACCGGCGTTAGCTTATTCAGACAAAGCCTTATTCAATTATCCTGACCTCATTACCGCTGCCATCGATCAGGAGCGGCGCAATCTGTTTGAACGCATCGGCGCCCTATACGAGAGCTGCTTCATCGTATCACTGACCTATCTGCCGCCTATGCTGGCGCAGCGCAAGTTCGTTGAACTCATGTTTGATGATGACAGTCAGGAACCCAGTCGGAAAGCCAGAACACAAGGATTGCTGGAATATTTCCAGCGCGAGTGTGCCAACTTTGAATCCAGGTTATCCAGCGTATTTCATCTGTCGCGCTTAAAAAGCCGCAAGCTGGTGAATGAAGAGAGTACCACCCTCACACAGGATGATTTTCTACAGTGGCTGCAATTATGCATTACCGGCCGGGATCATCCGATAGTGCTGCCTACCAATCCAATGTATCTGGATACCTTGCTCGGTGGTCAGGAAATGTGGGGCGGGGTCGTACCTAAAATTGGCCGCAATTTCGTTCAGGTGGTATCGATTGAAGGATTTCCGCTGGAATCCTCGCCTGGCATGTTGAATCTGCTGTCTGAATTGCCAGGGGTGTACCGCTGGTCATCGCGGTTTATCTTTATGGATACGCATGAAGCGGTCAACCATCTGGAGAAATACCGCAGACGGTGGAAACAAAAAATCCGGGGCTTCTTTGACCAGGTGTTTAACCTGCAAAGCAGCCACATCGATGAAGACGCACTCAATATGGTTGATGATGCGCAGTCCGCCATTGCTGAAACCCATAGCAGCTTTGTCGGCCAAGGCTACTATACCAGTGTGGTTGTGCTGATGAGGGAAGACCGGGCGGCGCTGGAAGCGGCCGGACGCAGGGTTGAGAAAGCAATCAATCATCTGGGCTTTGCTGCACGGGTCGAGACGATCAACACCATGGATGCCTATCTAGGTAGCCTGCCAGGCCACGGGGTTGAGAATGTGCGCAGACCCCTCATCAACACTATGAATTTGTCGGATTTATTGCCGGTCAATACCATCTGGACAGGTAAGCCAACAGCGCCTTGTCCGATGTATCCGCCCAATTCACCGCCCTTGATGCACTGTGTCACGCAAGGGGCAACCCCTTTCCGGCTGAATCTGCATGTACGCGATCTGGGCCACACCTTTATGTTCGGTCCCACCGGAGCGGGTAAATCCACGCATCTGGCGTTGATTGCCGCGCAATTGAGGCGTTACCAGGGCATGTCGATTTTTTGCTTTGACAAGGGGCTATCGATGTATCCGTTGACCCGCGCAGTGGGGGGGCAGCATTTTACGGTGGCAGGGGATGATGAATCACTGTCTTTTTGCCCCTTGCAGTTCTTGCACACCAAGGGAGACCGTGCCTGGGCGTTGGAATGGATTTGTTTGATGGTGGAGCTCAATGGCATCACCGTTACGCCTTTGCAGCGCAACGAAATCAGTCAGGCCATCGCCAATATGCATCAAAGCGGTTCAAAAACCTTGTCAGATTTTCTAGTGACGATCCAGGATGAAGCCATACGTGAGTGTCTTCGGCAATACACCATTGACGGCATGATGGGGCACTTGCTCGATGCTGAGCAGGATGGATTAAATTTGTCGACCTTCACCACATTCGAGATCGAAGAATTGATGAATCTCGGTGAGAAATACGCGCTACCGACTCTGCTGTATCTGTTTCTGCGTATCGAGCGCAGCCTGCATGGTCAGCCTTCCGCCATCATTCTGGATGAAGCCTGGTTGATGCTGGGCCATCCGGCGTTTCGCGCCAAGATTCGGGAATGGCTCAAGGTCATGCGTAAAAACAATTGTCTGGTGTTGATGGCGACACAAAGCCTGTCGGATGCGGCCAGCAGTGGCATTCTCGATATCATTGTCGAATCCACTGCCACCAAGATATTTCTACCCAATGTATTTGCACGCGATGAAGAGGCCTCAGCACTCTATCGGCGCATGGGTCTCAATTCACGCCAGATTGAGATTCTGGCTTCTGCCATTCCCAAACAGCAATATTACACCGTGTCCGAGAACGGCAGGCGACTCTATGACCTGGCACTCGGTCCATTGGCGCTCGCTTTTGTGGGATCCACGGATAAAGAATCGATTGCAGCTATCAAGAATCTATATGAGAAGTATGGCGACAAGTGGGTTCAAGAATGGTTGGCGATCAAAGGATTAACGTTGTCTGATTATGGAGTTGCCGCATGAATAGGATCATTGAGCTTTTCAGATTAAAGCCGGATGCGGCTGACCCTATGCATGTTAATGACGGTGTGATGGCAGGGGGGCGTCGCTCTAGCGAAAACGAAAATCCTTATCTGTCAGCGCGGCGCACCTGGAATGACCATATGCGCGAGGTTCATGCCTCGCGCAATATGTGGCAAATGCTGGCACTCCTTTGTTTATTGATTGCGCTGGCAGGGGTAGGGGGGGTCATTGCTATCGGCAGTCAATCCAAATTCATCCCCTATGTGGTGCAGGTCAATCAATTGGGGGAAGCGATCGCGGTTTCGCGTGCGGATATCGCTGCGGTGGCCGATCAGCGTGTGGTCTATGCATCGGTTGCCGCATTCATCAATGATCTGCGCATGGTGACACCGGATATCGCCTTGCAACGGCGCGCCATCTTTCGTGCGTATGCCATGCTGTCCAATAACGATCCCGCCACGGCGAAAGCCAACGAATGATTCAATAGTCATGAGGCAAGCAGTCCTTTCAAACGTGCGGAAACACAGACGGTGAGTATTGAAATCATATCGGTGATTCCCCAATCGCCGGAGACCTGGCAGGTCGACTGGCTGGAAAAAGTCTATGACCGGCAAGGGCACTTAACCGAGCCACCTTTCAAGATGCGTGCTTTGCTTAGAGTCTATAACAAGCCGACCACACAAAGCACGACGGAAGAACAGATCCGAAATAACCCGCTGGGCATTTATATCCAGGATTTCTCCTGGTCGAAACAAACATAAATGGATCACTCATCATGACGCCGTTACGCTCTTTA
The DNA here is from genome assembly GCF_900100485.1 of Nitrosomonas sp. Nm132. Taxonomy (GTDB): domain Bacteria; phylum Pseudomonadota; class Gammaproteobacteria; order Burkholderiales; family Nitrosomonadaceae; genus Nitrosomonas. Next base: position 17,105 of record NZ_FNDH01000014.1, on the reverse strand, counting down.
AGTGCGCTGAGCACGCTGATTCTTTCCATTGGACTTGCTGCACCAGGCTATGCTAATGGCCTGTCTGAAGCGTATTTCACCGATAAGAATCCTCAATTAACCCCACAGGAACGTGCCGCCATTGATCTGGCCAAGAAATGGCAGGCAGTTAATCCCAGCGGCATAAAGCCGGTTGCTGGGCCGGATGGATCAATTCGTTTTCTGTTTGGTTCACAGCAACCCAGCATCGTCTATGCCGTATTGCAGGTATGCGATATCGAATTGCAGCCGGGTGAGCAGGTTAATTCGATTCATCTGGGCGATCAGGCGCGCTGGCTAATAGAACCGGCAGTAACCGGCCAGGGTTCTACGGAGGTACAACATTTGATTGTCAAACCAATGGATGTGGGCCTGGAAACATCCTTGGTAGTGACCACCAACCGGCGCACGTACCACATGCGTCTCAGATCCCATCGGCGTGATTTCATGCCGAGAGTCAGTTTCATTTATCCGGAAGATACCTTGGCTAAATGGGATGCGATTAGAAATAAGGAAAGCCATGCCAGGGACATCAAAAAATCACGCACCTTTCCTGAAACCGGAGAATATCTGGGCAATCTGGATTTTGCGTATGCGGTGTCTGGCAATGCTGCCTGGAAGCCGCTGCGTGTCTATAACGATGGCCAGAAAACCATCATACAAATGCCTGCCATCATGGCGCAGACAGAAGCACCGACTTTGCTGCTATTGAGCAAGGAAGGCGGCATTTTTAGTGGTGATGAAACAGTGACGGTGAATTATCGTTTGCAGGGCGATCGCTATATTGTGGATACCGTGTTCGATAAGGCTATTTTAATTGCGGGTGTGGGCGGTAATCAGAGCCGGGTCATGATTACGCGGGGGAATTGATCATGCGATTCAGTACTTTAATTCTTGCCTTGTCCCTGCTATTGCTTCAGGTCGGCTGTGCAACGCAACCCTATGGCAATTTTATTCAAAATCCGTCACTCGCAACCAGCAAAGCGATGGCCGATGATGTGACCGCCCAATTAATGCGCCTGTATCCGGCGGCCAATACGCAGTTTAATCTGAGTCATACGGTTAATAATCCGTTTGGTCATGCCTTGATAGAAAATCTTCGTCTCGAAGGGTTTGCGGTTCAGGAAGCGACTCAGCAACTAATTCAGCGGCAAAAATTGGCTGCGCCTCATCAGTCCGAAACTGAGCCGCAGAAAGGTTTGATCCTGAGTTATGTCATTGACCGGTCGGGTGATTTGTATCACATCAAACTCATGATTGATGATATGCGCTTGTCGCGTGCATTCATGGTGCAAGCTGACAGTATTCATCCTGCGGGTCTTTGGGTCAGAAAAGAATAGGGGGTAGGGGTGATGTCAACCAATTCAAGACTCCTGTCGCCTGATTCATCCCCGGATGGGGTCGCAAGAAGCGCAGGTGTGCGGCGTGTCAATAACCTCCCGATTGTCATCTTTGGCGCGATCATGCTGATATTCATGCTGCTCATGATGATGGTTGCCATGAATCGTGCTACTGAGCGCGGTCATTTTGATCCCGATGGGAACAAAGATGTCCAATCGAGCCATTCCTTTGCCTCACTCATCGCCAAAGACTATGTTGGCGGCATCATCGAATCTAAAACTCCACCGGTGATTCCAGAACCCTCTAAATCATCGATGCAGGGGATCATCATTGAGCGACCATCGGATCTGGATAGGCCGCCTTTGCCGCCATCAGTTAATGCATCCGATCTATCGCTTCAAGCGGATATTGCACATATTCGGATGCTGAAACGCCAGCAACTGGAAGAAGCGATCAAGGCCAAAACAAATGTGAATGTGGTGGCACCCAGAAGTACCGGATCATCGCCGGATTTAACCGGCACGGGTACACCTGAAACACGTGAGGAAATGCTGGCCAAATTGGCGTCAGTGCGTCAACAGATGGATGCAAATCTGCGTGAAGATCCAACGGTTGCCTATCATGCGCGTCTGGCGCAGTTGAGACGGGATGGGGAAGCAAGTGTGGCCGGAGGATCAGGGGTAGGCGGTGAACACAGGGACGATGAGAGCCCTCGTTTGCTGGATGACGATGTTAGTGTGCAGACTCAAGATTATTCACGCTTTGATTCAGCGAGTGGCGAGGAACGCTGGAAATTGAAGAGCGAAATGCAAAAACCTGCATCACCTTATATTCTGCAAACAGGATTTGTAATACCGGCAACCTTGATATCCGGTATTAATTCCAGCCTGCCGGGGCAGATCATGGCGCAGGTCAGTCAGCATATTTATGATTCCCCGATTGGCAAATGGCGTTTGATTCCACAGGGATCCAGGCTAGTGGGCACCTACTCCAGCGAAGTCGAATTTGGTCAGGCACGTGTGCTGGTCGCCTGGCAGCGCATCATCTTTCCGGATGGAAAAACCATGGATATTGGCGCCATGCCGGGTGCTGACGGAATGGGTTATGCTGGATTTCAAGATCAGATCAATAACCACTACCTGCGCATCTTTGGTTCAGCCCTGGTTATGTCGGCCATTGTCGCCGGTTCAGCATACAGCCAGCGTGATTCAGGGGGTGCGTTCGGGCGGCAAAACGCCGGTAGCATCATGAGCCAATCGCTGGGCCAGCAATTGGGATTGGTAGCTGCCAATCTTATTCGCAAAAACCTGAATATCTCACCTACACTTGAAATCAGGCCGGGTTATCGCTTCAACATCATCGTTACCAAAGACATAAAGTTCTCTCAACCGTATCAAGCATTTGATTATTAAAACAGGAGTGATCAAACATGAGAAACAGACAAAAGCTAGCTGCTCAGTTGATCGGAATGCTATTAATGCTGGGTAATGCCGGTTATTCATCGGTTATCAAAGCAGGTGGAATGGCTGTCATTGATATGGCAAATGTAAAACAAACCATCGTTACCGCCATCGAGAATGTCGAACAGACACTGAAGCAAATAGAGCAGTATAAGACTCAGCTGATGCAATATGAAAACATGATCCGTAATACGATAGCTCCACCTGCCTATCTCTGGGCACAAGCGCAATATTCGATGAACAAGCTAATCTATCTGACCAATACCATACGCTATTATGAGCAACAGCACGGCGGACTGGATGGTTATATGCAGCGGTTTCGCAATGTTGAATATTATCGTAGTTCACCTTGTTTTGATTTGCAGGGAAAATGCAACGATACCGCCTGGAAGCTGCTGCAGGACGGACAAAATACCCGTACGGATGCGCAAAAAAATGCTAATGATTCGCTCTTGCGCGGCTTGAGCGAACATCAGAATCAGATCCCACTGGATGCCGCTCACCTGCAAGTCTTGCAACAAAGAACCGAGTCTGCCCAGGGACAAATGGAAGCCCTGCAATATGCCAATCAATTGGCCGCGTACCAGGCCAACCAGTTGCTGCAAATTCGTCAAATGCTGATTGTCCAGCATAATGCCACCAATACGCAAAGTCAGGCCGAAGTAGATCAAAAGGCCATGCAACAGGCCGCGCGTGAGGCAGCGACCAAGCGATTAAGTCCTGAGATATTACCTGCTGGTAGGAATTGGTCTGTAAGAGATGCCTTTTAAAACACTAATCTGAGGAGAGAATGATGAAAAAGAGTGATTTGAGTATTGCAGTGATCTGTTTATTGTCTTTACTGCTGTTGTCAGGGTGTTATAAGGATGGTGATGGCAAGCTTGAATTGAATGAGCCTAAGAAAGAATTAAGTGAAATGCCGGAAAGAAAGGGTTGGTCTGTTAGAGACGCAGAAGGCTTTGATAAGTAAGAATAGATCAAATTCTGGCAAATTAACCAGGGAGACATATAAATGCACAGGATGAATCTAGGCACTTTTATAATCATGATGTTTATGATCTGTTTGTCTACCGGAGCATTTGCTGAACTGGCCTATATTGACCCAGCAACCAATCAGAGCGTGCTAGATCAGGTTGTTCAAAAGTTTGGTGGCAAAGTTAAGTCTTGGCAGAACATTATCCAGGGTGCAGCTGAGCGATTGTTCTGGTCGTTGGTACTGATTTCAATGGTTTGGACATTTGGCATGATGCTGTTGCGTAAAGCCGATATAGGGGATTTCTTTGCTGAGTTCACTCGTTTTATTATCTTCACAGGTTTTTACTTCTGGCTGCTGACCAATGCCGTATCAGGCCATAACATCGCTGGTACTCTTATTATGTCGATGGAGGATTTGGGTAGGAGTGCGGCCAGTTTGCCGGGTGGAGCTAGTCATTCTAGCATTGTAGATACAGGCATTTTAATCTGGAACCAGGCCACGAAAAATCTTTCATTTATGCAACCAATGGACAGTTTAATAGCTGTCATCATATCGTTGGTTATTTTAGTCATCTTGGCGGTAATTGCAGTAAACATGCTGTTCTTGCTAATTTCATCCTGGGTATTGATGTATGCGGGCATCTTCTTTCTGGGATTTGGGGGTGCCCGCTGGACATCCGACATCGCCATAAACTACTTCAAAACGGTTCTGGGTATTGGAATACAGTTATTTGTAATGTTATTGATTGTTGGTATTGGCAGTGATCTGTTGTCCAGCTTTTACGCCAAAATGGGGAAAAATGTTCTGAATTATGAAGAATTGGCAGTTATGCTGATTTTTACGATTGCATTCTTTGTATTAATTTCCAGGTTGCCACTGCTGCTCGCTGGCATTGTAACTGGCAGTAGCATAGGCTCTGCTGCCGGAATTGGCAGCTATAGTCCAGGTGGTTTTATGGCAGCGACTAGTACCGCTGCAACCGTTGCATCTTATGGTGGAACACTGGCAGCTGGTCGACTGACAACAGCAAGAAGTGCGGGGTCGGATGCTTTACGTAGTGCAATTGAAAAGGGCCAGGCTCAAGAATCAGCGGGTATAAACAATATTTCGCAGGGAGGGGGTAAATAATGGATAGGGCACTTAAGCGATTCGCTCAATGATGGATTTGCCACCAGATATGGAAGAAAGAGTAGCGTGCTCAATTACAGCCGCTATCAAGTATGAAATACCCGCCAATATCCTGCTGGCGATAGCCGAAAAAGAGGGGGGAAAACCGGGTCAATGGGTGCGTAACAGTAATGGTACTCACGATGTTGGCTCGATGCAGTTTAATACCGCGTATCTTCAAGATTTATCCAAATATGGCATTACGCCTGATCATGTAGCAAGTCCGGGTTGTTATGCCTATGATCTGGCCGCTTGGCGAGTGCGTTTACATATCAAAAATGATAAAGGCGATATCTGGACAAAAGCGGCGAATTATCATTCTCGGACTCCAAAATATAACGTCAAGTATCGTGCCGATTTGATTGCCAAAGCTGCTAAATGGGCTGACTGGCTAGAAAATCGCTTTATCACGGAAAACAATAAAATGCCTGGCGTTTATACGGATTAAGTGGTCGCGATAGGAATGCCGGTTACCCGGCATTCCTATCGCGACCTTTTGGGTAGGCACCTGTCCAAGTCATCGACGAAAACCACAAACCCGATGCCCAACTCATCGAGCAGATCCTCTAATGCTTCCCGGGGCGATTCAGTTTTTGGAGGGTTTAGGGTTCTGTCACATTGACGGAGTACTAAGGTAGGCTGATTTTGATATAGGTTCAAAATAAAAAATAGTGAAGCCAACACCACTTAAAATTGCTTCATAAAAGCCAATTTATTGTCATACAGCTACACCAAATAATCTTCCTACTGCCGCAGTTAAACTCATTGCGAGGGCTCCCCAGAATGTAACTCTGATAGCACCGATAGACATAGTTGCTCCTCCTGCGAGTGCGGCAAGACTACCCAAAGATGCCAGAAATATGAGTGACGATACCGCAACTATGGGTATGAGCTGAGTACTTGACACATTCCATGCGATCAATAATGGTAACGCAGCGCCAATAGTAAATGTACCCGCAGAGAAAAATGCTGCTTGCATGGGACGGGCTCTAACACTTTCTGCTAAACCTAGCTCATCTTTTGCATGTGCTCCTAATGCATCATGCGCCATTAGCTGTTCTGCCACTTGTTTTGCCAAATTTGAATCAAGCCCTCTTTCTTCATATATATTTGCAAGTTCCTGCAGCTCAAATCCGTAATCATCGCTTAATGACTTTCTCTCAAGTTCAAGATCTGCCTTTTCTGTGTCTGATTGAGAGCTTACCGATACATATTCGCCTGCAGCCATAGACATTGCGCCGGCAACTAAGCCAGCAACTCCAGCAAGAAGTATGTCTGTATGCGCGGCATGCGCCGCTGCAACACCTATAACAAGACTTGCAGTTGAAACGATACCATCATTTGCACCGAGAACGGCAGCGCGTAACCATCCTATACGATGTGATCTATGTATTTCGTGGTGACTCATATCGTTGTGCTTATAGTTATCAATAATTAATGGTATCAATGAATCTGAATTTTGTTAGTATGAAATTGTATTGATCATATTTTTTTATTGTGTTTTCCAAGCCTGACTATATAACGAAAATAGAAATCATTGAAAGCCTCTAAATTACGTTTTAATCAAGTGGAGATTGCATGCAATGCAAAAGCTTAGCTTTAACGTTCTGCTTACATTCCTGTTTAATACAAGCAGCTTAATGGCTCAATCTCCGGTGCCAGTGAACAAAAGCGAGAAAAACCAAGTTAGAGAAATTGTTCGGCATGTTATAGAATCTAATGATGAATTTGTTAAGAAATTGCCACCGGGTTATTTCACTGAACTTATTCACGGGCAAAAACCTATAGCAACGATGGTGACCTGCGCTGACTCCCGATTACACACATGCACTTGATATCCACCCTGACGGAGACCTTTTTTTGGTTCATAATATTGGCAATCAAGTTTCAACCGCTGAAGGATCGATTGAATATGGTATTCGTCATCAGCATACCCCAGTATTATTTATTATAGGACACTCATCTTGTGGAGCCGTTGAAGCTGCCATGTCAAAGCCTGCACATCTTGAGCCTTCAATTTGGCGTGAATTAGATACGATCAAGGTTGCTGGCAATAAATCTGATGATCATGCACAGGTTAAGGAAAGTGTTAAGTCAAATGTGAATCATCAGGTCTCGACCGCCTTAAAGAAATATGCAACAGAAGTCAAAGAAGGCCATTTGACTATCATTGGAGGTGTTTATGATTTTCGCAACGACTACTCTCAAGGCAGTGGTCGTCTTGTCTTGATTAACGTTAATGGAGAAACAAACCTGGCGGAAATTCAGAAAATGCAAATGGTTAATGATTAATGCCATGCAACAGTCACTTAAAAATATCCGCAACATCCTCATTTACACATTTGTTATCTCACTGATTTCCATGGCGTATTTTATTTACGCCTACTCGGTTCACCCGATTCCTGAAGAACGGGAAACATTCCTAACCGAGATCGGTGAAGGTTTTGGTAAAGCTGGTTTGGCACTATTAGCATTTATTTATTTCCGCACCTTTTTGAAACTGCTGTTAGGTCAAGGAAAATTGGCACAACGCCTGCTCCCAGACTATACATCACCAATCGATTCATCCTACGTCAATCGATTATTAACATGGATGAATCGCACGCATATTTATTTCGGTATCGCTGCTGTAGCGATCATTCTACTGCATATTTCAATGATGGGATTTTCGCGCTACAGTCACATCCTTTTCTTTCCTGCCTTGCTGGCTTTGGTTGTCTGGCAGGGAATCTTTGGCCTGTTTCTGACTTTGCATTACACACCAGCTGAGCTAAAGAAATTTTCTCATTTGGTGCATGCACAGTTTATCACCGGCATTGCCATTGGCGCTTTTGCTTTTTTTGGGCATATATTGATTGATCATTGACAAAGAAGGAATGTATGTCAATGACGGATCAAAAAATTTAAACTTGATGAACCAGAGTGCCTCTTAATTCAGGCAACCATCTGTCCAAATTGGTTTGATGACATATAATTTTCAAATCAGCGTCAACGCTTGGATTTCTCTGTGAGCTTAATGGCAAATTTATACTTGTAATGCATTTTTTTAGGTAATTTGCTCAAAGTTAGAAATTATATGCAACTCATTGTTCATTCTGGATATTGATGCAATGGATATCTAAGGAAGAGGGCTGGCATGGTTAAAACAAACATTAGGGTACTTTTGGGGATGCTCTGTCTGGTCTCCACTCTGGGCCTTGCCGCTACACCTGATTTTGGATCAAATGGTCTCAAAGATCTGGATATCCAACAAACAAAACTACTGGCTAATGGTGAAATTGTCTTTACCATTACCAATTTGGCCACACAAGAACACTCTGGATCGATCGAGGCCGCCGTTATTTTTAATCAAACCCCTGAACAGACTTGGAACTTGCTTTCCCGCGCTGAAGATCAAGTTAAATACCTCAGAGAGCTCGAAGAGGTCAAAGTCATTGCCAAGAGTCCTTTGCATGACACGATCGAGTTCAAGGTAAGGTTCGCATTCTTGACCTTTATCTACCGCGCGAACCTTACCTTTGATAAAGTGGGTCTTAATTTCTTTTGGAGCCTGGATCCAAGGTTCAACAATGACCTGGTAGAACTGCGCGGCTTTTGGCGCTTCTATCCGTATGATCAGGGTAAAACACTGGCACGCTACGGCTGCATAATTTCTTCGAAGAATATCCCAACCTTTATCGAAAATATGTTCAAGAAAGGCATCATCGCACGTTCGCTGGTTAGCATGAAAAAGTATGTCGATTCAGGTGGCAAGGATGTTCTGCCCAATATTTAGCTCTAACTGAATAGAGAATTACTGCATAGAAATTAGTACTATCATTGTATCAGCTTGAGTTGGTTAAACTTCATTGAATCAAACAGCAATATAAATTAGCACTATACTCAATGCATATTACTGTATTTAATTTGATACAGAATATATTTTCTTCAATGTTGATGAAATCGATAGTCAGCGGTAGCATACTGAGGGTGAATCTATGGATAGTTTCAACAATTCAATCCGTATTACTCTGACTGGGACAGAAATAACCCTCGTCTTTAGCATGTTGTTTCTGACTGGTTGCATCGCGATGGGAACCAGATCAACTGCACAGGAAGATATTGCTGCGGCAAGCTGCCGAGCTTTATACCAAGAAGTTGATGCTGTGATTGACACTGCGGATGTACGCGATCACGGTTCATCACTGGTTCATGGGTTTCCTTACTTTCGCACGACACGCCTACTGGCTTCGTTCAATCATGAATTAAACGATGAATCGCCACAGTGGTTAGCATGGATTGGTCACATGGCTGATCTTGACGCTCAGGCGCGTGCATTAGAGTTGCGCAATCTACCTCCCTCAGTGTTAGTTCAGAGAAAAGACACTTTGCTTCATGAACTCAACAGGTGTCGCGATTTATTGATAACGATCGATCTTGTGAAGCCGGAGCACCGTGCTCGACTGCGCGATATTGCCCACGTCCCAGATGATTATGTCTCCTGGTGGCAGGCACTTGGTCTTTACCCGCTCACCGCACCCATTGTTGCTGCTGGAATATCTGCGTGGCATAGTAAAACACGTGATATCTTCGCGACACCGCTCGCATTGCTGCCGGTTACTGGCAAACTGGTGCGCTGGAAACCGCTACCCACCGCTATCACTGCAGCAACAGATGCCTCATCACTCAATAACCCCTTCAATGCCCAGGAAATCAGTGGAGTTCTTTATCGCTCACGTGATCCATTGGGAATTCCATTGCCGACGTCTGTTGAACTAGATAAGCTGTTCGACAAGTATGCTCCAGTATGGGAAGTTGATATAGTGGATGGAAATGATCTCATTGGCTTGATACGCTGGGAGAATGGACCAACAGTAGACACTGCTCACCCAACAATTTATCGCAAGGTTTCACACACTCGCTTTGGCAATCAAGTGTTGCTGCAGCTAAATTACATTGTTTGGTTTCGAGCACGACCGGGTAGTGACATTTACGCCGGCCAACTCGATGGTATCAACTGGCGAGTAACCCTAGGACCTAATGGCGAGCCATGGCTTTACGATGCCATACATAACTGCGGTTGCTATCACGAATTCTTCCCGAGTCATCAGCTACGCTTGCGTAAAGATCTTCCTTCCTCCTATTTTGAATCGCCACTGCTGCCGCAATCAGCACCCGAGCAACAGCCGCTGGTGCTGCGCATTGCTCACCACACACATTTTATCCAGCGGATTTACCATGACAATGTAGAGAGTGATCAATCATCGACGATACAAGCGAGCCATCCGATGCTATCTGAGGATTATGATGTACTGCGCTCTCTGCCTTCTAGTGAAGGGTATCGCAGCTTGTTTGGCAAATATGGCCTGGTTGCCGGAACAGAGCGATTTGAACGTTTTCTTCTATGGCCAATGGGTATCCGCTCGCCAGGTGCAATGCGCCAATGGGGGCGTCATTCCACCGCTTTCAATGGGCGTCGTCACTTTGACGATGCCTTTCTCATCGAATCGCTATTTGAGAGGACACAATAAAAAATGAAGAAGTTTTTATTGTGGATAGCAATCTGCCTGCCAACAATAGCTTGGTCAGGAGATGAACGTGTCGATATTGCCCGCTTTTCACGAGGTGATATGAATGGCTGGCAGAAAAAGTCTTTTTCTGGAGAAACCCGTTATTCTCTGGACAATTCGGATGGACAACTTGCTTTACGTGCTGACAGCAGTGCTACCGCTTCGGGGTGCTATCGCGAGGTAAGCGTCGATCTTAATAAAACTCCTATCCTTAACTGGATATGGAAAGTGGGCGGCATATTGACCGGTAACGATGAGCGTACCCGCGCGGGTGATGATTATCCTGCGCGAGTTTATGTGGTATTTTCTGGTGGCGTGATGTTCTGGCGCACGCGCGCCATCAATTACGTGTGGTCGAACCAACAGCCGATCGACAGTCGTTGGCCCAATGCTTTTACCGATCATGCGCACATGATCGCAATAGAATCAGGTTCTGATCGGGTCGGCCAATGGGTCAGTGAACGTCGAGACGTACGTGCCGATTACCGTCGTGCATTCGGTGAAGAACCAGGCCACGTCGATGCTGTGGCCATCATGACTGATACAGACAACACAGGTGCAGTTGCTACCGCATGGTATGGTGATATCTGGTTTGCTGAGAAATAACTCAGAGCCTGTATTCTTTGCAGGGTCAATCAGTTAGATTGAATGTGCAAAATTACAAACCGGCATTATTCTTACCCAGCCTAATTCAATTGATATGTGAGTAGCGCACGGACATTGATAAAAGGATCATTCCGGCTAGAAGTCGCCGGAGGGCGTTGATGTGTCAACACTTTTCCGGACATACAGCTAAGCAGCATTTTGCTGTACCTCGAATTCAACGGGCGATATATATCCATTAGCTGAATGTAATCGCTCCCGGTTATAAAACACTTCGATATATTCAAACACAGCCTGTTTAGCTTCTTCCCGAGAATGAAACGTTTGCTGATGGATCAATTCGGTTTTTTAAGGTATGGAAGAAGCTTTCCGATACGGCATTGTCCCAACATTGCGCGCAAGGTTCTGTGCTGGTTAACCAATTCATGAAGACGGTCATAATCCGCATTTAAGTCCAAACGTAATACACTACAAGCCAGGATGCTCCACAGGGTCATGCCAGGACGACCATTGCGCTTATTCACCTTGGGGGCAATGTCACTTTCCAGTAATGTAAAAACTTTCTGGCGCAATGCTTCGTTCAGGTACAGGTGCTGTAATCCGCGCAGTATCTTCGGAATGTCATCTCGTGATCGCAAATCAAATTTGATTTGCGATACGTCAATTTCACCCAACTCCATCTGGGCATTTCGGACTACGCTCATTTGATTTCCTCTCGAACGAAGTTTGTTTTTGAGGACGATATTTTCGTCCAATTTCAATCGAAGTTTAAAGCTGCTTTGCTTAAAAATGGGCCGAAACCAGCCAAAAACGTCAGTTCGACTCAATTTCTCAGAAATCTTCATTCCTGAAATTAACCGCTACTGGTTGTTTTTTATAGAAACTTAGAGTTTTCTGGCTGGTACTACATATCTTATCTTATGCATTTCAGATTGAAGGTTTTCCGCCCTATTTGAGTAGTCTGCCTTCGTTTCCAAATAATCTAGTCAGATCATTTACTGTAAGTCAGCGTAGTTTAATGATTCTTTGCATTCAAAGATAGAAAGCTTGACAAACTTTTGTGTCCTTGTATGTTATTTGATCGGGGTAACATTTCAGCGAGATTTCCATGAGAATTCATAAATTGTCTCCGCTCGATGCCGTCGCGAGCCTGAAGAGCACCGCAGCAGGTCTGAGCCGCGCCGAAGTCGAACGTCGGCTGCACGAATTCGGCCGCAACGAGGTGGAGAAAGTGGCCCGCGGATCGGTGTGGCTGCGCCTCATCATGGAATTCTCAACTTTCTTTTCTGTGATCCTGTGGGTTGCCGCGGCGCTGGCTTTCTTCGCTGAATGGAGCGAGCCCGGTCAAGGCATGGCGAAAGTAGGCTACGCCATCGTGACCGTGATCCTGGTGAGCGGGCTATTTTCCTTCTGGCAGGAGTATCGCGTCGAACGAACGCTGGCGGCGTTGCGCAAACTGCTGCCACAACAGGCCCAGGTATTGCGCGAGGGCAAAGTCACCCGGGTGCCGGCGGAGCAATTGGTGCCAGGAGATATCATCCACTTGGAGCAGGGCAATAACGTCCCCGCAGACTGTCGGCTGATCGAGGCATTTGGCGCACGAGTCAATAACGCCGCCGTCACGGGTGAATCGCTGCCCAAAGCGCGGGAGGCCGAGCCATCCGAAGTGGATGAGTTGATCGACAGCAAGAACGTCGTGCTCGCCGGAACCTCGATGGTGTCCGGGCAGGCCAAGGCGGTCGTCTTCGCCACCGGGATGCACACCGAATTCGGCAAGATCGCGCATCTCACCCAAACGGCTGGGGAGGAGGTATCACCGCTGCGCAAGGAGATCGCACACTTAAGCCGCCTGACCGCAATCCTCGCGGTGCTGATCGGTCTCGTATTCTTCTCGCTCGGCTGGATGATCGGCATCCCTTTCTGGAAGGCCTTTATTTTCACGATCGGCATCATCGTCGCCATGATGCCGGAAGGCCTGCTCCCCACGTTGACCTTGGCGCTCGTGCTGGCCACTCAACGCATGGCAAAGCGAAACGTCCTCATTCGCTATTTGCCCTCGGTCGAGACACTCGGCTCCACGACAGTTATTTGTACCGATAAGACCGGTACGCTAACCCTAGGTAATATGATGGTTCGGCGACTCTATCTTGGTAAAATTTTCCATTCACCTACTGAGCTAAAAGAAAAAAAAGACCTTGTAGAACTCTACCAACCTTTTTTCCTGACAGCCTTGATGTGCCATGATCTGAAGGAAGCAGAGGGTCACGGAAAATTGACCTTCCTTGGTGATCCCATGGAAGTCGCGCTGGTAGAAATGGCGTTGAACCTAAATGCTGAGCTTCCTGTTTGTCCGAAGTTGGACGAGATTCCATTCGAGACCGATCGCATGCGATTGTCCACCATCCACCAAGCACCTGAAGGTGCTGCCCTTTATTGCAAAGGTGCACCCGAGTCGGTGCTTCCTCTTTGCCAGCATACTATCATCGAAGGCAAGATTCAGCCCCTTGATGCTGAGGCAAAGGCAAACATCGTCCAAGCTCAGGATGCGATGGCGCAGCAAGGCCTACGTGTGCTAGCGTTTGCTTACAAAAAATTGGCTGTGAGTTATGATCGGGAGAAGCTGGAGGAGGCCCTGGTTTTTACTGGGCTGGTGGGGCTGGAAGATCCACCCAGGCCAGAGGTGCCGGAGGCACTCCGCAAATGCCAAGAGGCCGGGATCAAAGTAATCATGGTTACCGGCGATCACCCCCGGACCGCCACGGCGATCGCCCGTGAAATCGGGCTGGTGAAGTCTGACAGTCCGACGATCATTACTGGCGAGCAGCTCAGACGATTCTCAGTCATCCAACTTCAGCTTGCCTTGGACGCTCAAGAGGTCATCTTCGCGCGAGTGGTCGCCGACCAAAAGATGCGCATCGTGGAGGCGTTGAGGAAGAAGCAACAGATCGTGGCGGTCACGGGCGACGGCGTCAACGATGCGCCGGCGCTGAAGGCTGCACATATCGGCATCGCCATGGGCATTGCCGGCACGGATGTGGCGAAGGAAGCGGCCGACATGGTGCTGCTGGACGACAACTTCGCCAGCATCGTGAACGCCGTCGAGGAGGGGCGCGCCGTATTCGAAAATATCCGCAGATTTCTTACTTACGTTCTGGTTCACAATGTTGCCGAGTTGATCCCTTACCTTGGTTTCCTACTCTTCAAGATTCCACTGGCATTGACACCGATTCAAGCGTTGTCTATCGACATGGGGTCTGACACGCTGACCGCTCTCGGCCTTGGTGCTGAAAGACCCAATCCTCAGATCATGCGTCGTCCCCCTCGTTCACAAAATGAAAGACTAATGAACTGGTCCTTGGTATTTCGCGCCTATTTCTTTTTGGGACTAATCGAAGCAACTGCCGCCATGGCTGCCTTTTTCTTTGTGCTCAACAGTGCTGGATGGGCGTACGGGCAGAATCTGCCAACCCAGGATCCCATGTACATGGAGGCCACTACCGCTTGCTTGAGCACCATAATCGTAATGCAAATCGTGAATGTGTTCCTATGCAGAAGTGCCACTAGATCAGTTTTTTCAACTGGACTTTCTGGTAATACGCTGATTATTGTGGGTGTAATATTGGAAATTGCAATTCTCTTGTTGATCAACTATACGCCTTGGGGAAATTCTTTCCTTGGTACGGCATCCATTGGAAATGAGGTTTGGGGGTTCATTATTCTTTTCGCGGCAGTGATGTTCCTCTTGGAGGAGCTGCGCAAGTGGCTTGCGCGCAAAAGGCTACTCAATCTAGCTCCCCGAAATGGTATATGAATCTCCCCAAATTAGCCGGTCGATTTGGCCAAGTGTTGTCATTGGAAGTGTGTCATTTCTAGGATATACAGAAAGTAGCTTTTTTTCTTTGTCCTTAACTTTAACAATATGATCATCTGTTGTTATCTAGTATCAAAACATATTAATTACGAAACATAATGCTGCTGCATTTTTTGATCCGCATCCTGCCGAATGAACATCCACTCGATCGATCGGCGCTCGGCATTACGCCGCTGTTGCCAGGTATCCGCCTCAGCAGTGAGCGCGTCGCGGTCGTGCCGGCGTCGATCCAGACACTGCCTATCAAGGATGCCGATCTCGATCTCCGCCATGTTGAGCCCAGCTGGCGTGTTTCGGGGTGTAGTGGAATACGACGCGACGCAGCAGCACCTCTGCCTCCTCAATACCAAGCACTTCCTCGAAACAACGACGAAAGTGGGTGTTGAGGTTATCCATGACCAAGTGAACGCAGTGCGCCTTGGCGTACACCTGCTCAAGCAAGTGTCGGACAAAGGAGACGAAGTCGGTCTTGGCGCGCTGCGCTGTGACGATGACCGTGCGCGTACCTCCTTTGGGTTCGACTGCTACGAACAAGTTACATGTTCCAGCGCAACAAACGCTCATTGAGGATGGCTTGCTGGTCGATTTCCCGGTAAATGCCTTGATTTTCCAGTTTATAGATTTGCTCTTGTAAATCTATCCAAAGTGGATGCAATGGCCAGCGCGAGCGGTTGCTGTCATCAGTCTTTTCTCGCAAGGTTGAATGTTCTGTGACCAAATAACGCAGTGCATCGCCTTGACCATCTTGCAGGTCAGCAAAGGTACGAATACCGAAACGCTTAAGTATGTCTTTTCTGACCTGCCATTCGACGCGCCAAACATTTTCAGCAATACCCCACAACTCAAAAAACCATGACTTTCCGCTTTGTTCTTCTATTTCCGCTACTTTATCGTAAATTCTCAGAACAACATCGGATTCACCTAGTTTAAAGGTTTGTATTTTTCCGTCCTTGCGGTATTGCGTATCTTTGGTGGAAAGAGAAACAAAGTTATCCTCATCGAAATCGATAACCGGCAAGTGATAATCAAAGCTGAAATCAACATGTGAAAGCCCTTCCGGTTTCAATGGCATCAAACCAAGTCTTTCAGCCCATTGCATGAATCGCTGATGCATCGCTATTGCACCTTCACGCCATAGGGCAAGGCTGCAGAATTTGACAAAGAAGGATGGATTATTGAATTCGCCAAAGGAAATGGTGAAATCTTGGTTGCTAATCACAAAAGGAAAACCGTATGAACTGCCGTAAGGCTGCAGCAAAAACTCGATGCCGCCCAGATTGATCACTTTAGGTTCTGGCTGTTTCAATTGACGCAAGGCTTCTTTTTCAAGGTTTTATGTGAAATACCGTGGGTAAGTAAACTGAAGCTTTCCACATAAGAAATAAATCATATTAATGAAGTTGTTAGTATTTCGGTATCCTCTGGCGCGCCGTTTGGCAAGTTGAATCTTGTTATTGATGCCCTCGAGAATGCCATTGGTCAGACGGGATTCAACAAAGTGAATAATCCCGTTCCAATGGGAGATAACAGTTTTAGCAAAAACCTGGAAAGCTGGAATGCTGGCTTGATTGACTTCATCGCACCACTGTGTAAGAAAAGCGTGTGCACTGTGTTTGTCTGGCATGCTCCATAGATCATTGAACAGTGTTTTGAGGCGGTAGGCCTCTCCCAAAGTAGGATAGAGGCGAATCATGTTGGTTAATTGTTGCTGTTGTGTTTTTGAGAGCGACTCAGGGTTTCTCAGGAAAGTATATTTGTGGCCTTTAAGCGCATCTTGCTCTCTGCGCTCAGCTTTACGCACCGCATCCATCGCCTCATTGAGCAGTTTGATGTGATGTGGTTCCCACTGACTGGACAACCTGAAAGAAAATTAAGCTCTAACACTGTAGTTAATCAGGTTTAGGCCACCCGCCTGATTCTTTGATCATTGTAGTAGACTTCATCTGGCGTAAGACTGTCAAGGCCTTGATGAAAACGCTCTTGGTTATACCAATCAAACCAAATGATTAAATTTCTCTTTACCTCACTCTACTTTAGACATTCACCCACCACCCTTGCGTCGCCTGAGCGGTGATACAAGCTGGGAATGAAACGAGTGAGATTGATATTATTTGCTGGTG
>NZ_FNDH01000089.1 GCF_900100485.1 Nitrosomonas sp. Nm132 | reverse complement strand
GTTCATCGCCAAGTACTCGCAAAACCCACAACCTTTCAAATGGCGTAAGCGGGAAGTGCGCGGCAGTCAGCTCAAAAATACTATCGTTAATTTACGCAATTAAGCACTAGTTCCCGTGGTTCATGGCCTTGGCGATGATGACCGCCATCAGACTGTCGATGTCGGCCACCTTCTTGGCATAGCGCGGCTGCAAGGGCGTCAGTGCCGACAGAAACGGGCATTGACTGTTGACGAAACGCAACACATCGGCGACATCGCAGAATGGCAGTTTTTCATAGAACGCCTGCTCGCTCGCTTTGTGTTTCTCGGCCTTTGGCCTGCGCCAGGTCAGTGTCTGAGTGTTCTTGTCGTACGCCAGATGCGTCAGTTTGCCCTGTTTTAGCTCGCGGTTGAACGCCAGCCACTGCTCGCACAGCTCATTCGTCAGCGCGTCGAGCTGGATACTGATCGTCTTGCGTAGGAATGGTATGTCCATCTGTGGTATGTCCATCTGTGGTATGTCCATCTGTGGTATGTCCATCTGTGGTATGTCCATCTGAGCGAGTAGATCGGCCTTTTCCTCCATTGATACCAGATCGTCGGTGATGTGGCGGTGTTGCAAACTGTCGTCAAAGGTAGAGTTCGCCAGACTTCAGATGCTTCCTAATCTGACGATACAGCCAAGATTCGTAACGGTGGGCATGCAAACCAGTCGGTTTGCCGTCAGCATCGTAGATCAATAAGTACGGCCGCAACCGCTTCGGCAGCGTGGCCTCCGAACATTCAGCAAGCGGCCGTTGCGAAAGGCGCTGTGGCCTGGAAAAGACCCCTTTGGCCCAAACGAGGGCAGCGAGCCATGGACTGTCTGGCATGATGTTGGCGAAATCGAGTGTGACGTATAACGGGCGCAGATGGCGGCGGATACGTTCAGCCAAACGATCAACCGCCTGCCAGTGCAGGGCTAGTTTGCTCGCCGGTTTTACACTCAGGCGTTGATCGGTGTCCTAAGGGCGTCTTCTGGCATGATCTTGTAGGCGCGCTGCCGCACGGTGCCGAATGGTGTGGCATCGGCCACCGTATCATCGACATAGAGCAACAGTAGGCGTCCGACCCGCTGGGTTTCCTGATGGCGCTGCTTTCGTCTTCCAACTGTTTCATGTGGTAGGCCATCGCATCGACCAGATTGTCGGTAAACTGCCGGTAGCGTTGCCAGGCGTAGCACAATAGGTAAAGATGGGTCTGCTGCGAAATGCCCAGCTTAGGCAGCGGAACCTTGGCAATCCTGTGCAGAGGCTCCAGCGTGGCACGTTTCTCACGTTCGCGGGCCCTCTGCTGCCAGCCGAAATCCTTGGCATCCTGCTTTAAGTCCGCCAATTGAGATAGGGCGTCATCACGTACTAGGAGCTGGGCCAGCGTAGCTTTTGCCATGTCATCCAGTATTTCCGACAGCAGATCGCCCAGCCGCCGGCGCTCGGCGGACAGTGTTTCGCTGATGAGTTCTTGCAGCGTGGTGTAGCCAGTCCGAATGATCTTGTGTTCGTTGAGCCACACGACCAGCTCGGTGGCTACAAATCCCGGCGTGACGTCACGCCGCACGCTATGTTTGGCCTGATGCGCGAGCTGCGGAAGGAAGCCGGAAATCCACAGCCGGTAGCCGAATAGCTCGGCGATTCGCCCGCGCTGGGTGTAATGCTCATAGTTGGTGATCGCCTTCCGTTCAAACGCATCGCCGATGAAATAACGGCTCAGCACAAAGGCACAATCGTCTTCAATATCGCCCCAGTCGAAACGAAAAAATGCCTGTTTGGCTTTGAAGTAACCGATCTGCAAAACGCAATAGACCTGGGCATAGAATCCGGGGCGGCTGGCCGCAAGCATCAGCTCGGCTTCGGATAGCGCCAGGTACTCCAACCGCTGAGCGTCATCGAAGTCCGGCAGGCCGTATAAAGCGTACTGCTCAGCTTCCGATAGTACGGTCAGCCGCTTGTTTTTGGCGGCCATTTGTTAGACGAGTTGCACAGGACCTGGATATTCAGCCACGCGTGCGTCGGCCGTCAGTAGCGTTATGCCCTCGACAATGGCCTGGGCGACAAGCAGGCGGTCAAAAGGATCTTTATGGATCGGCGGCAAGGCGCCGACGGCTACCGCATGCTCACTGAGGATCGGCAGTTCGCTGTAGCCGTTGTCCAGCAGGCCGCGCCGCAGCAGGCGCGGATCGATCTGGAAATCTTCGCGGCCTAAGCCGCATTTGATAACGACTTCCCACAGACTGGCGACGCTGAAGAACAGTTCATTTTCAGGTTCGCTCATCAGCGGCTGGGCAGCCGGTGGCAGATAGTCAAAACCTTCTGCTGCCCACAGCAGCAGATGAGTGTCCAGCAGCAGCTTCATACGCTGTCCTCAAATAGCTTCACGATTTCCGCTTCGCCCATCCGGTCGAAATCATCCGGTACATGGATTTGTCCAGCCATAAAACCGAACCGCTTGATCTGAGAAGGCTCCGGCGCATGGAGCGCAATCACCTTGACCATCGGCTTGCCGGCCTTGGCAATGACAAACGGCTCACCCTTGGCGGCTTGCTCCACCAGCCGGGATAGTTGAGTTTTAGCATCGTGAATGTTGTATGTCCGCATCATGCCCTCCTGATTTAACTTGGTTCATTTAACTTAGTTTATCGCAACTCGGCATCCTGTTCCAGTTCGAATAAGGTAACCCTTTATTGAACCGGTGAAAAAGGGTACTCTATTCAATAAAAGCCAAACCCTAACCAGACCGGTTTGGCTAAATAAACCCTAAGAAGCTGTCTGGCAGACCATCTACGATCATTTTAGCCGGTGGAACAAGCGGGGTGTCTGGGAGAAATCCCTGGATCAACTGACAATCTGCCGCCGCCAAAAAGCGGGGCGTTGTACCGTACCCAGTTATGGCATCATTGATGCGCAAAGCGTGAAAACCCAGTATGCCAGTGAAGAACGAGGCATCGATGGCGTATGCGATCTCGCATCCATGCCACCCAGTCAAATGGAAGCACTGCTATCGACTATTGACGTGAGTGAAGTATGGGGTGTGGGGCGTCAAATGAACCAGCATCTGTATGCAGCCGGAATTAAAACCGTGAAAGCGCTACGTGACACGCCAACCGCTTGGTTACGTGCAAAGTTTGGGGTAGTGATGGAGCGCTTAGGTTATGAGCTGCGCGGAGTATCGTGCCTCTCGCTGGAAGAGGTATCCGTACCTCGAAGGCAGATTATTTCTTCACGATCATTTGGCCAACTCATTTATAGCCTACCCGAACTTAGTGAGTCCGTTGCAAGCTATATGAGTAGTGCAGCAGAAAAACTACGGCGACAGAACTCGGTTTGTAATGCAATCCAGGTGTTTATCCAAACCAATCCATTCCGTGAGCAGGATAAGCAGTACAGTAACAGCATTACCGTGCCCCTTCCCAATGCCAGTAGTGATACGCGATTGCTGATCAGAGCGGCGCTGTTTGGACTCAGACATATCTACCGGAAAGGCTATGCTTATAAGAAAGCAGGAGTGATTCTGACCGGAATTGACTCCGTGGCAACATACCATGAATCATTGCTAACACAATACGGGGCAGACGAGAAATCAGTAAAACTGATGAATGTCATGGATCAGTTGAATCAAAAGTATGGACGCAATACCGTGTCGGTGTTTTCTGTGGGAAGCCAGAAAGCGTGGAGCATGCGGCGGGAGATCATGTCGTCTTGTTACACGACAAAATGGATTGATGTAATGGAATGGACGCCCACTACCCTAAATGGCAACGAGGTGCCAAAGTAGTGTTGTTTAAAACCCTGTAACTAGAGAGGAGCGTCCGACATGAA
>NZ_FNDH01000111.1 GCF_900100485.1 Nitrosomonas sp. Nm132 | reverse complement strand
GCCGATTTTTAGCTCTTTGATACCGTTCTCGGAAACTTCGCCACGTTGGCGATACCAGACCAACGTATCTTCTGCAGACTCCTGGCGATTGCTAGTGTAACGTCCCCTACTAATATTTAGAAAATATAGAATTGGCGATTATGAGAACGCCAATGAAAATTTCGCTGGGTGATAAGGACAAAAATACCCTGCAGCGATGGTTGAAGAGTCGAGCTGTTGGGCCAAAGCAAAAGTTACGAGCAAAGATCATATTGATGACAGCTGAGGGTAGACCGACTGAGGAGTTAATGAGTTTACTTAATGCCAGCAATCCGACTTTGAATCTCTGGCGCAAGCGCTATCTGGAGTGTGGCATTAACGGGTTGGTAAAAGGGAAGACGCGCGCACCTGGGAAACCACCGCTACCACAAGACAAAGTACAGGAGATACTGACACTGACGATGACGGGCAAACCGATTGCCGCCACGCATTGGAGTTGCCGCACAATGGCCAAGCAAGTCGGGGTATCAAGGATGTCGGTGAACCGGATTTGGCGTGAGCACAAACTCAAACCGCACCGAGTTAAGGGCTTTAAGGTATCCAATGATCCATTATTTGCCGAGAAGTTGCGAGATGTGATTGGCCTTTACTTAGACCCACCTGAAAAAGCAATCGTGTTTTCAGTGGATGAGAAAAGCCAGATTCAGGCCTTGGATCGGACTCAGCCAGGTTTACCTATCAAGCCAGGAAAGGCAGGTACCATGACTCATGATTACAAGCGCCACGGAACAACTACCCTGTTTGCAGCTCTCAATGTTCACGAGGGAACCGTTATCGGCGAATGTCTGCCAAACCATCGTAACGACGAATTTCTCAAATTTCTGAAGAAGCTCGATACACAGACGGACAAAACCTTGGATGTGCATTTGATTGTCGACAACTACGCCACCCATAAGCACCCGAACGTCAAAGAATGGCTGGCCAAACATCCACGCTTTCACCTTCATTTCACTCCCACCTCAGCTTCCTGGGTGAATTTGGTCGAACGTTTCTTCCGGGACATCACCGAAGAGCAGATTCGCCGAGGCGTATTTCGCAGTGTCGATGAACTAGAGGCGACGATCAAGCAGTACCTGGAACATCGCAATGCTAACCCCAAGCCATATCAATGGACCGCCACTCCAGAAGCAATCTTGGCTAAAGTTACCAGAGCTAAAGAAATGTTGGGGACGTTACACTAGGGTCTGTTGACGTTTTGAGGTAAGTATTTCATAAATCGAAGTAAACTCGTAATATTGAGAGATTTTTACACCCCCCCACAAAACGAGTTTACGATGCCCCGACTGATGCTCACCGATGAATTCTGGCCGAAGCTGGAGAAGATTCTGCTTCAAGAAGCGATTTATAACAAGCGCAATCTGTGCATGACGGTGGAGGGTATGCTATACCGAATGCGGGTTGGTTGTCCGTGGCGGGACTTACCCGAGGTTTTTGGATGCTGGAATTCCATCTATAAGAAGCTGTCTGGCAAAACATTAGACGCATTTTGCAAGTGTTATTTTCATCATGGCGATTCGAATCATATTTTCGGCAGTGCCTGGCAGGATCTC
>NZ_FNDH01000031.1 GCF_900100485.1 Nitrosomonas sp. Nm132 | reverse complement strand
CGGACAACCAACCCGCATTCGGTATAGCACACCCTCCACCGTCATGCGCAGATTGCGCTTGTTATAAATCGCTTCTTGAAGCAGAATCTTCTCCAGCTTCGGCCAGAATTCATCGGTGAGCATCAGTCGGGGCATCGTAAACTCGTTTTGTGGGGGGGTGTGAAAAATCTCTCAATATTACGAATTTACTTCGATTTATGAAATACTTACCTCAAAACGTCAACGGACCCTAGGCTGACTGTCAGCGGATTGGGCTGCAGATCGTAGACTGCACCAGTGCCGTAATCAATGAACCCCCCTAGCATTACCCCTGCACCTGCCAATGTAGGCATCATGGTGGCGGTTTGCTGGTGGCAGCCGTCTTTGCTGATGGTGATTTGCAGAGATTGATCACGCTTAACCTTGATCTGGCATGGTGATACGCAACTCTGGCCGTTGCTGAACTGGATATCCGCACCGACCGGGTTGGTGTTGACTGACACTTGTTGCTCAGTGCCTCGGATCATTGTGGCACACCCTGAAAGGATGGCCGCCATCACTGCTACGCTTACTATTTTTTTCATTATTATTAATCTCTTTCTTAATATCTGAAGTTATTCTTTTTTTTTAAAAAACGCCTGCCTAATTTCTATCGCCTCATTGTTGCTCCTCCCTTTTTTGGATTTGCATTATCAATGCCAGGAGCATTATTAACAACCGCGTTACTATTGAGGATTATTCGTCAAAAAATACTAAAGTTTTTGTGATGTTGGCCGATACAAGGTTTGTAACGGCTGCTTTGTTATATCACCTCCAAAAAACCCGGTGGGTAATGCCCATTACTCACCGGGCTATTTTATTTCCTCGACTGAACTCAAACCGAAACCCACCGGCGCTTATACGATCGCCTTTACATACTCAGTAGATGTCTCTCCGATCTATTCCCAGCGCACTGGCTGCATCAGTCATGGAGGCAAATTCTTTGATGATTCCGCCCTGTAACGAGAGTTTGATCACGGGTATCCCTTTCCTCCCGCAGGAGTGGGCTTTTTCAATCTTCCTCATCGCGATCAGCGTATTGCGCACGTGTTTCAGTGGTATGCCAGTTGCCCTAGCAATTGTGTCCAAACTTTTTCCTGGATTGAAAAGCCTCACAATCTGAGACTTTTTAGTCTGCCGTGGCAGGCTGTTGCTTAAAGCCTTCGGTAGATCATTTTTCGCCAACGATGCACCCCCATATACGCTTGCGGCATTTGGGTAAGAGGAGGGAGCTGGCACAGTGACCATGCCGAGAGAAATCAGCCAGTGATTGTCAGGTGCAGGTTTTGCATTCATGATGTCGCCTTGAAAAGTTCTCAAAACAATCCTATTTGTTCCGGTTCCTCCGGTTCCTCGGCTGCCAGTATTTTTCTGACTTGCCGCGCGGTGAGGGCGTATTTCAGCGCTAGCTGGCGCTGGCCCAAGGATGGCCATTCTTCGCGAATCTCGGCATTGCGCGGTGGATGCGGATAGCTTCCGCTTTGGGGATATCGAAAGGATCCATCCCACCGAAGCGCTCGACCAGCTGGAGTATGGCCGCTTTGCCCATGATATCGATCAGGTTGTGATCCTCCGGCAGACGCTTTGGGACGTACAGGCGCACGCTGGTCGCGGCTTACCAGCTTCAGCGTGGCGCGCTGTGTCGAGTTTTGGAATAGATTCTGAGAGAAAAAAGCTTGAAGCTTCGCCAGTTGTTGTGAGCAAGCTGGTGGGTTTTTGCTTTTCTACCTTTCTTCGTATGGTAGTTTCAGCGGATATAAAACTTAATCGCGATGACTTCGAGGCCTAGCATTACCTTGATTTAGTTTACTCTGATCTCTTCCGGTAAAAATATTTCTGCCTCGCTTGGGTCCTGGATTATTACTATAATTCTGATTAATGAGATTACCGCTATAAGGAGAATTGGCACGAGGCTGGTTAGTTGAAAGAGGAGTATGTTGACCTCTTTTCAAATTTGAATTACTACCTCGCTGATTGTGTGGCAATACATTTCCTTTGCTTTCAAACCCTGGATTATTATTGTAATTCTGATTATCGAGGCTGCGGTTATAAGGATTATTAGCTTGAGTTTGATTGATTTGAGATTTGTAAGATGGAAGAGGAGTGCGTTGACTTCTTTTCAAATTTGAATTACTACCTCGCTGATTATGTGGCAATACATTTCCTTTACTTTCAGATGCTTTGCCAGTTTTATCTGTCACAAATGGTGACGGTGTTACTGTTGGCGATTGAGCTAGAAGGTTCACTCCATGTGCCTCTGCCATTACAGAGATGGATATCGTTAATCCAATTATGATCAAAATAAGCTTTTTCATGAATTACTCCTTTATCCATGTCAATCAGTGTTGGAAAGCCGCCATGTAATGGCGTCAAAATTTACCAGTAAGAATTGTTATAACATTGTTTTGGCAAAAGTAATTGATTCTTAACCTGGTATACAATGAATGCTAAAGGTGGTAAATTTTGATGCTGTTTTACATATTTTTACCCATCAGACTGTAAGCAACGCTAGAAATTCTTACAGAATTTATTTCTTATACAGAGTTGATTACTTGAGCGATAGTTGAAGCGCCCGTAGTGACAATTTCTGCACTACGGGTTTATGTGTTAGATCAATAGACTATTTGGTTTTGCTGTTTGCCAGCACGTATTCCGCCAAACGATCCGCTGGCTCTCCCGTAATATTAGGGAAGGCAGTCATGGTCATACCACCTGCTTGCACTTTTTTGATAATAGCGTCTTTATTCGCCATTGCAGCGCTCAACATCAGTACACTGCCATCGGTATTAGGTTTATGGCATTTGGTGCAGTTGAGGCTGAATATTTCTTCGCCACTAGCAGTCGCTGCTGGCGTGTAGTTATCGGTCTTAGCGCAGCCAATCAAACCTGCCAATCCAACAGTTGCTAATAATAAGGTTGCTTTTCTCATATTTACGCTCCAGTTCATTTTTTCAAGAATACGGATTCGAAAGTGACGCTGCAATCTATCGAGGGCGAACATTACATCCTGTTGATCCTAGTGGTCAAGGATATTGTTATCCTAAAATCAGCGCTTCTGGATGGAAACCCGCAAAGTCTGGCTGTCTGGGCGTTAACGATATGTTGCGGCTAAGATAAAATTTTTACAAATCATCTTTATTCATGCCAGCTAAACCCGAATATTTCATAAATTGGCACGTGCCCTCACTTGCCTTTTGATTAATGAGAAAGATTTTGCTCAGTCGGGTGTATGAATCACTACACCCCTCTTTCTCAAAACTTCCCTATTAATCAAAATCCTGCGTGATCATCACGCGAATTTATGAAATATTCGGGCTAATTATCCCGGCAAAAGAAAATTTGACATGCAGTAAGAAAATGTAAGAAACATGATTATTTGTCAGCGTTTTTGACCTTGTACTGGATCTCTGATACTTTGCAACTTGCAGAATAGTTATTTTGTTTTCCTATGTCCATAAGCGAGCCTGGAGTGTAGTTCCACGCTGTGCGCGGCCCATCCCATCATATGGAAGCAATATCATGAAACACGTCACCGAAATTAGTATCGTCGATTATTGTATCAAGCCCGGAACCCAGCTGGATCTTGCCCAATGGCCGACTGTGATCAAGCCGTTTTATGATTCGAAGGAGTCGTACAAAGAGAGGCTCAAAGCGGGCATTAAGCAGCTGACAAAACTGCAGCGCCTGCTGTACGCGCACAACCGTTATTCGCTGCTGCTGATTTTTCAGGCTATGGATGCAGCGGGAAAGGATAGTGCCATCCAGCATGTGATGTCCGGGGTGAATCCGCAAGGCTGTCAAGTGTATAGCTTCAAGCATCCCAGTGAAACAGAGCTGGAGCATGACTTTCTGTGGCGCACTCACCGTGCTCTGCCTGAGCGCGGACGCATTGGCATCTTCAATCGTTCCTATTACGAAGAGGTACTGATCGTGCGCGTGCGCCCGGAGGTGCTAAAAGCGCAGAATCTGCCTGACTCGTCGTTGAATGTGAACGATTTCTGGGCGCAGCGCTACCGATCCATCGTTGAGTCCGAGGCGCATCTGTACCGCAATGGTACGCGCATTATCAAGTTCTTCTTGCATCTCTCCAGGGAAGAGCAGCGTCAGCGTTTTTTGGCGCGCATCGATGATCCTGACAAGAACTGGAAATTTTCCGATGCTGACATGGAGCAGCGCCAGGCTTGGGATCAGTACATGGCTGCCTACGAAGCATGCCTGACCGCCACCAGCACGGCTGAAGCACCGTGGTATGTAGTGCCGGCCGATGACAAGAAGAACGCACGGCTGATCATCTCGCAGATCATTCTGGATACGCTTTCTGACCTGGAGCTGTGCTACCCGCCGACCAGCAAGGTGCGCCACAAGCAACTGCTCGCTTTCCGGCATCAGCTCGAACAGGATGAGTATGAGGAAGTACACCAAAATCGCAAACTGCCCAACGTTAACATGCCGGAGCAGTCTTGATCGAAGCAGATAAGCATAACGAATGATCTGCTTCAATTTTTTTCATGCTGATCGCAATAATGACCATGCTGTGGTTTTGCCAAAACGAAGCTTGACTAACGCCTAATCCGAATTATTTCGATTATCGGATTAATAGCACTGTGCACTGTTGATGCAATCGTTGCTGGCATTGCTTCTGTCAGAAATGGTGATTAAACGGTTACAATTCTGGATTTCTTTCTAACAATAAAAATACACATAATGCCGATTATTGAACTGACTCCACGCGAGCTTCGCCTGACGATTGAACCTGCTTCACTGGGGTTTGCCGATACTTCAGAACTGATTGATCAGCCACTTTCCTGGATCGGCCAGGAGCGTGCTGAGAAGGCTGCTTACTTTGGACTCGAAATGGAACAACCTGACTACAATTTGTTTGTACTTGGGGAAGTAGGCAGTGGACGATCTTCTTTGTTACGGCAGGCGATGGCTAAGGTGGCGTCGCACAAGCCTGTTCCGCCCGATTTGTGCTATCTGCATCACTTCGATGTGCCAGAAAAGCCGCTTGCCCTGCGTTTACCGGCAGGGCAAGGTCGTTTGTTACGTCAAAAGCTGGCGCAACTATCAAAATATTTGCAGACGGAAATAGTCAGATGTCTTGATGGATCAGATTTCAAAGCAGAAAGTAAGCAGATTGAAAAAAGCTTCAAACTGGAAGAAGCTAACGCTTTTGCGGAACTTGACGCATTTGCCGAGAAATACCATTTCGCCATTCAGCGGGAAGCCGGCCGTATGGTTTTTACGCTGCTGGATGAATCAGGGAAAGTTCTAACCGAATCCGAAGCATTGGCCCTTCCTAAGGAGCGAAGATCCGAAATTGAGCAAGCTGAGGAGGCATTGCAGGCTGAAATCGCACACTATTTTGAGAAGGTTCGTCCACTGGAGCGAGCTAAAGATGAAGCCTTGACAACATTACAGCGCAATAAGATCAAATTGCTGCTGGAAAGCCAAATGAAGCCAATTCGTAGCGCGCTGAAATTGTTTGTTGAGGATGAGGAGAAATTCAGTCGTTATCTAGAAAAGATGGAAAGGGATATTCTCGATAATCTAGCATTGTTTAAGATCTCTGATTCCGATGAAGATAAACAAAAGGGAGATGTCAAATCCTTATTAGCTCGTTACCAGGTTAATCTGGTGATAGATAATCATGATTTGAAGAGTGCGCCGGTTATCATTGAAGAAAGTCCATCTCTTCGGTCATTATTTGGCAGTATCGAGTATCAATCGGTAGAAGGCGTGCTCGTAACAGATTTTACGCGTA
Organism: Nitrosomonas sp. Nm132; assembly: GCF_900100485.1. Lineage (GTDB taxonomy): Bacteria > Pseudomonadota > Gammaproteobacteria > Burkholderiales > Nitrosomonadaceae > Nitrosomonas. The sequence goes on along the minus strand of NZ_FNDH01000031.1, from coordinate 26,591 downwards.
TCCATGCCGGAAGTCTGCTCAGGGCACATGGTGGATTTCTAATGTTACATCTCGATGATCTATTAGTGGATGGTCTGGTATGGGAAAAATTATGCCGCCTGCTGCGAAGTCATCTGCTGCAAATCGAGGAGCCTGGAACGGCCTTGAACCAAGTTATGACTGTTTCACTTGAACCGGAAGCAGTGCGGATACGAGTCAAGATCATCCTCATTGGCTCGCGTGAGCAATATTACATATTACAAGAAGAGAATCCGGAGCTTGCCAGGCGTTTTCGCATTAAGGTTGATTTCGCGGATAGTTTCGTATCTAACGAGCAAAGTCGCCGCGCTTCCTCCATTTTTGTCGCGCACGCCTGTCATGAATCGGCCTTACCCCATTTTACGGCCGCTGCTGTTGCACGCTTGCTGGAGGATTGTCACCGGGCAGCCAATGATCAGTCACGGCAGAGCGCCATTTTCAGCCGTACTGAAACACTGGTGTTAGAAAGTGTCGCCCAGTGCAAAGTACAGACTGGTTGCCTGGTTGATGTAGCCGATGTCGAGACAGCGCTGCAAGCGCGTATCCAGCGTCATAATTATCCGGATCAATGCTTGCAGGAGTCTATTGCAGATGGGGATGTCTTGATTGTGATCGAAGGGGAAAAGGTTGGGCAGATTAATGGATTGACGCAAATTGATTTGGGGGATCACTGTTTTGGTGCGCCGGTACGCATCACAGCACACACGTTCGCGGGTGAAGATGGGGTGCTGAATATCGAACGCGAAGTAGGACTTTCCGGACCCATTCACGATAAAGGCATGTTTATCCTACAGAATTACCTATCGGCCTTGTTTGCCCATATCGCACCGCTTGCGCTCAATGCCTCGATTGTATTTGAGCAGGAATACAATGGAATAGAAGGGGATTCTGCCTCCTGTGCAGAATTATATGCCTTGCTGTCTGCGTTATCAGGCGTACCTTTGAAGCAAGGGATCGCAGTGACGGGTGCAATCAATCAGTATGGTGAAATCCTGCCGGTAGGGGGGCTCAATGAAAAGATAGAAGGTTATTTTAATGTTTGTGAGACCGCCGGATTGGATGGTACCCATGGGGTATTGATTCCTCATCGTAACCGCAGGCATCTTATGTTGTCACATGATGTGATCGAAGCAGTTTCTCAAGGATTGTTTCACATCTATACGGCGGAACATATGAGTGAAGGTATCGAATTGCTGACCGATTTTCCAGCTGGAATCACCGCTGAAGCAAACCTCAATGAGGTGATCCACTATCCGCATGACAGTGTGCTGGGCTATGCACAAAAGGCACTCCGTGCTTACCGGCATGCCTGTCAGCTTTCTCAGCATCCCAAGACGGAGCGTAGGCGGTTTGGGTATGCTGAAAGATAGGGATAATGATCGAATCATTCCAGCTACACACTTGCATCGCCGCAGACGATTGCTTGCAGGCGCGCTTGATCAGTTTCTGTGGCATGAAACCTTAGCGCGCCAGTACTCATTGTTGTCGTTTGCTTTCTCACATCGCAAGCTGAAGGGATCAAATCGTCGCGGTAATCTCCGGAAATACCTTGTAGAACATCAAATAAGCAGCGCCTAGGGTCAACAGCAGATTCAGCAACTGCCCACAGACGTACAGTATCAATGGTTTGCCACCAACAAAATGATGCTTGAGTGTCTTGAAATTGGTAGATAGCCCGATACTGGCAAATGCCAGGCAAAAAAACCATGTCCGCAGATTCTTGGTGAAATCGCCCAGAATACCGTTTTCCAGCACCAGATTGGCGATGTGTTTATCCAACGATGAATAAAGGATTGAAAACAGAATGCTTGCGCCAACGAAGCCGAGAATGAACTTGGGAAAACGATGCCAGATTTCCCCGATGCCGATCTGGGGTGCTTGTGCATCCTTTTCTACCTTGGTTGCAAAGTAAATGGCGACACAAAAGGCGACGAGCCCTATTAGTATGTTCTGAATCATCTTGATCGTGGTCGCTACATACATTGCTTTATCACCCAGCGCTGCGCCAGCGGCTACTACCGCGCCAGAGCTATCGACTGTGCCACCGATCCAGGCGCCACCCAGCACTTCCGGCATCCCGACAAATTTGATGAAAAGAGGCATCGCGACCATCATGATAGCTGTGAAAATCATGCTCAGACCAATCGCCACGGTGAGTTCTTCGCGGGTGGCTTTACTGGCTGCTGCCGTTGCAATGGCGGCAGACACGCCGCATACGCTCATATCGGCGCTGATCGTGATATTCAGCGATTTGGAGGCAATCTTTAGCACATTCTGACCGAACCAGTAGGTTGTTACCAATACGATAGGCGTAACCACCCAGGCGACAAAAATACCTGGCAGGCCGATAGCGAGAATTTTACCGATCATCAACTCTGCCCCCATCAGCACCAACCCGGTTTTAATGAAAAACTCCGTTTGTAATGCACTCTCTGCCCAGCCTGGCGTACCTATGGTGTTGCTGATGATGATGCCTAGCAGGATGGCCCATATGGCGTATTCGATACCAAAATCCTTGAAATCATTTTGTGCTGCTAGAAATACTGAAATCAGCGATATCAGAGAGATCAGCGCAAAACCTTTGGCGAACTGTCTGAAAGCGATACCCTGCACTTTGGCCCCCACTCCAAATAACACTACCAGAAATCCGAATAGGAGGATGATATGCGGCAGGGAAAAAGCACCTGCTTTCAGCTTTGCTTTTTTCTTCTCGGTTTCGTTCAGGAGGTGTTGCCATTTTTCAATGGCTGCTTGGGCGGATAAATTGAGCGTCTCTATTTGAAAATTGACAGTTTGAGCTGCTTGCTCAGCAGCAAGCGCCTGTTGGCGAGCAAGAAGAACTGCATTATTTTCTGCTGCCATATCGGTTTCAGTAGCGGGTTTGTAAAAAGCTTCAACAGGATTGTTCGTCCATTTGTTTGGGAGTGTAGTCAGGTTTTTCAGAAATTTTCCAATAGGCTCATTAGAAAGTTTCAGTTTGGCTAACTCCACTGTGGCTTCGTGCCAAGCGACGGTTTTGATCGGTTTGGTGGCTTCATTTTCAATGATTGCTGAGGTCTCGGTAATTCTTTGTTTCAGATCCTCGGAAAGAAGCGTGAAATAAATCGCTAATGCCAGCAGGAGTAAGAAGCTACCGATGGTGATGGCCCAGAAATCTTCTGTTTTGAAAAAAGGTTGTTGATGGTGCTTGTTCATATTTGGAAGTAATAGAAAAGTGAGGGCTATGACCCAACATGAGAATTAGGGGAAATAGATGGTAAAGAACAAAGAATGCCATTTTTTGTCTTTTATCACAAATCAGTTAAATCTTATTTGTAGCTAATTTTATGTGGATCGAGACGTCATGCCAACCTATTCCTTTATAAGCAACAAGAGACGAGTTAAACATAAAAAGTGAATACTCCAAAGGTATGATTGAATGATCATATTGATTTAGCATTTACCAGTATTACCAGGACACCGCTTGCTAGAAATCCGATTGGTAACCATAAGCGCATTTTATCTGTAATTGGGTAATTTTCGAACCACCTGAAAAACAAAATCCCACCCATGATACTGATACCTAATGCAAGAGTCAGTCCAAATAAATGGATAGTAGGCTGAGATGGTAGGAAGCGAAAGAATACCGCATTGATAATCAGGCATAAGGGAAAGTGTATGAGAAATATGGAATAAGAAGCCCGTCCAAGGTAAGTTAGGAAATTCGGCATGATTCTACTTTCCAGGAATTCATATTGTTTGGCTAAACCCAATATGAGCATTACGACGCCTGCAACTGCTATGCGAGAACGGAAATCCACCAGTAAAGCTGCTATGACCAGAATGCCTAACAAGGTGAACCAAAAGAGATGGTATTGTTTGTGGGAGGCCCAATAAACAAGGATACCAAGGCCATATGAACCAAAAAAATAAAAAGCAGTTTCATCCCAGTAACTGTTCCTGTTGAATACAAACAGAGAAACTACAGTTAAGCCTGCAATCAAAATGAGATGAATTAATTTCAACCTTGGAAACCGATATTCTATTTGGCTAGATAGCCATAACGCAGTGACTACAAGTACGAATAGTTGAAAATCAATTGCTACAAACCAAACACCCGCGGATAGAGCTTCTTGATTGAGCAGGTCATGCAGCAAAAATATATGTGCTAGAAGCTGGAAAAAATTGGGTGTATTGGGAATGAAATCATGAGTCATCCAGGCTCTTGCCAATGCTGCACAGCCGATTGCTAATGTGAGGGCAGCAAGATATGGAATGACCAATCGAATATAGCGCTGTTTGATAACATGCATCGGATCAGTAACAAGTGGTATTCCGTATGGTGCGAGTTTCCTGGCTGACAAAAATCCTGCTATGATAAAAAAGACTTGGACAGCGATTTGTCCATTCTCGCGAAGCCAGTCAATCAAGTCAGGAATCAAGGGATATGCAAAATCCGGCATGAGACCATACAGTGCTAAGTGATGAGACGCGATCAGTAAACACGAGATTGCTTTGAGCGTATCAATAAGCGGCATTCTTGAATGATCAGTTTGCATTGACTTTACAAATGTTGAAGATGAAAGAAGGTTACTTTTTTATTAAAGTAGTTGTGAGTTGCTTTTAACAAAAAGAATGAAATAAGCCTATTTTCCATACATCAGTATTTTCTATATTGTAATAAGCCTTAAAGTGTTATGGCTACCTGCTCCATATCGTATTTCAATACAAGCCTATATTTAGCTTGCCTATTCATTCCCACATAAATGATTCTAGCTCTCCATATTATAAGGTAAACCATTCTGGCTACCCGACAAGAGTTTTCCAATTTTCTAAGTGAAGTTGAGCTGCGTGCATACAAGCAGGCGTTGTTCGCAGTGCGTGATGAACACGTTGCATTAGATATTGTGCAGGACTCAATGATGAAGCTTACCGAGAAATATGCGGATAAATCGCCCGAAGAGCTGCCTCTTCTATTTCAGCGTATTTTGCAGAATACTATTCGTGATTACTATCGGAGGCAAAAATCCCGTTCAATATGGATAGCGCTATTTTCGGCTTTCGCGCCTAATCATGATGAAAATGAAGACTATGATTTACTGGAAAATTTGCCGATATCAAAAGATTCTAATCCAGGTAGCGATCCATACACTCAATTTGAGCAATCACAGTTAATCAATTTAATCGAAAAGGCGTTAGAAACATTACCTGCGCGTCAACGAGAAGCCTTCCTGCTGCGTTATTGGGAAGAAATGGATGTGAGTGAAACCGCCAAGGTCATGGGCTGCTCGGAGGGAAGTGTGAAAACACACTGCTCCCGTGCAGTACATGCACTTGCTACTATACTGAAGAAAGAAGGAGTCAAATTATGAATAAAGAAGATAGAATGGGAAAAGAAGTAGCCAAACTATTAAATCATAGTTTAGGTGAAATTGATCAGAATACGCTGTATCGATTGCAATCAGCGCGCAGAGCTGCCTTGGAAAACTATCAACCAGCGGAGAAGATTTTTTATGTCGGCGCCGGTATTTCCGCACATGGTGGGCAGGGTAGATTTTTTACTCATGCTAATACTAATAAACTGCTGTTATCAGTAATTGTATTATTTATTTTGTTGGGAAGTATTTATTGGAAAGTAAACTACGAAATCGATGAAAATGCTGCAATCGATACGATGATACTTGCTGACGAGTTGCCTATAGATGTTTATCTTAATGATGAGTTTGATGCATGGCTGGATTCCACCTCGTAGTCACTTTTTGGATACTATTATTTCTTGCATATCCCATTGATGCTTTTCCTGAGCAGAGACAGCCTTCGTGGTCGGAACTCAAGCCCTATCAGAAGATAATCCTACAGCCGCTTGAGCAGAACTGGGATACGATTGAACCAGCACAAAAAAAGAAATGGCTGAATATTACTAAACATTATTTAAAGAAGACTCCTCAAGAACAACAGCGTATACAATCTCATATGCGTAGCTGGAATGAGCTGACATCTGAACAGCGTAAGCAAGCCCGAGAAAGATACAAGAAAATAAAAAAACTACCCGCTGACAAACGTCAGGAGGTCAAGCAAAAATGGCGTAAACCTGATGAATTACCAGAAAATAACAACAAGCCATAATCTATATAATCAAGTTAGACCCCTTATGCTGCTACTTTTTTCTAATGATTGAACAGAATCTCTTAACTAGCAAAAAGAGCACATACATATGAATTAGTGGTTTATAAACCCTATCTGTAAATATTTTACGTAAATCGTTTTACCTTTCCTTTTAACTTGATTGGCTCGAGCAAATGCAGCAGAATTTTTATCCAGCGCATAGTGACGCTATGCTTACTCTTCCCCCCCTTTGGGTCTCTCAAGTGGAGGCACATTTAGCAAGTGAAGAAACAATATTAGCTTGGTTAGAGATTGATCTTGATACGCGACTCCGTTTTTCCCGGGGAATCGTGATAGCCACCAATCAGCGGTTATTGGCAAAAATGACAGGAGAAGAGAGTTGGCACGACTGGAGTTATCAACAGGGTTTAAGGTTGACGTGTCGAGATCATGCGGGTGTAGGTAATCTTGAGCTATTTGATGATCATGCGCTGCTTGCTCATTGGTGCTATACCTTGGCCAAGGATACTGGAGCGAATCGTCTCATAACGGAATTTACCCAACAACTCAATTCCCAATTGACCGGGGAAACACAAATACAACCCGTTCAGGTCAAGTGTCCGACTTGCGCAGCGATTTTATCGAGTGATCAGGAAACGTGCCCAATATGTGTGCAGGAAGCTCATATTCCTCCTTCCACTTGGACTTTGTTTCGTCTATGGCGCTTTGCCAAGCCTTATAAATGGCGTTTGCTCACCGGCTTCCTGCTAATGCTGGGCAGTACTGCGGCAACGCTCGTGCCCCCCTACCTGACCATGCCTTTGATGGATAACGTGCTGATTCCCTATCAGAATGGTAAGCCGATCGATGTTGATCTCGTCACCACTTATCTTTCCGGTCTGCTAGCTGCAGCTTTTCTTGCCTGGATATTGGGTTGGTCACGAACTTATATGCTGGCAAAAGTATCCGAACGTATTGGCAGAGATTTACGAACTACTACCTATAAACATCTCGTTAAGCTATCCCAAGAATATTTTGGCGGTAAGCGAACAGGTGATCTGATGGCGCGTATCGGTGCAGAAACAGATTGTATCAATCTTTTTATCTCACTCCATCTGCTTGATTTTGCAACCGATGTGATCATGATGAGCATGACGGCCCTTATTCTGGTTTCGATCAATCCGTCACTGGCGCTGGTTACCCTTATGCCATTACCGATTATTGCCTGGTTGATCCACTTGGTTCGCGATAAATTACGTACTGGTTTTGAAAAAGTCGATCGCGTCTGGGCAGAGGTTAACAATGTGCTTGCCGATACCATTCCCGGAATTCGTGTGGTTAAAGCTTTCGCGCAAGAGGACCGGGAAGTAGCGCGCTTTCGTGCAGCTAATCAACGTAATCTGGAAATTAATGATCGGGTCAACAAGGTTTGGGCATTGTTTACACCGACCGTCACATTATTGACTGAAGTCGGGTTGCTTGTGGTATGGATATTTGGTATTTGGCAGGTATCGCAGGATCAGATTTCGGTCGGCGTGCTGACTGCTTTCCTGGCGTATATTGGTCGTTTTTATCTAAGACTGGACTCAATGAGTCGGATCGTTTCTGTGACACAGAAGGCGGCTGCTGGGACCAAACGTATTTTTGATATCCTTGATCATGTTTCCAGTGTCCCAGAGCCAATCAAATCCATTCATTTACCTACGATTACAGGTCGCATTGAATTGCGTAATGTAGGATTCCGGTACGGAACACGTAGTGTAACGCGGGATATCAACTTGGTAATTGAGCCGGGAGAGATGGTTGGTTTGGTTGGACATAGTGGTTCGGGTAAGAGCACGCTCATCAATTTGATCTGTCGTTTTTACGATGTAACCGAAGGTGCAATTCTAATCGACGGAGTAGATATTCGTTCACTGCCCGTAGCCGAGTATCGCAAACATATCGGTCTGGTACTCCAGGAACCATTTCTTTTCTTTGGCACGATCGCAGAAAATATCGCCTATGGCAAACCCGATGCAACGCGCAAGGAGATCATTGCGGCAGCACGCGCTGCCTACGCTCATGAGTTTATCCTGCGATTACCTCATGGTTATGACTCTCTGGTGGGCGAACGCGGGCAAGCGCTTTCGGGTGGCGAACGGCAGCGTATCTCGATTGCCCGTGCATTGTTGATCGATCCGCGTATCCTGATACTCGACGAAGCGACATCTTCTGTCGATACCAAAACTGAGAAAGAGATTCAAGAAGCGCTCGACAATCTCGTTCATGGCCGAACAACGATCGCTATCGCGCACCGCTTGTCTACTTTGCGTGAAGCTAACAGATTGATTGTACTCGATCGAGGGAAAGTGATTGAGGTGGGTAATCATGCTGAACTCATGGCGCGCCAAGGATATTATTACCATCTTTACCAATCTCAGTCGCGCAATATTGATACTGAGGATCATTTAGCCGAGTTAGATCCTAAATCGGGTTCCAAGGGAGATCGTGCATGAGCCAGCCTGATTATCAACTGAGTCGAAATGCTTTTGGACGCTTAGTTTTTGTAGACAAAGATCATCAGGTGCACGAAGGCATCGTACCCATCCGAGCATTTCCGATGACCGCGCCTGAGCAGGGAATCGCGCTACTCAACGTGCATGGTCATGAGCTAGCCTGGATAGAATGCCTGGATGATTTACCTGAAGCATTTCGTATTCTGATCGAGGCGGAGCTCGCCAGCCGTGAGTTTATGCCAGAGATCAAGCGTATTGATAAAGTTTCAAGTTTTGTCACGCCAAGCACCTGGTGGGTCAAAACTGATCGGGGGGATACCACCTTCGTGCTCAAGGGTGAGGAAGATATTCGCCGTCTGTCACCTGCAGCTCTGCTGATCACCGATAGTCACGGCATTCATTTCCTGATTCACGATCGGCTGATGCTCGATCGTCATAGCTGCAAGCTGCTGGATCGTTTTCTCTGAAGCATTTCAAAAATTGTTTGTCGTGATGTAAACCAATTGGCGCTAGCTGCGTTAATTGAAATGTTACTCATCCAGCTTTCAAAGCTTTCAATTTATGTCAAATAATTCCAACTCTGATAATAATGGTAAAAAAGACCTTAAGTTTCTTGAAATCCGTCACCTGAATGGCCCCAATATTTGGACTTACTACCCGGCACTTGAAGCAATTGTTGATATCGGTGAACTTGAAGATTTTCCATCAGATACTATTCCTGGTTTTTATGAGCGCTTGTCTTCCTGGTTACCCACACTGATTGAGCATCGCTGCAGTTATGAAGAGCGTGGTGGTTTCCTTCGTCGCGTCAAGGAAGGCACCTGGCCTTGCCATATTCTTGAGCATGTGACCCTGGAGCTGCAAAATCTGGCGGGTATGCGCGGTGGTTTCGGCAGAGCGCGTGAAACCTCAGTACGCGGTGTCTATAAAGTGGTCGTAAGCGCTTGGCATGCCGAGATCACCCGGAGCGCCTTATTTTCAGCTCGTGAGCTTGTGCTGGCGGCAATGGGATTTGATCCTGATCAAAAACCTTACGATGTCAAAGGTGCTATTGAGCGTTTGCGTGACATGGTCGATTCATTGTGGCTTGGTCCTTCAACCGCGTGCATTGTAGATGCAGCAGTAGCCCGCAATATCCCAGCTATTCGATTACTTTCCAAAGGAAACCTCGTTCAGTTAGGACATGGTGCTCACAGTCGGTATATTTGGACTGCTGAGACAGATCGAACACCCGCCATTGCTGAGAGTATTTCGCGTGACAAGGATCTGACTAAAACACTGCTCCGTTCCTGCGGTGTGCCTGTTCCGGAAGGACGTAGCGCTGTTAGTCCAGAAGACGCATGGCAAGCTGCTAAGGAGATTGGTTTGCCTGTTGTCGTTAAGCCGTGTGATGGAAATCATGGACGGGGAGTGTTTATCGAGTTAAGTAAGCGTGAAGAAATCGAATCAGCTTATTCCATGGCCTTACAAGAGGGAAATGGTGTGCTGGTTGAACAATATATTCCCGGTACTGAACACCGTTTACTGATAGTGGGTGAGCAACTGGTAGCAGCCACGCGAGGTGATTCGGTATCCATAATTGGAGACGGTGTTTCCACCATAACCGAGTTGATTGATAATCAGATTAACTCTGATCCACGCCGAGGAACTACTGAAGATCATCCACTTAATATGATTCGTCTGGATAGTGCAGCGCAGATGGAAATTGCCAATCAAGGCTATACCAGTCATTCTATTGTGCCAGTTGGTATCAAAGTGCTGATTCAACGTAATGGCAATCATGCATTTGATGTAACGGATGATGTTCATCCAAGTATTGCTAAAACAGCCGCTTTGGCTGCACGTATTGTGGGTCTGGATATTGCCGGTATCGATCTTGTAGTCAGTGATGTCTCACGCCCATTTGCTGAGCAAGACGGCGCAGTCGTCGAAGTCAATGCTGGTCCCAGCTTGCTAATGCATATCAAACCAGCTGTTGGGAAACCTCGACCCGTTGGTCAGGCAATTGTGGATCACCTTTTTCCGGATCAAAACCATAGTCGCATTCCCATCGTAGGAATTACCGGTAGTTATGGCAAAACCACGGTTGCACATCTTGTTGCCCGATTGCTTACGCTTTCAGGTAAGCGTACAGGGTTAGCGTGCAGCAGCGGACTCTATCTCGATCATAAGCAAATTGATAAAAGTGATAGTGCTAAATGGGTGGCCGCCAATCGCACATTGATGAATCGTACGGTTGAAGCAGCGGTTTTCGAGAATGGTTTCGATGCCATTCTCCAGGAGGGACTGGCTTATGATAGTTGTCAGGTGGGTGTCGTGACCAATGTTGACCCCGCTTTGTATTATGATCGCCATGGAATTGAGACACTCAAACAAGTTTTTACAGTACTGCGTACTCAGGTTGATATCGTAACGCCGACTGCAGCTGCAGTCGGCGATGTTTTAAAAGATGTAATTCTGCCGACAGGTGCGGCGGTTCTCAATGCGCAAGAATCCATGCTGATCGAGATGTCGGAATTGTGTCACGGTGAAGTTATTTACTTTAGTTGTGATCCCGACCTGATGGCTATCAACGAGCATCGCCAACGAGGGACAGGTCCCACCCAAGGCAAGCGAGCTGTTATTGTTCGTAACGGAAGAATCGTACTGGCTAATGGATCTGATGAGATGCCGTTGATTAAATTGGCTGATATGCAACCTGCGGTTGGTAATCGTGCAGTAAGAGAAGTCGAGCATGTATTAGCTGCAATAGGGGCTGCCTGGGCGCTCGGTATTGCACCTGATCTTATTCGGCTAGGCATTGAAACATCTGGTCTCGGTCAAGAGAAAAGTAAGCCTGAATATCAGAATTCTCAAAAAGAACAAGAAACTCAAGGAAATTTAATATGAAAGTATTACAAATCCGTGCATTGCGTGGCCCTAATTTATGGAGTAAGCATACCTCTATTGAAGCAACGGTCGTTTTTAGCGAGAGCAAACGTGCCATTGACAGAATACCAGGTTTTAGAACGCGCCTGTATGAACGCTTTCCAGAAATTGCACTACTTCAGCCCGCTGGGCACTATGAAATAGCTACTGTGGCACATGTATTAGAATTCGCCACACTCGGCTTGCAAGTGCAGGCGGGTTGTCCGGTCATTTTTAGTCATACGACGCAAACATCGGAAGCAGATACTTTCCGGATCATCGTCGAATACAGTGAAGAGGCGGTGGGGCGGCTTGCTTTTGAGCTTTCTCTAAATTTATGCCACGCCGTAATTGAAGATATCTCCTTTGATCTAACCAATGCAATACATCGTTTGCGAGAGCTTTATGAGGATATCCGCCTCGGACCGAGCACCGGTGCTATTGTGCAGGCTGCGGTTGCGCGTGGAATTCCATACCGTCGCCTAACTGACGGAAGTCTGGTGCAATTTGGCTGGGGCAGCCGGCAACGGCGCATCCAGGCTTCTGAAAGTGATTTAACCAGTGCAGTCGCTGAATCCATTGTGCAAGATAAGGAACTGACCAAAGTATTACTACATGCAGCAGGAATTCCTGTTCCAATAGGGCGGTCAGTTGTAGATGCTGAGGATGCGTGGGTTGCTGCCTGTGAGATTGGAATGCCTGTGGTGGTAAAACCACGGGATGGTAATCAAGGCAAAGGAGTAACAGCCAATCTCATTGATTGCGAGCAGATAAAAGCGGCTTATCTGGCAGCTGCTGAGATTAGTAATAATGTACTGGTTGAGCGCTATGTAACCGGACATGACTATCGTCTGTTAGTCGTAGGTAACAAACTGGTGGCAGCAGCAAGGCGCGATCCACCCCAGGTGGTGGGTGATGGTGTCCATAGTATTTCTCAATTGGTGGAGCAAATCAATTGTGATCCGCGGCGCAGTGAAGGCCATGCAAACTTACTGACCAAAATTCACCTGGATGAGATCTCACTGGCTCATCTTGCTACTCAGGGACTGACAGCAAAATCTATTCCGGCTAAAGGTATACGTGTTGTTTTGCGCAATAATGCCAATCTGTCCACAGGTGGTACAGCAACGGATGTAACGGATGATGTTCATCCGGAAATTGCAGCGAACATGATTGCTGCAGCACAAATGACAGGTCTTGATATCTGTGGCATTGATGTGATCTGCGATAGCGTTATGCGTCCGCTGGAGGAGCAAGGCGGTGCGGTCATCGAAGTCAATGCAGCGCCTGGTTTGCGCATGCACTTGCAACCTTCATATGGTAGGGGGCGTGCGGTAGGAGAAGCAATTATCGATAACATATTTGCGCAAGGTGAGGATGCGCGTATTCCGGTGGTTGCAGTAACTGGTACCAACGGTAAAACAACGACGGTGCGCCTGATTGCCAATATTTTTGAGAATAACCAGATGCGTGTTGGTATGACATGTACTGATGGTGTTTTTGTCAATGGTCAATGTATCGATACCGGTGATTGCAGTGGCCCGAGAAGTGCTAAAAATGTTCTTTTTCACCCCGATGTCGATGTCGCCGTGCTAGAAACAGCACGAGGCGGCATGTTGCGTGAAGGACTGGGTTTTGATCACTGCCAAGTTGCCGTGGTAACCAATATTGGTCGGGGAGATCATCTCGGTCTGGCAAATATTAACACGACAGAGGAATTGGCTGTCGTTAAACGAGTAATTGTTGAGAATGTTACACCGAAGAGTGGTGTTGCAGTCCTCAATGCGGATGATCCTCTAGTTGTCAGAATGGCTGATCACTGCCCGGGTTCAGTTATATTCTTCTCCCGAGATAGTTACAATCCAGTAGTGCTGACACAACGTGCACAACGCAAGCGAGTTATTTATCTTGATAGCCATTCCATTGTCGCATCAGGCGCAGGAATTGAACAGCGGATTCCGTTGAACGAAATTCCGTTAACGAAAAATGGAATTATTAGCTTCCAGGCTGAAAATGCGATGGCTGCTGTTGGCGTGGGGTGGGCGCTGGGGCTGGATTGGACAGTTATTCGTGCTGGTTTAGCAAGTTTCATTAGTGATGCGCAGACTGCGCCCGGGCGATTTAACCTGTTTAATTATCGTGATGCTACGCTGATTGCTGACTATGGACACAATCCAGATGCGATGGAAGCACTGGTGTGCGCGATTGATAACATACCAGCAAAAAGACGGACAGTCGTGATCAGTGCTGCGGGTGATCGCCGTGATGAAGATATTCGTCTGCAAACCCAGATTCTGGGTGATGTGTTTGACGAGGTTGTTCTGTATCAGGACAAATGCCAACGCGGCCGTGCCGATGGTGAAGTTTTGGGGTTATTGCGCGCGGGTCTGGAAAATGCCAAGCGTGTGCGCAAGGTGAGTGAAATACACGGTGAGTTTAAAGCGATAGATACGGCACTAACCAATCTGCAAGCTGGGGAGCTTTGCCTGATCTTAGTTGATCAGGTGGAGAAAGCGCTGGGACATATCCATTATCGGATTGCTACTGCATGCTGAAGTAGCGCCATCTGCAAGTGGGTATACCAAACCGAAAAGAAGAGGTGCAGACAGATTGCACACAAATTTGTAAGCAATCTGTATTGCACCCTTTCTTTTGATTATCTATAAAACAGATTGATCAATAAGTTTCAACAAAAATCTTTACCGGTAGTGAGTTAGAAAACACATCGAGCACTGGCGAAAACCTCGTTAACTCTCTTAACGTGCCTGGTATTGCTTGTGGCTTGATGCACATTTTTACCCATATTTCTTGATATCCTTTGCGTATGTCTTTGATCAGCGTGGCTGCGGGATATGAAGATGCTCCATTCTTCTGGGGTCTGTTCAAATGCGGCACAGGCCTTACTCCAAGTCAATACTGCCGGATGCTTCAGCTGTTGGTGAAAGCATGATATGTCAATGGCTTCACACGCTCTCTTCTTCGTCAGTTTTCAAATCAATAAACAAAATAGTAAATGCAGATTTGCAAATGTCAAAGTGCAGTTCATAGGTTTTGTGAGAGTTATCGGTTGAAATTTTGTAGAAGCTTAGCCGATAAAAAACTGTAAAAAATGTACCTGATCCCTATGACGTTAGGCTGGGAGAGCAAAATTTCAGGTTATCAACACCTAATATGGCATGATTAAATTCGCAGTGTGATCTCAATGTGTTACAAAATGAATTGCAATCATTGCTGCAGATTTAGCAATTTCTGATCGTTTTACCGCTCAGATCCGAGGAATGAATCAGATTACCAGAAATGCCAACGATAGAGCTTCCATGGTGCAAGCAGCAGAGGGAGCTTATCCGTAGCTATGTCATTATTACAGTACCTTTGCGAATTGGCGATTCAGCCAGTCAATGCGGCTAACAACGCAAGTGATCGCATCGCATTACAGCAAGAAGCTGTTCAGCTGATTTCTGAAGTGGATAGAATTGGTGAGACTTCTTTATTTAACAGTAAAAAGATATTTTTATAAGGTGAATTTAGTGCTGCTAGTGATCCAGATCAGCTAGCATTAATCTACGAATCGTAGTTTGACAGACTTGAATAGCGGAAAGCCCAATATCATAGGCTATCCATATAAACGAAGGAGGCGCTTGAGCACTTTTGTACAATGCATAACAAATGGGAGCTGAATGGAACACAATATTTCTTTAATTACTACTATTGCCGTTGCCTTAGGTATTGCATTGATGCTTGGCTTCGTTGCTGAGCGAATCAAGATACCTGCACTGGTTGGCTATCTAATCACAGGCATCATCATTGGTCCGGGAACACCTGGTTTTGTTGCCGATGTAAGTATCGCCTCCCAGTTATCGGAAATCGGCGTTATGCTGCTGATGTTTGGTGTTGGACTCCATTTTTCCCTCAATGATCTGCTTGCGGTAAAACGTATTGCGATACCCGGTGCAGTAGTGCAGATGGGGTTAGCGACAGTATTAGGTATGGGCATGACCTGGTGGTGGGGTTGGAGCCTGGGGAGCGGGTTGATTTTCGGGCTATCGTTATCTTGTGCCAGCACTGTCGTGTTGCTCAAGGCACTTGAAGCTCGTGGCATTCTCGAAACAATGAACGGACACATCGCAGTAGGTTGGTTGGTGGTCGAGGACCTTGCCACAGTGTTGGTTTTGGTGCTGCTACCCCCGCTTGCGGGTATATTGGGCGGCACACCTGCGGGCGTCGAAAATACTACTTCCGTGTGGATCACTCTTGGACAAACTTTGTTACAGGTTTCAGCTTTCATCGCCCTGATGTTGATCGCTGGCCACCGTGTACTGCCTTGGCTATTATGGCAGATCGCACGCACAGGCTCCCGGGAACTGTTTACCCTGGCAGTAATTACTGCCGCGATTAGCATTGCCTATGGCGCAGCGGAATTATTCAGTGTGTCATTCGCACTGGGCGCTTTCTTTGCTGGCACGGTAATGCGCGAATCTGAATTTAGTCACCGTGCCGCTGAAGAGTCTTTGCCGTTGCGTGATGCATTTTCAGTGCTTTTTTTTGTGGCAGTGGGTATGTTGTTCGAGCCGACGGTACTGATCGATCAGCCAACTCACGTACTGGGCGTGGTTGCCATTATTATCATTGGTAAATCAATCGCGGCACTGGTACTGGTGCTTACTTTTCGCTATCCACTTAATACTGCGCTGACGGTTGCTACCAGTCTTGCCCAAATCGGTGAGTTTTCCTTTATCCTAGCCGGATTGGGCCTGTCGCTCGGACTATTGACCACTGAGGGAATGAATCTGGTGCTTGCTGGTGCGCTGATTTCCATCGCACTGAATCCTTTCCTGTTTACGGCTATCGAGCCATTTAGAAAGTGGCTTCTCGATCGTTCTGAGCTGGCGCGCAGTCTAGAGCGTCGGGAAGATCCTTACGCAGAACTGCCGATGAGTACTGAACGCAAGTATCTCCAAGGCCAAGTGGTGCTGGTAGGCTGCGGGCGAGTTGGGCGCCGCATTGCCGATGCTTTGGACAAGCAGGGCATTCCCTACGTGATTGCAGAGCAGAACCGCGAGCTGGTTGAGGATTTGCGTAACAAAGGAGTCGTCGCCGTATCAGGGGACGCTACCGATCCGGCCGTATTGATTCAAGCTCACATTGCAGATGCGGCAATGCTTGTTATCGCGACTCCGGATCTGCTGAATGTTCGCCAAATAGTCGACACCGCGCGTACACTCAATCCAGGCATCGAAATCGTGCTGCGGACTCATAGTGAGGATGAATCGCAATTATTGCGTAAAGAGAATATTGGCATGGTCTTCTTTGGTGAGGAAGAGCTTGCCAAAGGCATCACGAGCCATGTTCTACAACGCTTCGCCCCCCCGTCGATAGCACCAGCACATGGCAAGCATGCATAAGCGTACCGCTGAACCGGGTTGAGATAAAATTTTAGATTGCAACGCGCAATTCCCGCAGAATCAGTGCGTTGCGAGTAATCGATCAGATGATGCTTGGCTTGTTATTTTTCAGCAAGCTGGGCATATATGATTACAGCGACGCTGAGGTCAGTGGTTAGCAGCAAGCCGGTAGTGGGTCGGCTATCCAAAGCGATACATTTATCCCGAATATTTCATAAATTCGCGTGATGATCACGCAAGATTTTGATTAATAGGGAAGTTTTGAGAAAGAGGGGTGTAGTGATTCATACACCCGACTGAGCAAAATCTTTCTTATTAATCAAAAGGCAAGTGAGGACACGTGCCAATTTATGAAATATTCGGGTTATATGATTAGTTTCCATATTTGCGGCGCTCGAGTATGACTTAAGGAAGTGAACAAAGAGATCAAGATTTCTATTTCGGAGTACGGATATGAGTCATGAGATGCTAGAATTCACGAGTGTAACGATCAAAGATCAAAGCCAGCTTTCTTTTCGTTTCAGAAACCAGGAGTTTTTCACGATGACTGATTATATCGTATGGTTTGACCAGTTGAGTAAGGATGATGTAGGCATCGTCGGCGGTAAGAATGCTTCGCTAGGTGAAATGATCAACCATCTCAGTCGGGCAGGTGTCAATGTGCCGGGCGGTTTTGCTACCACCACGCACGCCTATCGCGATTTTCTAGCGAGCAATGGATTGACTGAGCGTATCAATCATTTGCTGGATCAATTGGATGTCAGTGATATCAATGCACTGACCACTGTAGGCAAAACAATTCGTGGTTGGCTACTAGAGGCATCGTTGCCCGATGCCTTGCTGCAAACAGTTACTCAGGCTTATGAAAAACTGGTAACCAATAGTGGTGATAGGGCTTCTTTTGCAGTACGCTCATCTGCAACAGCTGAAGATTTGGCAGATGCCTCATTTGCCGGCCAGCAGGAAACCTTGCTGAATGTTTGCGGTCTGGAGCAGCTTGTTGCAGCGATCAAGGTGGTATTTGCATCGTTATATAACGATCGCGCCATTGCCTACCGAGTTCACCATCACTTCCAGCATGACAAGGTATTCCTGTCAGCAGGGATTCAGAAGATGGTACGCAGCGACCTGGGAGCGAGTGGTGTAGCATTCACGCTGGATACCGAGTCGGGTTTTCGGGATGTGATTTTCATCACAGCAGCGTATGGCCTGGGTGAAACCATCGTGCAGGGCACAGTCAATCCGGATGAATTCTACGTTTATAAACGGGGGTTAGAGACAGGTCGTCCAGCCATTCTTTCGCGGCGTTTGGGCGCCAAAGCCATCGAAATGATTTACCGCGACGGTGATGAGCAGAGCTCATCCACAGTGATGCGCGAAGTGGAAGTAGAACGCCGTCAGTGTTTCTGTTTATCTGATGCGCAAGTTGAAGCGCTGGCGCAGCAGGCCCTGATTATCGAAAAGCATTACGGTCGTCCGATGGATATCGAATGGGCATTAGATGGGTTAGATGGACAGCTTTATATTGTACAGGCTCGCCCTGAAACCGTTGAAAGCCGAGTGGGGCCCACTGTAGAGCGCTTTAAATTGAGTCAGAAAGGGAAGGTATTGACCGAAGGGCGCGCCATCGGGCAAAAAATCGGGCAGGGGGTAGCGCGTTTGATCATGCACACGGATCAGATGGATACTATCCAATCAGGAGAGGTGCTGGTTACCGATATGACAGATCCCGACTGGGAGCCGATCATGAAACGGGCTGCTGCGATCGTCACGAATCGTGGCGGACGTACTTGTCATGCAGCGATTGTGGCGCGCGAACTGGGGATTCCGGCAGTAGTGGGTTGTGGTGATGCCACGATACAAATCAAGGATGGAACGGAAGTTACGATTTCCTGTGCTGAAGGAGATACCGGCCACGTTTATGAAGGATTGCTGCGGTTTGAGCATACGACTGCCGATACTGGTGAGCTGCCTGATTTACCCGTTAAGATCATGATGAATATTGGCAATCCATCCCATGCTTTTGCATTTTCACGTTTGCCGAATCAAGGAGTTGGCCTGGCGCGACTGGAATTTATCATTAATAACATGATAGGCATCCACCCGAAAGCATTGCTGGAATTTGCTCATTTGCCAGAAGATTTGAAAAATGAGATTGGCAGACGAATAACCGGTTATGCTGACCCTGTCAGCTTTTATGTGGATAAACTGGCGGAAGGCATTGCAACGCTGGCAGCAGCCTTTTATCCACACCCTGTCATCGTCCGCACTTCCGACTTTAAATCCAATGAGTATGCCAAGCTGATTGGGGGTGATCGTTATGAACCACAGGAAGAAAATCCTATGATTGGATTTCGTGGCGCATCACGTTATCTAGCAACTTCATTTCGCGATTGTTTTGAGCTGGAGTGCCAGGCATTGCATAAAGTACGCGATGAGATGGGTTTGACCAATGTTGAGATCATGATTCCATTCTGCCGCACCCTGGAGGAAGCCCGGCAAGTCACGGAACTGCTGGCGTCACTGGGTTTTGTGCGGGGCAGGAATGGGCTGCGTTTGATCATGATGTGCGAGATTCCATCCAATGCGATACTGGCAGAGGAGTTTTTGCAATATTTTGATGGTTTCTCCATTGGCTCGAATGATATGACTCAGTTATCGCTGGGGATTGATCGTGATTCCAGTTTAGTATCCCATTTGTTCGATGAACGCAATCCGGCTGTTAAAAAGATCCTTAAAATGGCGATACACGCCTGTCGCAAGCGGGGTAAATATATCGGTATCTGTGGTCAGGGTCCGTCCGATTATCCGGATTTTGCGGTTTGGTTGTTTGAACAGGGGATTAATAGCTTATCGCTGAATCCGGATACCGTCGTGGATACTTGGCTGCATCTGGCTAATTTAGATAAATCGTGACCAGGCAGAAACGTACCGTTTTTTATTTATCGGACCGTACCGGCATTACTGCAGAAACCCTTGGGCACAGCTTGTTGGCCCAGTTTGATGGGATTGAATGGGAAAAGATCAATGTGCCCTTTCTGGGCGATTCTGTAAAAGCCCAGGTAGTAGCAGAGCAGATCAATCGAGCTGCCGAGCGGGATGGCCATCGTCCACTGGTTTTTAGTACCTTGCTTAAACCGGATATTCTTGGAGTGATTCGACAGGCAAATTGCCGGGTCTATGATTTTTTTGAAACCTTCGTCAGCTCAATCGAAGAAGAACTTCACCAACCGTTTGCACGAATAGCAGGACGCTCTCATGGTCTGCAGCATCGTCTGTCGTATTTTAAGCGGATGGCGGCGATCAATTACGTGCTGGCGCATGATGATGGGGTTAACCCGGGAAATTTTACGGAAGCCGACATTATTCTGATGGGTGTGTCTCGTACCGGTAAAACACCTACCTGTCTATATCTGGCATTGCAGTATGGGATTGCCGCCGCAAACTATCCGCTCACGCAGGAAGATATGTCTGTGATACGGCTACCCAAAGCACTAGAACCTGTTAGAAATGAGTTATTTGGACTGACGCTCGGTGCAACGCAGCTGCATTTTATTCGCCAGGAACGTCGTCCAGATAGCCAGTATGCATCGCTTGCCCAGTGCCAGCGCGAAATTCAATGGCAGGAATCCCTATTTCAGCTATTCAGGATTCCCTATCTGGATACCACGTATATCTCTATCGAAGAAATCAGCGCCATCATTCTTGATCGCAGTGGTTTGAAGCGGCAGTTGTACGGTTGATAAGAAAGAAGATCGCATAGCTGCCGCCAGGTTGTGTTGCGGCTAGATGTTACAATGTTTCAGCGGGTTCATTTCATGTATCTGACTGATAACAGTAATCTGAACCAGGAAGTCTTTTGGTGAGAGAGGCAGTCGGCAACCTAAGAAGCAGCATTCACAACCCAGTATATTTTTGAGATTCCTGAAAGGTTTCTGATGATTGAGCAGTTTTTTCACCCAATCCTTATGCTGCTTGGAGCGGCGATCATTGTGGTGGTTACCTTTCATCGGCTTCACGTCCCGCCGAGTTTGGGTTATATACTGGTAGGTGTTCTGCTTAGTTCATATACGCCTGGATCGGTCATTGAAGCACAACCTATTCACATGCTGGCGGAGTTCGGGATCGTTTTTCTGTTGTTTACCATTGGATTGAATTTCTCGCTGCCGCAAATTTACGCCTCACACGGTCTGGTATTAGGTCTAGGGACAGCTCAGGTGCTGCTGACCACCATAGCTGTAGGTGTCGTAGTGTGGCTGATGGGTTTGCCGGTTGCGGCAGCTTTTGTGGTAGGGGCAGTGTTTGCGCAGTCTTCTACCACGATCATCAGTAAGACACTTAGTGAACAGGGAGAGGAACACAGTCGGCACGGCAGGCTCGGTACGGGGATGAATATTTTCCAGGATGTCACGGCGGTACCTTTCCTGATCGTAATTCCTGCGTTTGGTGTGGCTGCTGAGGGGATTGGCGCATTGGCGAGTTCGCTCGGCTTAGCGCTTGCCAAAGCTGCGCTGGCATTCGCGCTGGTGTTTATCGTGGGCAGAAAACTGCTACGACCTTTGTTTCATTTGGTTGCGGTGCAACGATCGGCAGAGGTATTCACCCTGACCGTATTGTTTGTTTCCCTGGTCGCAGCCTGGATTACTCAGAATCTTGGGATGTCTACCGCATTTGGAGCTTTTCTTGCCGGTATGGTGTTAGGTGAAACAGAATTTCGCCATCAAGTGGAATCAACCATTCGACCCATTCGCGATGTATTGCTCGGTTTGTTTTTTGTCGGGATTGGCATGCTATTCGATTTATCCGTATTTCCACAGATATGGCATTGGGCACTGGCTGGCGCTGTGGTTCTCATGGTTTCCAAGGCCTTTATCGTTGCCCAGATTGTACAGTTAGTAAGAATTGATACATTAACTGCGTGGCGCACCGGGTGGTTGTTGGCAGTGGGGGGAGAATTTGGTTTTGCTTTACTCACGATTGCGCTTGGCATGCAGGCAATCGACCAGGAAACCGGTCAGATCACACTCGCCTCGGTGCTGCTTTCCATGATCGGGGGGCCGTTCCTCATTCGCTATAATCATGCACTTGCTCGTCTTTTCGTACGACAACCAGCTTCTCAGCGTGAAGGCACGACATTGCAACTCAATACTGAAACTACCAGTAAATTAAGAGATCATGTCATCATTTGCGGCTATGGGCGTATCGGTCAAAGTGTGGCTCATTTTCT
This sequence comes from Nitrosomonas sp. Nm132, assembly GCF_900100485.1. Lineage (GTDB taxonomy): Bacteria > Pseudomonadota > Gammaproteobacteria > Burkholderiales > Nitrosomonadaceae > Nitrosomonas. Next base: position 4,455 of record NZ_FNDH01000031.1, on the reverse strand, counting down.
GGAGGAGGAGCGGATACCTTACATAGCGCTGGATCTTGATCCTGTGAAAGTAAAGGAGGCGCATACTGCCGGTGAACAGGTTTTTTATGGTGACGCTGCAGAACGCGATATTCTCGAGGCAGTCGGTGTAAGCACTGCACGGCTTCTTGTGATTAGTCACGAGGATATCATGTCTGCTCATAAGGTTTTGCATCATGTGCGAGATTTGCGCCCGGATCTTCCTGTGATGGTGCGTACTCGTGATGAAAGTCATGTGGATGAGCTGCGGAAAAGTGGCGCGACAGAAGTAGTGCCGGAAACGCTGGAAGCTGCACTGATGATTGCTGCGCATACGCTGCTGCTGCTGGATGTGCCGATCTCGCGAGTAATGCGCCGCATGCAGCAACAACGGGATAAGCGTTATCATTTGCTGCGTGAGTTTTACCGAGGCAACAATGTATTTACCGATACGCTCCAGGAGAACGATGCTGATCGGCTCAGGCCGATCATTCTGCCGCCAGATAGTGGCGCTGCAGGGCGTACTCTGCGAGAATTCAATCTTGAAGGGGTTGCAGTAACCGCGTTGGTACGGCAAGGGAAGCGGCAGCTTACCCCCTCACTTGATACTCCATTGCAAGTGGGTGATGTGATCGTACTGTTTGGTTCACCCGATGATCTGGAGCGTGCAGAAAAAGCTTTGTCTGTCTGATCTTAAGATTGACTGAGACAATCATAGGAGATTACTGCATGATACGTATACAGTCTATATTGGCTGCAACTGATTTTTCCGCTGATGCACAATACGCCGCTGAACGTGCCGCAATAATTTCTGCCGCGACAGGAGCATCGCAGGGTGTGATACTCCATGTGCTCAAATCATCATGGCTGGATAACTTGAAACACTTTGCCAATCTGCCCGTGGAAGTAGAGCAATCCATGGTGACGAATGCCTCCCGGTCACTCAATCAACTGATTGCAAAAATCCAAGAGCAAACGGGCTTTGCGTTTGAACCAAGGGTTTTCGTGGGTAATGTTCTGGACATGATCCTGAAAGCATCAGAGGATTTTGATTTACTAGCATTGGGTGCGCGCGGGGAAAATCCACTGCGTGATTTTGCCCTGGGGACCACGACCGAACAGCTTATCCGGCAAAGCCGTAAACCTATGCTCGTGGTCAGACGCGAAGCTAAAACTGCTTATCGGTGCGTGCTTGTTGCTGTCGATTTTTCTCCGCATTCGTTGACAGCATTTGCATACGGCAATGTGATTGCCCCGCAAAGCGAAATTTATCTAACACACATCTTTGAAGCACCCTTCGAGGGTAAGATGCGGTATGCAGGCGTTACGGATGAAATCATTCAGAAATACCGTATCCATGCACGCCATGAAGCTGAGGCGGAGATGAAGGGGTTTATCGAAACATCAGGAATAGACAGTCGTAATGTGTGCCGTATGATAGAACATGGCCGTCATGTTCCTGCCAAATTACGAGATAAAGTGCTCGAAATCGGCGCAGATCTTGTCGTTGTCGGCAAGCATGGCAAATCCCTGACTGAACAGTTGCTGTTAGGAAGCGTGACGCTTCATCTGCTGACAGAATGTCCTTGTGATGTGCTGGTTGTGCAATAGCAGCTGTCATGAGCATGTTTGGAAAACAGAGTGGCGCAGTTTTCCAGATTGCTTTAACGACGATTTTTGGTTTTTAATGTTGGTTTGCTTGATGATCGCTGTGCCCAAATCAGCAATCCTATACCTGCAGCAATCATGGGGAGTGACAGCCATTGCCCCATACTGACGCCCAAAGTTAATATCCCCATAAAACCATCATCGGGTTCGCGGAAAAATTCTGCAAACGAGCGGAATGTGCCATACCCGATCAGAAACATGCCGGAGACAGCTCCTAGTGGGCGTGATTTACTTGAATAGATCCAGAGCAGGATAAATAAAGCGATCCCTTCCAGCGCAAATTCGTAAAGTTGAGAAGGATGACGCGAAAGATTGTCGACGTGTGGAAAAATCATGCCCCAGGCTACATCAGTGGGCCGTCCCCATAATTCGCCATTGATAAAATTGCCGATGCGGCCTGCTCCCAACCCTAATGGTACCAGCGGCGCAATGAAATCAGTCACAGTAAACCATTGAAGTCTATGCTTATGAGCCAGCAGCGCCATCGCCACGATGACACCAATGAAGCCCCCATGGAATGACATGCCGCCTTGCCAAATCGCGAATATTTCCAGCGGGTGTTGTAAGTAATAACCTGGCTGGTAAAACAATACATGTCCTAGTCTTCCTCCCAGGATAACGCCAAGGACCCCATAGAAGAGTGCGTCATCGAGGATAGTATTGGTGAATACTGCCTGCTTATTTTGCTTAATGCGATAACGACCAAGCAAAATAAAAAGAGAAAAACCAAGCAGATACATCAATCCATACCAGTGAATGGAAAGCGGGCCAATGGAGAGTGCAACCGGATCGAATTGAGGATGGATAAGCATAGGTTACGAGCTAATTTACGGTAAAATGCACATTATACGGTAAGTAAGCATATCGCTGCAGTGCGCAGCTTGTTAATCAGATTGCATTTTTAGCTTTTCAGGAGAAATCATGCCAGACAATAAACGTAGTCAAGCCATTACTCAAGGAGCAAAGCGCTCCCCCAATCGAGCCATGTTGCGGGCAGTGGGTTTTGGTGATGGAGACTTTGATAAACCCATTGTCGGAGTAGCCAATGGATTTTCTACTATTACACCCTGTAATATGGGTCTTAATGAACTCTCCCTCAGTGCCGAGCGTGCATTGAGAAAAGCCGGCGCGATGCCGCAGATGTTTGGCACGATAACGGTTTCCGATGGTATATCCATGGGAACTGAAGGAATGAAATATTCACTCGTGTCCCGTGAAGTTATCGCTGATTCCATTGAAACGGCTGTGCAGGCAGAAAGCATGGATGGCGTGATTGCAATTGGTGGCTGTGACAAGAACATGCCGGGTGCGATGATTGCGCTGGCGAGGATGAATGTACCCGCCATATTTGTCTATGGCGGCACCATTAAGGCTGGGCACTATAAAGGGCAAGATCTGACAATTGTGAGTGCGTTCGAAGCCGTGGGTCAGTACACTGCTCATAAAATCGATGATAAGGAATTGCTGGAAGTAGAACGGCATGCCTGTCCTGGTGCAGGCTCCTGTGGCGGAATGTATACGGCCAATACCATGTCGTCAGCGATCGAGGTAATGGGAATGAGCTTGCCTTACTCATCGACCATGGCAGCAGAAGATGAAGAAAAACGGCTTAGTGCAGCCCGTTCCGCAGAAGTTTTAGTCAATGCAATTCATAAGCAGATTCGTCCACGCGATTTGATTACACGGAAATCGCTTGAAAATGCCATTTCTGTGGTGATGGCAGTGGGTGGATCGACTAATGCGGTGCTTCATCTGCTAGCGATTGCGCACGCTGCCGAGGTGGATCTGAGTATTGATGACTTTGAGGAAATACGTGCACGGGTGCCTGTTTTGTGCGATCTGAAACCCTCTGGGCGTTATGTGGCAACTGATTTGCACCATGCAGGCGGGATTCCTCAAGTCATGAAGATGTTACTGGTGCGCGGTTTGCTACATGGTGATTGCATGACGATCAGTGGTGAAACTATTGCGGAAGTATTACGGGATGTGCCTGAGAAGCCACGTGAGAATCAGAATGTCATCAGACAATGGGACAATCCTTTGTATGCACAGGGTCATCTTGCCATTCTCAAAGGAAATTTGTCGCCAGAAGGTTCAGTTGCCAAAATAACGGGAGTGAAAAATCCGAAAATTACAGGTCCTGCACGTGTCTTCGATTCTGAGGAAGCATGCATGAATGCCATCCTTGCCAGGGAAATTCAAGCAGGAGATGTCGTGGTAATACGTTATGAAGGTCCCAAGGGCGGACCAGGTATGCGAGAAATGCTGTCGCCTACTTCAGCGCTGATTGGTGAAGGCCTCGGAGATTCGGTTGGGTTGATCACGGATGGACGATTCTCCGGCGGTACTTATGGCATGGTAGTTGGTCATGTTGCACCAGAAGCTTTTGTGGGGGGGACGATTGCACTGGTGAAGGAGGGCGATTCCATCACCATTAATGCGGCACAACGTTTGTTACAGCTTAATATTTCTGAGGAGGAACTGGCGCAACGCCGTGCGGCGTGGCAAGCACCTGAACCGCGTTATCAGCGCGGTGTGCTGGCGAAGTATGCGAAGCTGGTATCCACCGCCAGCCGTGGAGCGATTACCGACTAGCAGACCGTTGAGAAACGGACTTGCTCCGGTAAAATTTTGCAAAACCCTTACTATACTGAATCATGCGCTGCGGCGTCCGGAGGGACTGGTGGATAGGATACTTAGAAGCTGTCTGGCAAAACGATTTCCATTAGAATCAAGGATTTTTTGATAGTAAGCTAAGAGATGTCATACAAAACGGATATAAATGATGAG
>NZ_FNDH01000016.1 GCF_900100485.1 Nitrosomonas sp. Nm132 | reverse complement strand
AAGTACTTGGATTTAGAACTCCGCATGAGGTATTCTTCGGAGTGTCGGTAAGTTACACTAAACAGCCATCAAAAGTTGCACTTCGAATTTGAATCTACGGTTCTTCAACTGAGGAATTTAGGTTTAATTACTATCATTACAACCGATTGTTTCAATTTCATGATTCAATCGCTGAAGCGCTAAGAGAGGATCGGGAGATTGTGTGATTGGTCGACCAATTACCAGGTAATTAGCACCATTTTGTATAGCTTCTTGAGGTGTTGTTATGCGCATCTGATCATTTGCACTACAATTAAGAGGTCGAATTCCTGGCGTTACCAAACAGAAGTCTTTTTTAATGATTCCCCTAAGCTGCGGTGCTTCCAGAGCAGAACAGACTACACCATCAAGACCACAATCGCTAGCAAGTAAGGCAAGGCGTTGCACAATATTGATTGGTTCTTCATTCAAACCTATTTCATTGAGATCACTCTTATTTAAACTGGTGAGTAGAGTTACTGCGATTAGTTTTGTTTTTTTTGTGGAGAGCGCTTCTTGAGCGGCAATGAGCATTTTTCTCCCTCCTAGCGCATGAACATTAATCATCCATACGCCTAGATCTGATGCTGCTCTACAAGCGCCAGCTACAGTATTAGGAATATCATGATACTTTAGATCAAGGAAAATTTCAAAACCGCAGGCCATCAATTGTTCTATCAATTGTGGACCAGCAATGGTGAAAAGTTCTTTACCAATTTTTATTCGGCATAAATTTTTATCTAGCTTACCTGCTAATTCGAGTGCTTGTTTTTTATTGGAAAAATCAAGAGCAACAATAATACGAGGATTATTCATGCAATCAGAAATAAAAAAAGTATTATATTTAAGAGTCAAATAAAAAATACATAATCTTTAATTCTAAAATATAAAGATATGCTCTTCATTGATAAAGAATTATTTTGATTCTTAGGCAAGAAAGAGCATCCTTCTCATTTTAAATAATTGATCATGATTCATCTTTAAGATGGAAATCAACACGTTCACGCATTTTCTTTCCAGCTTTAAAATGTGGAACATATTTCTCAGGTACGTGAACCTTTTCTCCGGATTTTGGGTTACGACCAATACGAGCTGGTCTATAATTTAAATCAAAGCTTCCAAATCCACGAATTTCAATGTGCTCTCCTCTAGAGAGGCTATTAGCCATGGCATCAAGTATCATTTTGACGGCTAACTCAGTATCTTTTGCCAAGAGCTGAGGGTATCGAGCAGTAAGCTTGGCAATCAATTCAGATTTCGTCATCGATGTCCTTTATTGTTCTTCAGAATTTTTACTGTCCATTTTAGCTTTGAGTAATGCTCCCAGATTAGTAGTGCCTGTACTGGCAGGAGTCTTGGTAGTTACCATCTGTAATGCACTATTTTCCTCGTATTGATCTTTTGCTTTAATAGAAAGATTGATATTGCGATTTTTACGATCAACATTAATGATCATTGCTTCAATTTGATCCCCTTCTTTGAGAAGAGCTCGTATATCTTCAACTTTGTCACGAGAAATTTCAGAAGCTCGTAAATAACCTTCTACTTCGTCAGTTAAAGTAATCACCGCACCTTTGGCATCGATTGATTTTACAATACCTTTAATCATACTATTTTTATCGTGCGCTGCTACATATACAGTAAATGGATCTCCTTCCAGCTGTTTTATTCCAAGCGAGATACGTTCTTTCTCGACATCAATCGATAATACAACAGCTTCTACCTCATCGCCTTTTTTATAATTACATATTGCTTCTTCTCCAGATTGAGTCCAAGAGAGATCGGATAAATGCACTAAACCATCAATATTGCCAGGTAATCCAATAAACACACCAAAGTCAGTAATAGATTTTATTTGTCCAGTTACTTTGTCTCCTTTTTCGTGGCTCATTGCAAATTCTTCCCATGGATTAGGTTTGCATTGCTTCATTCCAAGCGAGATGCGGCGACGTTCCTCATCTATCTCTATAATGACGACCTCTACTTCATCACCTAATTGTACTATTTTTGATGGATAGACATTTTTGTTGGTCCAATCCATTTCTGAAACATGTACTAATCCTTCAATTCCCTGCTCAATTTCTACAAAGGCACCGTAGTCTGTAAGATTAGTTACTTTACCAAAAAGGCGTGTTCCTGGAGGATAGCGTCTTGAAAGACCTACCCAAGGATCCTCAGTTAATTGTTTCATGCCTAGTGAAACACGATTTTTTTCTTGATCAAATTTAAGTACCTTGGCCGTTACTTCATCACCAACATTGATGATTTCAGAAGGATGTTTTACACGACGCCAAGCTAAATCTGTTATATGAAGCAGTCCATCTATTCCGCCTAAATCGACAAACGCACCGTAGTCGGTAATGTTTTTAACGATACCATGCACAATGGCGCCTTCTTGCAAGTTTGCCAATAGAGATTCTCGGTCTGCTCCTTGAGTTTCTTCTAATACTGCTCGTCGAGATATGACGACATTATTACGTTTACGATCGAGCTTGATGACTTTAAATTCCATTTCCTTATTTTCATAAGGAGTAGTGTCTTTGACAGGGCGAATATCTACCAATGAGCCCGGCAGAAACGCACGAATTCCGTTAACCATGGCAGTTAACCCACCCTTCACCTTACCATTGACCATGCCGCTAACGATGGTGCCTTTCTCCATAGCTTCTTCCAGATCATGCCAAGCATTTAATCGCCTGGCTTTATCTCTGGATAAGCGCGTTTCACCATAGCCGTCCTCAAGGGCATCAATGGCAACACTGACAAAATCTCCCGCCTTAGCCTCAATCTCGCCTTTATCATTTTTAAATTCCTCAATAGGAATATAACTCTCGGACTTGAGGCCTGCGTTGACCACTACAAAGTTATAGTCAATACGCACAATTTCTGCAGTAATGACCTCTCCCACACGCATTTCTTTACGTGTAAGACTTTCTTCGAAGAGTTTGGCAAAATTTTCTGAGGAAGGAGTTATGTTGGAAACAATAGTCATTGTAAAAAATTACCCGATTTTAATTTCATCCCATAAATGAGATGGTTAGTTAGTTAAATAAAAAATTACTTAAATTGTATGATATGGTTTTATTTTATTGTGTAAAAAATAAAACTTCTTTTTATCAAGTTCAGTTCTTGCAGATTTGATTGTACAGCCGTAGTACCTCGTTAACAGCTTCTTCAATACTGAGCAAAGTTGTATCTAGCAATTTTGCATCTGTCTCTTGCTTTAAAGGAGAAGTATCGCGATTACTGTCACGCATATCACGCTCGGAAATATCCTGCAATAGGCTTTGGATGTTAGCATTTATTCCTTTCTCTATCAACTGCTTATAGCGTCGCTGTGCTCGTTCTTCGGCGCTTGCAGTGAGAAAAATTTTAAGCGGAGCATCTGGAAACACAACTGAGCCCATATCTCTGCCATCTGTTACCAGACCAGGTGGTTGGAGAAATGCTCGTTGGCGCTGTAGTAATGCTCTTCTGACTTCGGGTTGACCAGCAATAACAGAGGCTAATTTACTGCATTCTTCGGTACGAATTGCATCTGAGACATCCTCACTATTTAATTGAATAGATGAGCCATAGAAATTTACATCTAAATGTAAAGCAATATTTGCTATGGCCAACTCATTAGCAGAATCAGTATTTGATCGCATTGCTATCAATGCTACGAGGCGATAGAGTGCTCCACTATCAAGATAATGAAATGCAAGTTTCTGGGCAACGAGTTGTGCGACTGTACCTTTACCAGAAGCTGAGGGACCATCAATAGTAATGACTGGAATAGCGCCAGTTTCCATGAAAACCTCTTAAGTAGAAATATGAAGATTTGTAGCGTCAGGAAAGCATAATCATCGCAAGTTTTTCAAAATAATCTGGGAAGGTTTTGACAACACAGCCCGGATTATTGATGCGTACTGGTGCACCTAGAGACACAAGTGAAAAACACATCGCCATACGATGATCATCATAGGTATCGATGATTGCATTGGGAGTAAGTGAAGTGGCAGGTGGTGTAATACGTATAAAATCTTTACCTTCCTCAATCAGAGCCCCAAGTTTACGTAATTCCTTTGCCATTGCTGAAATGCGATCGGTTTCTTTTACCCGCCAACTTGCGATATTTCTGAGTGTCGTTGTTCCTTTTGCAAATAAGGCCGTTGTGGCCAATGTCATGGCTGCATCGGGGATATGATTGCAATCGAGATCAATAGCTTTCAATTGATGATTAGAGGTATTACGAGCTGGCAAAGAGGATTCAATCCAATTTTTCCCTTTTGTGATATGTGCGCCCATTTTTTCTAGCGCATCAGCAAAATGAATATCTCCTTGTAAACTCTCCATACCAACGCCTTCAACGCGTACCGGCCCTCCACCAATTGCTCCAGCAGCCAAAAAATAGGATGCTGAGGAGGCATCGCCTTCAACAATTATTTCACCGGGACTCTTGTAAGTTTGTGGGCCTGGCAAAGTAAAACGTTGCCAATTTTCTTGTGTGACTTGAATGCCAAAACGCGCCATTTGAGCCAGGGTGAGTTCAACATATGGTTTTGAAATAAGTGTTCCGTTTACGATAATTGTGGCAGTTTCACCTGTTAATGGTAATGCCATTAGAAGTCCACTGAGAAATTGACTGGAAACATCGCCCTTGATTGTAATTATTTTGTTTTGTATCTCAGCAGGCTTAATTTCTAATGGTGGGAAACCTTCATTTCCAAGGTAAGTAACACTGGCATTCAATTGTCGTAATGCATTAACTAAATCAGCAATTGGGCGTTCATGCATGCGTGGCACGCCGGACAATCGATAGTGACCACCCATTATGGCAAGCACAGCAACAAGAGGCCGAAAAGCGGTACCAGCATTACCCAAAAACAAATCGGCTTGTTTGACAGGGAATTTTCCCCCTCCACCTTCGACGCTGAAATCATTCTTGCTGATTTGATTGATTGTAATCCCGAGTGCTCGCAGCGCATTCAGCATTTGTGTCGTATCATCGGAAATCAGCAGATCTCGAACAAGTGTTTTACCATTTGCTAATGCTGCGAGCAAAAGGATCCGATTGGAGATGCTTTTGGAACCTGGCAGTTGAACGATACCGCGTGCACCATTGGCAACAGGCAGATTAAGCCAATCCATAAGTCTCTAGGAAAGTAAATATTCTATATGTCATCATTTCTTTTTTTATAATGGTAGATTAGATTAGATTAGATTAGATTGACAGGGATGGCTTAGATATAAGCTAAAAGGTGTAGAGGCAGAACGGGAATTTGTAGCGCCTGCTATAATTAGCAATTTTCTAGGAATACTATACTAAATGAAACTCAAAAAAAGTGGGACACATTTTAATCAAATTACAACTAATCGATAATGAGGCTGATCAATGGAAGATGATTCTTTAAATTCACTACTTATTTCTGTACTGGCTATTCCATTTGTTATTGCAATACAACTCTGGGTAAAGGAGCGCAAAGATCGTCGACGTAACAAAGATGGTGAACAAGAATTTAAAACTACTCGTGAAGCGCTAATTTCTTTTCTTATAGAAGGAATAGCCGTAGTTGGAGGACTAGCTATTCTTATTGCTGCAACATCTGGAATTGCCAAGTATATTATTAACGTCTATGGTTGATTGAGTCTTTAAAAAACTTATCGTCACTAAGCAGAGTGAATACTGTGTTTGAAAGAAAAATTCATTTCAGTATTCACTTTTGTTGTTTCAAGAAATAAGAAATATTGAGGACTAATATACGAAGGGGGATTGCATGCTTTATAGCAATATGATTAATTTTCTATGCTTCTCTTTTCTTACTTGACGGCAGTGATGTTTTTGATTCATCTGAATTTGCTGTTTTTCCTTTTGAGGCCTTTTGCTCAAATTCGAACTCTATTTTACCTTCTTTTCCGATAACCAAATAAGCTGAAAATGGTCGTCCTTTTTTAGAGATAAACTTAGTCAGCAGATCAGTTTTACCAGTTTGCAGCAATTTAGTAATTTGCTCGTGTTCGATGGATCGGTTGAGAATAATTTTTCCAGTTTTGAAATTACACGTGTGAGTGACGCCTACTGCTTTTTCGCAAACATAATATAACCCATGTTCATAGACTGGGCTGCTGCATTTAGGGCATTTGCCAAGAGATGGCTGATTGGAGAAATCGATTGCATCAGCTTCTTCTGTATCATTACTACCAAACTCAAATTTCATTTCAAACGTGTCGGTAAGCTTAATATTTGCGTTGAATAACCGTCCCATTTTGCTGCGAAACCCTTGCAATGGCCCAACTTCACCTTGTGAAATGAGAGTTTCCATCTCGCCCACTTCAAATTGCCGTCCAGCTAGAATTTTCCATAGAGCGAAATCACATTGCTGGCATTGAAATTTCTTGTATGTTTCGTGGATAACGCCGCCACATTTAGGGCAGGGTACCTTGAGTATCGCAAAATCCCCGCTGATTGTTTTTCCTCGATGATTTTTTGCTTGCTCAACGATATGCTTCGTCATTTCAGCAATTTTAGTCATGAACATTTCACGCTTTAATTTACCTTGTTCGATCTGGCGCAATTTGAATTCCCAATCACCTGTTAATTCTGGAGAGATCAATTCGGGTATTTTTAATCCACGCAGTAATGTGATGAGCGAAAATGCTTTGGCAGTAGGATGTAATTCTCGTCCAATGCGTTGCAAGTAATTTTCAGATACGAGGCCTTCAATAATGGCTGCGCGCGTTGCTGGTGTGCCAAGTCCTTTGGCACTCATTGCTGCACGTAGTTCTTCGTCTTCCACCAGTTTTCCTGCTCCTTCCATGGCAGATAGGAGAGTTGATTCATTGAATCTCGCTGGAGGACGAGTTTGGTTAGGAATAACCTTGATTTCCTCTGTAATAACTGGTTTATCAGCGTTGATCGCAGGCAAAACTATGCCATCACTACTATTATCATTTATTAATGATTTTCCATATACGGTTTGCCATCCAGCATTGATCATGATCCTGCCTTCTGTTTTAAATGGCTCACCTTCAACTCGCGTGATACGAGTTGTCACAAGAAATTCTGCAGCAGGATAGAAGATTGCAAGAAAACGTTTAGTTACCAGATCGTAAAGCTTTGTTTCAATCTCATTTAGCTTTTTAGGTTCAAGCGAGGTTGGAATGATGGCAAAGTGATCGGAGATTTTTGTGTTATTAAAAATGCGCTTGTTTAATTTTACCCAATCCGAATCCAGAACTTGCCTGGCAAATACACCATATTGAGTTTTATCGAGTGAATGAAGTGTATCTTTAACCGTCGCAATGTAATCTTCCGGAAGTGCGCGCGAATCGGTACGTGGATAAGTTAATACTTTATGTTTCTCGTAAAGCGTTTGAGCAAGCCCTAAGGTTGTTTTAGCAGAAAAGCCAAAGCGGCTATTGGCATCTCGCTGTAAACTCGTGAGGTCATATAATAAAGGGCAGGTTTCTTTGGCGGGCTTGCTTTCTTCACTCACTATGCCTGGTTTGCTTTGACATCTGATCTTGATAGCGTCTGCTTTGCCTTGGTCCCATATGCGTTCTGCTCTGGCTTCGCTATTCTCCTTATCTTTTGAAAATTTTTCGTCAAACCATTTTCCTTTGTAGTGATTATTGTCAGTAGAAAAAGTGGCGTGTATTTCCCAGTAGTCTTTAGGTACAAATTTTTTGATGACTTCTTCCCGTTCGACGAGTATGGCTAACGTTGGAGTCTGAACACGTCCAACAGTTGTTTTATGGAAACCGCCTTCTTGAGAATTAAATGCTGTCATTGCGCGTGTGCCATTGATTCCAACTAGCCAATCTGATTCAGAACGACTAGTGGCGGCTTCCGCCAGAGACTGTACTTCACTATCATCAAGTAGTTTTGAGAAAGCTTCTCGAATGGCTGTGGGCGTCATGGATTGTAGCCATAAGCGTTTAATGGGTTTCTTTGTTCCCGCATGACGTATGATATAGCGAAAAATTAACTCCCCTTCTCGCCCAGCATCACAAGCATTGATTAAAGTATCCACATCTTTCCGCTTGATGAGCTTTGTCAACAATTTCAGACGTGTGGCTGTTTTCTCGATAGGATTAAGATCGAAATAGGGGGGGATAACTGGTAAATGATCAAAGCTCCATTTGCCACGCTTAACTTCATAATCTTCTGGTACAGCCAGCTCCAGTAAATGGCCTACTGCAGATGATAAAACGTATTCATCATTTTCAAAATAATCAGTTTCCTTAGTGAAATTACCTAATGCACGGGCAATATCTGCTGCTACGGAAGGTTTCTCGGCGATGATCAATTTTTTGCTCATGGAATTTTGACTAGATGGCTATATTTTTTGTCAATTGCTAGATTAGGATGTTCAGATTATGAGGGAAATTAAAGGCATGTTTTGTGTAGCCAATATACTTCATTTTAAGGGCATATATTGCCCGACAAATCATGTATTTATCTAAAATTGAATTAGAGTTGGTTGATTTTCAACAATTAATGCCGATACCGCGGATTACTTGCTATGAATAGTTTTTCCAGAATATTAAGATCAGTTAATTGATTTTGTATCCACAGATCAAGCAAAACCACGAGCTTAATTTTTTCTAAGCTGGAATTATTTCCATTCATTTTGAGAACACGATCAATTAATAATTCTCGTTGTAGTGGGTTGAGAATGCCTGCTTGCTCAAGAAAAAGAATAAACCCACGTCCTTCGTTATCAATCACTTCCATTTCAGAAGGGGTATACCATCGTAGTGAGTTACTTTGAGCAAATGTTGCAGGATAATGATCAGTATCATGTTTCGTAAGATCTGATAACCAATTAAGTGCTCGATTAATTTCGTCCTCTTCAAAGCCAGCTATAGTTAATTTATGCGTTAATACTGCAGAATCTGGGTATCCCCCTTTGTCAAAGTAGTTTTCAAATAAGTAAATCAGGATTTCGTACATATAGATGCTCTCTTTCGTTGTATGCACCTCAGCAGATTTTTTTGTATATATTTTATCAATGGCATTAACGAATTCTTTGATAACGTCCGCCAGGTAAGCTGGCAACGATTCCATCTAGCTCTAGCGTCAATAGCATGGAGGATACTGCTTCAACCGTCAAGCCGCTTCGTGTACAAATAGTATCGATATCAGTCACATCATAGCCTAAGTGAGGTAGTAATATTGAATTCTCCTGGGATTCACTAAAGTCAATCGTTACGTTAATATTTCCATGGGCTAGAGCAGGCTGGCAATTAAGCTCATCTAAGATATCCTGGATATTTTCTATCAATTTTGCACCTTGTTTAATTAATGTGTGACAGCCCTTTGATAAAGGTGAATGTATGGAGCCGGGAATGGCCATCACATCTCGTCCCTGTTCTAGTGCTTGCTTGGCAGTAATCAAGGAACCGCTATGTAGAGTTGCTTCAACCACCAGACAGCCAAGACTTATGCCACTGATAATTCGGTTACGGCGAGGGAAATTTCTGCCCAGTGCGGGCATTCCCAGTGGAAATTCTGAAATAAGTGCGCCATCTTTTGCCAGCAGGTGCGCTAATTCACGGTTTCTTGCGGGATAGACAATATCGAGTCCTGTGCCTACCACAGCAATGCTTGCTGAGATACCACGCAGACCACCTTGATGTGCAGCAGTATCAATACCTTGTGCCATACCACTAACGATGCAAAATCCTGCATTGCTAGCAGCTTCAGCGAAGGCGCCAGCATTGGCTATACCTTGGGGTGTCGCATTGCGACTACCTACTATGGCAAGGGCAGGTGCATTGAGAAGCTTGCGCTGCCCCTTCAGGTAAAGTAATGGGGGGGGGTCGGCAATATTAAGTAATAGCTTAGGATAATCGTGATCTGCGAGTGTAATGATGAAGTTGAAAGAATCTTCCAGCCATTTAAGCGCAGCATCAACTTTGCTCTTGTCTGCGCCCCGATTAATATTATAGGCAACTTGTTTCTTTACGAAACGTTCAAGTTGATACGTATCTGCTGAGAGGATTTCTGTTGGGCTGCCAAAAGCAATGAGTAACTTACGAATGGACTCATCACCTAAGCCGTTTATTAGGCTTAGATTTAGCCAGGATTCAACATCTGGCGGAACTTTCATGGTAAAAAATAATGCTTATCGTGAATGTAAAAAAGAGAGTAAGTGCAACTGATTGCAGAAAAAAGAAAGACTGTTTTGCGTAAAAAAAGTCTGTAAGTAATTTCAATTCACTGTTGATATGCGCAATTTTAGTCCTATATAAGGCTTAATCAGGTGTTCGTACCGCATCCAATACTTTGATTGCTTGAGCGCTTTGTGTGACTAATGCATAAGATACTTTATCAAATACCCGAAAAACAAGCACTAAGCCAATGCGCTCATCAGGTAGTGCTACGATCTTGCCTATGGGTGATTTTACTTTACTTTTCCGATAAATGGCGAGAACGTGACCTTCCTCCAATCCATCATGAACGCCTTTGTTAAGCGTGATAATAGCATTTTCACCGATCTCCGTTACACCACCATAGACAGAGATAATACGCCCCTCGACAGCAAAATTCGGTGCATGAGGCACATAATCTGCAAGCGTATCAGCGGGGGAGCGAATCAAACGATCGCCATTTAATATTTCTTGAACAGAATGCGTCACTTTTACAGTGCTGATCGGAGCATAATTTTTTGCCTCTACATCACCCAAATAAATTGCCTCATATCCGAGGATACGATTATTATCATCCGGGTCCATCAATGCCTTGCCAGCACGGAAAACCTGCCATGAAGCACCTTGGTCAGCTGGCAAATCACGTATATAGATGGTGTCGCCCGTGCTTAATATTACCCGATTGTCACTTGTGCCCAATATAAGGGGCGCCTTGTCAAGAGCATGCTTTTCGATAACCAATGGTTGACTCAGGAATGGTTTAATTTTATTGACAGGAATATTTGGAATACCATGTACCCCTAATTTTTCTATCCGCATTTTAGGAGATAATTTTATGGCTGCCTTTTCATTGGAAAGTTTTAATTGACTTCCTTCAGCTGTTTTTTCGAGTACGATGATATCACCAGGGTAAATTGTATATGGATTTTTCACTTGTTTCCGGTTCTGATTCCATATTTCTGGCCATCGCCAGGGATCTTTCAAGAAGCGAGAAGCAATGCTCCAAAGCGTATCACCCTGAATAACAATATAGCGATCGGGTACATTATGTTGTAGTTCAATTTCTCCTGCCTTTACGGTTACACCAGAAAATACGTTTATAAATAAAATCGCGGATATAATAATCAATACACGCATAGATTTAATTTCTAATATATTGTGAGATTTTTTTAGATGCAATTCTTTAAGCTTAGATTATTTAGCCCTTTCAAAGCTTACGATCTAACAGCAGAATCTGTTAAACCGAATTACGCTAGTTTGCTATGGCAATTCTGAAAATATTACAATATCCTGATGAACGACTGCATAAGGTTGCTGCCTCTATACCAGTAATTACTGATGAAATTCGTATGCTGGTTCAAGATATGGCGGAAACTATGTATGCTGTAGCGGGAATTGGATTGGCGGCAACTCAGGTGGATGTCCATCAACGGGTGATTATTATCGATGTTTCTGATACTCGTGATCAGCTTCATGTATTCATTAACCCGGAAATCATTGCAAGCAGTGGAGAATCTGATTGCCAGGAGGGATGCTTGTCGGTGCCAGGAATTTTCGAAAGAATAAAACGGGCTGAAAATATTTCAATCAGAGCAATGGGTCTGGATGGTAATTTGTTTGAATTGGATGCTGGCGGATTATTTGCAGTGTGTATTCAGCATGAGATGGACCATTTGATGGGTAGAGTATTTATTGAGTATTTGTCACAACTCAAGCAATCACGAATTCGATCAAAATTAAAAAAACGGCAGCGCGATGCCAAGTCCTAATTTCCCTTATTTTACCTAAATTCTTTTCTTGTAAAGAAAAGAATGTATTGATCCGAAGTTTTTCATGAGAATTATTTTTGCGGGTACACCAGTGTTTGCAGCCAATGCATTGATTTGTTTGCTGAATGGTGGATATCAGATAGTGTTGGTGTTGACCCAGCCAGACCGTCCAGCAGGGCGTGGAATGAAAACTCAGGTGAGTGATGTAAAAAAAGTTGCGCAAGCACATGGTATTCCCTTGTTGCAACCGCTTACATTAAAATCGGAAGCTGTCCATGCGCAACTAAGGGCATTTGATGCCGATCTAATGATAGTAGCAGCGTATGGGTCAATTCTACCGAAGGAAGTGCTAAAAATTCCGTATCATGGTTGCTTGAATATCCATGCCTCGCTATTACCTCGCTGGCGAGGTGCGGCACCCATTCAACGAGCCATATTGGCGGGTGACCAGAAAACCGGTATCACTATCATGCAAATGGATGAGGGGCTTGATACTGGATCTATATTATTGCAACGTGACATTCCTATTGATCCTCATGAAACAGCACAAACTCTTCACGATAAACTTGCTGACTTAGGCGCACAGAGTATTGTCGAAGCGTTGGAGTTATTGCAGCTTGGTAAGCTGACTGCAGCTCCCCAGCATGAAACACAGGCATGCTATGCATCCAAAATCCAAAAAAAAGAAGCAGAAATTGACTGGCGATTAGATGCGAACCAAATTGATCGACGTATTCGGGCATTGAATCCTTATCCAGGAGCTTATACGTATCTTCAGGGCAATATATTGAAGATATGGCAAGCGAGGATTGCAAAAAATGCTTCTGGCAAAGCAGGAGAAATTCTTGCGGCTGGGAGCGAAGGTCTCGTCGTGAGTTGTGGAAGAGGTGCGCTGATTTTAGAAATGGTACAAAAATCGGGTGGAAGAAAAATGCCTATTGCAGAATTTCTGGCGGGACATTTCTTGCAGCCAGGTCAGTTTCTTTCTACAGTGATGACTGTTAGTCCGGTAAATGAATAAAGCCCAACACCTTGCTGTAGCTGCCATAGGGCGTGTTTTGGCAGGCGCAAATCTAACGCTGGTTTTACAGGAAATATGGCGGTCGAATCCGCTGCTTTCTCATCAACAGCGGGGTGCAATTCAGGATCTGACCTATGGAGTGCTGCGTTATTACGGGCAACTTGATGCATTACTCAGCTTATTGTTAGATAAAACGTTACAAGATCTTAAATTGCGCTACTTGTTATTGGTAAGTTTATATCAGTTGCAATACAGTAAAGCGCCTTCCTATGCGATTGTCGATCATGCTGTTTCTACTGCTCGTCTCTTAAGTAATAAACGAGGTGCGCCTGGATTAGTTAATGCTGTTTTACGGAACTTTATACGTAAAGGCACTACATTATGGGAGCTGGTTAATAAAGATGATGTTGGAAAATACTCCCATCCTCAATGGTGGATCGACAAGTTACGTAAACAATATCCTCAACATTATGAGGCCATTCTGAATGCAAGTAATCAACATCCTTCAATGACATTGCGAGTTAACTCTCGGAAAATCGGAGTCGAGGCATATCAAAAAATACTTGACGAGCATGGTATTAAAGCAAATTTAATCTGGAATGTGGCGCTGAAATTAATTCAACCGGTAGCGGTAGAGAAGTTGCCAGGATTTATAGAAGGATTAGTATCAATACAAGATGCGGGAGCGCAATTAGCTGCGTCATTGCTAGATGTGCATGATGGCATGCACGTGCTAGACGCTTGTGCTGCACCTGGTGGAAAAAGCACGCATTTAATGGAATCAGCGCAAATAAGATTGACCTCACTCGATAGTGATGCGCAGCGGTTAGCACGTGTAGCAGAAAATTTTGAGCGGCTTGGAAATGAGCCTGATCGTTTGGTATATGGCAATGCACTTTATCCATCAGAATGGTGGAATGGTCAACTGTTTGACCGAATTTTGGCTGATGCTCCTTGTAGTGCATCAGGTGTAGTTAGCCGTCATCCTGATATCAAATGGTTGCGACGATATACTGATTTGCCTGCTTTTGCTGACACTCAGGAGAAAATTCTCAATGCTTTATGGAAAATTCTGAAGAGAGGAGGTAAGTTGCTGTATGTAACTTGCTCTGTTTTTCATGAAGAAAACTGGCTATTAATTAATAAATTCCAACAATTACATCAAGATGCACGTTTATTGCCTCTTTCGCATCCTGCTATGACTAATGGGCAGTTATTGCCCAGCTTCTTGCATGACGGTTTTTTCTATGCCTTGCTTTGTAAGGATTGATGGAATGCTGCGACTAAAAGGATTGTTGCAGATTATGGCAGCAATACTCTTGATTTCACTGCTATTCTCAGCGGTACCGGTTCGTGGTGAGGGTGGTATAGAAATAAAGTCGTTCGCTCTGGAAGCGATGGGTGAAGGTTACCAAATAAGTCTTGACGCTGATATTACGCTTAATAGTACTTTAGAGCAGGCCTTGGAAAAAGGCATCATACTTTATTTTGTATCTAAATTTGAACTGATAGATTCCCGGTGGTATTGGCTGGACGAAGAAGTAGCCCGCAGTAAAAGGCGCATAGGGCTGAGCTATCATGCGCTTACCCGACAATACTACTTAAGTGGCCGAATGATGGTGCCACAAAGCTTTGATACCCTCCAAGAAGCGCTGCAGGCTTTGGGGAAGCAGCATGATATTCCCATTGAAATGAGCTCTTCGCTCAAGCAAGGTGTGGAATATATTGCAACTTTGCAAGTATGGTTGGATATTTCCCGGTTAGCTAAGCCAGTTCAACTAGAATGGTTTAGCTCAAAAGACTGGAATTTGATCTCGGAAAAAAAAGAATGGCATATTAAATTGCCTATTGCTCCTCAGAACCTACCCTAAAATATATCCATGAAGTACGTTATCACCATCGTTACGGGGTTGAGTGTGGTCATGCTGTTTTTGTTAGCGACAGCGGGGGCCAATACGGAGTTTCTTGAACGTCTTTACCGTTGGCTAATTGTTTTCAATGTGGTTTTTGTGTTGTTTTTGCTGGTGGTAGTAGGTTTTTTATTATGGAGGTTAAGCAGGAGACTAAAGGCCCGGGTATTTGGCTCAAGACTGGCACTTCGTTTATTGACGGTTTTTTCACTGATGGCCATTCTTCCGGGGGTCTTAGTATATGGTATTTCGGTACAGTTTCTAGGAAAAAGCATCGAATCGTGGTTCGATGTAAAAGTTGATCAGGCATTAGAGGGAGGTCTGAATTTAGGACAAACCATGCTTGATAATTTACTTGAAGAGCTTGGGAAGAAAGCTAAGACTACCGCATTGACGTTATCCGAATCACCTGTATCCCCTTTATCAGCATTGAATCAGTTATTGGTTCAGTCACAAATACAAGAGGCAACATTGTTCAATCAAGAGGGAAAGGCGATTGCTTTTTCCAGCATTGATGATATTGCACTGTTTCCAGAAATACCCAATGCTGCTGCCATGCGGCAGATTCGAATGCAGAAGAGCTACAGCGCAGTGGAATCTATCCCTGGCAAAGGAATGTATTTGCGCGTGCTGGTTCCCGTCAATGTATTAAATCTTGATGACGATATTCGTGTGCTTCAAGTTTTGCAGCAAGTGCCTAGGTTACTTGCGGAGAATGCCGAGATCGTTCAGATAGGATACCGCAATTACCAAGAATTAACATTATCTCGCCAAGGATTGACTCGGCTTTATGGCGTAACATTAACATTGGCATTATTTTTAGCGCTTTTTTCTGCACTTGCTGCAGCTTTTCTTATTAGCGAAAAATTAAGTGCGCCTCTGGGTATGCTGGCTGAAGGAACAAGAGCTGTGGCGCAAGGAGATTTTAGCAGGCGTCACCGAGTACAAAGTAACGATGAGCTTGGAATACTCACCGAATCTTTTAATCTCATGACTGAGCAGCTTGAAGTGGCGCGTGTTACGGCACAACGAAATCAGCAGGAGATTGAAAATGCCCGTGCTTACCTTGAAAGTATACTGGCTAATCTTTCCTCGGGAGTGATGGTATTCGATGAAAAATTACATATCAGTACTGTCAATCGTAGTGCCGAGCAAATTTTGCAGATTCCATTGACCAATCTGGTGGGGTTAACGATTGAAGAATGTGCGGAAAAGGAATCAAAATTGCGTATGCTGGCAACAGAAATACGGAGAGGATTCAATGCTGCAGAAATGGGAGATTGGCAACGGCAAGTATTGCATTTTAGTGAAAGCAAAGATCAAATTCTTCTCCTTCGGGGATCACGCCTTCCGCAGGTGACTGGAGGAGGCGTTGTAGTATTTGATGATATTACCAGTTTATTGCAGGTTCAGCGTACAGTTGCATGGGGTGAGGTTGCACGCCGCCTAGCTCATGAAATCAAGAATCCCTTGACGCCCATTCAGCTTTCTGCAGAGCGCATGCAGCACAAATTGATGGAAAAATTAACCGGGCAGGACGCAAGAATTTTACAACGCTCTACCGAAACGATTGTTAATCAGGTTGAAGCACTTAAGAAAATGGTCAATGAATTCAGCGAATATGCGCGCGTGCCTGAATTGGAGTTATATCAGCTTGATTTTAATAGATTAATACATGAAGTACTTGCGTTATATGAGACCGCACATACTCAATCAGACCGCAATCATAGCTCAAAAATTATTTTAGAGCTGACTGCTGATCCTTCGCTGATACGCGGAGATCCTACAAGATTGAGGCAAGTTATTCATAATTTGCTACAAAATGCTCAAGATGCCTTGGTTGACATAATAGATCCCACGATCACAGTGCGTACCGAAATACTTCCGAATGGTATTCAGTTTAGCGTAAGTGATAACGGAAAAGGATTTGCTGAGCAGATTAAAGCTCAAGTATTTGAGCCTTATGTAACGACCAAGGCAAAAGGCACGGGACTCGGACTTCCGATTGTCAAGAAAATTATTGATGAACATAATGGTACAATCCAAATCGAAAATACCCAGCCACACGGAGCCAAGGTGACCATTGTATTACCAAGATTATTATCGGATCACACTATATCGATTCCTCATCAAGTAACATAACCATCACATAAAGTAATGCTTAAATTGTTAATTTGATGATGTTGCTGCTACTGCAAAGCAATTAGTTGTATTCCAGTTCTGGAGGTAAATTACCATATAATGGCCAACAATACGATTCTTGTTGTTGATGATGAAGTTGGCATACGCGAACTCTTGTCGGAAATCTTGAATGACGAAGGATATCGAGTTGTTTTAGCGGAAAATGCAGAACAGGCTCGCAGCTGGCGCAATCAGACTCGTCCAGATTTAGTACTATTGGATATCTGGATGCCGGATACGGATGGCATAACATTACTTAAAGATTGGGCTAATAGTGGATTACTTACCATGCCAGTTGTGATGATGTCTGGGCACGGCACCATAGATACTGCCGTAGAGGCGACGCGCATTGGAGCTGTAGGGTATCTGGAAAAACCTATACCATTACAAAAGTTGCTTAGCACCATTGGACAAGCTTTACGCGGTGGTCAAAGTAAACCGATTCCGACCTTTTCGCTGGTAAGCCTGGGTCGGGGAACTTTGATTGCAGAATTAAAAAAGAAGCTAGAGCAAGTTGCCAGCTTGAAAGTGCCTCTGCTGCTGATGGGTGAGCCAGGTGTGGGCATGGAGCACTGTGCTCATTTCTTACATCGAATCAATACGCCATGGGTTGAGCCAGAATCATTTTCTTTTCTTGCAGAGAACCCTCTAAATTTACTTGAGCAAGCGAAGGATGGCCTGCTGTTTTTAAGAGAAATTGGCGAGCTCAATAAATTGGAGCAAAAGGGATTACTTCTGCTCTTGAGTAAATTAGAAAAATATAATGTGCGTCTGGTATGTGCTACGACCTTGCCCTTGGCAGAACTAACCGCGCAAGGTATTTATAACCCTAAATTATATGAAACTTTGAGCAGTCTTTGTATCAGTGTCCCATCATTAAGAATGCACCGTGAAGATATTCCTGAGTTAGCTAATCAGATACTTTCAAATTGCATTGAATCAGGCGAAGCGCCATTCATTCACTTTAGTACAGCTGCATTGAACACATTGCGTAATTATGATTGGCCTGGCAATCTGGCTCAATTGACGAGTGTAGTACGCTCGCTCGCCTTAACTTGTGCCGGTAATGAGATCTCAGCAGAAGTTGTCCAGCAAGCCTTAGCGCCCCCGTTACCGACAGCGATATCAATTGTTCCGGATATTCCTTTGAATGTGTCGTTGCGTGAAGCCCGAGACTTATTTGAAAAAAATTACTTCGAAAAATTGATTGATCAAGAAGGTGGCAATATGACGCGTGTTGCCGAGCGCGCAGGGTTGGAGCGTACACATCTTTATCGTAAGATAAAAACACTGGGTATTAAGTTGCGTAACCAGAATAGTTGAGTTGATATAGCACAAAGAAGGTGTGATTGCGTGTATCAATGAATCAATGTTGTAGAGCACTTCGTCTTAGGTGATAATAGCGGTTTTTGCCAACTTTTGTTGTCATGTGGCGCGGAAGATGGATGTTTTGTTTTTTGAATTTTTTTGGGAGTAGTGTAGATGGGAGCATTTGAGGATTTTAACGCGCCAGTATTCAAGAATTTGACGAGTGCTATTCGTGCTTTGGCCATGGATGCAGTACAAAAAGCTAATTCTGGTCACCCTGGTATGCCTATGGGTATGGCGGAAATTGCGGAAGTACTTTGGATTCACCATTTGCGTCATAGTCCCAATAATCCCAAATGGGTCGACCGTGATCGCTTCGTTTTATCGAATGGGCACGGCTCTATGCTGCTTTATGCGCTATTACATTTGACTGGCTATGATGTGTCAATAGAAGATATTAAAAATTTTCGACAGCTTCATTCTAAAACGCCTGGACATCCAGAATATGGCTATACTTCAGGAGTAGAGACAACGACAGGTCCCCTGGGGCAAGGAATTACCAATGCTGTCGGCATGGCATTAGCAGAAAAGATTCTCGCGGATGAATTCAATCGCCCCGGCTTTGATATCGTTAATCACTATACTTATGTATTTCTTGGTGATGGATGTTTGATGGAAGGTATTTCACATGAGGCATGTTCTCTGGCAGGTACATTAGGGCTGGGTAAGCTCATTTGTTTTTATGATGATAACGGTATTTCAATTGATGGACATGTAGAAGGCTGGTTTACTGACGACACACCTAAACGCTTTGAGGCATATGGATGGCATGTTGTTCCTAATATAAATGGTCACGATCCAGATGCAATTGAAGCTGCTATTGAAGCCGCTAAAAAGGTTTCAGGCAAACCTTCTATGATTTGCTGCAAGACTGTCATTGGGATGGGATCGCCCAATAAAGCCAATACACACGCAGTCCATGGTGCGGCATTAGGAGACGAAGAAATCGCGGCTACTCGTCCTCATATTGGCTGGCATTATCTTCCCTTTGAGGTTCCTCAGGAAGTCTACGATGCATGGGATGCACGTGCAAAAGGTCAGAAACTTGAGAGCGAATGGAATCATAAGTTTGCAGAGTATGGGAAGAAATATCCTGCAGAAGCAGCTGAATTTGAGCGTCGTATGACCGGGGAATTACCAGCTAACTGGTTTGAATATGCTGACAGCGTTATAAATCGTGTTAACGCAAAGGGAGAGACTATTGCGACTAGAAAAGCATCGCAGAATGCGATCGAGGGATTAGCGCCAGTCCTCCCTGAACTGGTAGGAGGGTCAGCTGATTTAGCCGGTTCTAATCTGACGCTGTGGTCTGGTTCAAGTGGTGTAAGCGCAGAATCTGGTGGAAACTATATTTATTATGGTGTGCGTGAATTTGGTATGAGTGCCATTATGAATGGTTTGTCGCTACATGGCGGTATTATTCCTTATGGGGCTACGTTCCTGATGTTCTCGGAATATGCGCGCAATGCTTTGCGCATGGCGGCTTTAATGAAAATCCGTAACATTTTTGTGTTTACTCATGATTCAATTGGTTTGGGGGAGGATGGTCCGACACATCAACCGGTAGAGCAAACAGCAACGTTACGCCTGATACCCAATATGGATGTATGGCGACCATGTGATACGGTTGAATCAACTGTGGCTTGGGCGCGTGCAATTGAGCGCAAGGATGGACCAACGACACTTATTTTTAGCCGTCAAAATTTACCTTTCCAGAAAAGAGATGCGGCGACTATTAAGCTGATCGATAAAGGAGCCTATATCCTATCCGAAGCTATGGATGGAAAACCGCAAGCAATCATTATAGCGACTGGATCAGAAATAGCGCTGGCCGTGGCTGCGCAGAAAGCATTGTCTGAGGTAGGTATCCAGGTGCGTGTAGTATCCATGCCATGCACTAACTTGTTTGATCGCCAAGACCAAACATATCAGGAAAGTGTGTTGCCAAAAGGTATTAAACGTATTGCGGTAGAAGCTGGTGTGACAGATTACTGGTATAAATACGTCGGTCTTGAAGGAGAAATCATTGGAATCGATACTTTCGGAGAATCCGCTCCAGCCGAAGAGTTGTTTAAATACTTTGGTTTCACTATTGAGAATGTCGTAAATGCTGTAAAGAGAATTTTATAAATTGTGTTGCCTATTCAGACAGAATAGGCGTGCTTGGTTATGGTTTTTTTGTTTAAGGAGTCTGTGTAATGACAATTAAAGTAGGAATCAATGGGTTTGGTCGTATCGGGCGAATGGTGTTTCGTGCATCAATTGAAAAATTTAGCGATATCGATGTGGTTGCAATTAACGATTTACTTGAGCCTGATTACTTGGCTTATATGCTGACACATGATTCGGTGCATGGCCGTTTTAACGGGAGTGTTTCAGTTGAGGGCAATACTTTAGTAGTAAATGGCAAGAAGATACGCCTAACTGCTATTAAAGATCCTGCTGAGTTAAAATGGAATGAGGTCGGTGTTGATGTGGTGGTGGAAGCGACGGGGCTTTTTCTCACTAAAGAAACTTGTGAAAAGCATCTTGCGGCTGGTGCCAAAAAGGTCATTATGACCGCACCATCTAAAGACGATACACCAATGTTTGTATATGGCGTTAATGATAAATCCTACAATGGGCAAGCCATCGTTTCCAATGCGTCTTGTACAACCAACTGTCTCGCTCCAATTGCTAAAGTATTGAATGATACTTGGGGAATCAAACGTGGTTTAATGACTACTGTTCATGCTGCAACGGCTACTCAAAAAACAGTGGATGGCCCTTCTAATAAGGATTGGCGAGGAGGTCGAGGAATTCTTGAAAATATCATTCCTTCCTCTACAGGAGCGGCGAAGGCAGTTGGCGCGGTTATTCCTGAATTGAACAAGAAGCTCACTGGTATGGCCTTTAGGGTGCCAACTTCTGATGTTTCTGTTGTGGATCTTACCGTAGAATTAAATAAAGATGCCACTTACGAGGAGATCTGTAATGTCATGAAATCTGCATCGGAAGGCACGCTGAAAGGCGTACTCGGTTATACCGCCGACAAAGTAGTATCTACTGACTTCCGTGGTGAAAGCTGTACTTCTGTTTTTGATGCTGAGGCAGGCATATCATTAGACAAAAACTTTGTTAAAGTCGTTGCTTGGTACGATAATGAATGGGGATACTCCTGTAAAGTATTAGAGATGGCTCGCGTTATTGCTAGCAAGTAAGTCCGTAAAGAATCTGAATAAGAGCATAAGATTTACTTCGAGTAAAAAGCCTAGAGGTTAAAACATCATAATCAGATATTAACAAAAGGTGATTATGATTTTACTCGGGGTTATCTAATGCTTACATCATAGTAGATAGGTTTATCTCTTTGAGTTAGCCAGCAGTCAATCAAGATTGCAAACTATTCTTATTAATATTTAGTGTCTATATTGGAGTTAATGTGTCTGTTATCAAACTCACTGATCTTGATCTGAAAGACAAGCGTGTCTTTATTCGTGCTGATCTAAATGTGCCCATTAAAGATGGTAAAGTTACATCGGATGCGCGCATTACAGCATCTATGGCCACTATTAAATATTGTTTAGATCGTGACGCGAAAGTCATGGTAACTTCTCACTTGGGCCGACCGGAAGAAGGTGTCTGGAGTGAAGAGAATTCGCTCAAGCCCGTTGCCGATAATATTGCGGAACGTTTAGGTAAGCCGGTACGTTTAATCAGGGATTGGGCGAATGGTGGGTTTGAAGTTGCGCAGGGTGAGTTGGTCGTTCTAGAGAATTGCCGTATTAACAAGGGTGAGAAAAAGAACGACGATGCGACTGCACAGAACTATGCTAAGTTATGTGACATATTTGTAATGGATGCTTTTGGTACTGCGCATCGTGCTGAAGCATCGACTCATGGGATTGCAAAATATGCTCCGATTGCATGTGCAGGTATTCTATTGACAGAAGAATTAGATGCCTTGACTAAAGCTTTACATAATCCAGCACGACCTATGGTTGCGATTGTTGGAGGCTCCAAAGTATCAACCAAACTGACTGTGCTTGAATCACTATCTGAGAAAGTAGATCAGCTGGTGGTAGGTGGTGGGATTGCTAATACATTCCTTAAGGCTGCGGGAAAAAATATTGGTAAATCTTTGTGCGAAGATGATTTGGTTTCCACTGCGAAGATATTGATGGATAAAATGAAGCATCGTGATGCGATGATTCCGATCGCTGTAGATGTTGTGGTTGGCAAGAAATTCGATGCAAATGAGCCTGCGGTGGTAAAAGATGCAGATGCAGTATCGGATGATGACATGATTTTCGATATTGGACCAAAAAGCGCTCAAGAATTGGCTGATATTATAATGAAGGCAGGCACAGTCGTTTGGAATGGACCCGTGGGCGTGTTTGAGTTTGATCAGTTTGGAGAGGGCACATATACCATTGCAAAAGCAATTGCTGACACCAAAGCTTTTACCTTGGCTGGGGGGGGCGATACTATAGCTGCAATCCAGAAATATGATATATACGACAAAGTGTCATATATATCGACGGCAGGGGGAGCTTTTCTTGAATTTCTAGAAGGGAAAAAACTCCCGGCAGTTGAAATTCTCGAATTGCGTGGACGTTAAGAACTAATCTGAAAATTCTTTTAGGAATGATTAGAAGAACAAAAATTGTTGCTACGCTGGGGCCTGCTTGTAGCGATCCTACGATTCTGCGGCACATGATTCTGGCAGGCGTTGATGTTGTGAGAATAAATTTTTCACACGGTACTCGCGAAGAGCATATAGCTCATGCTGATCTCACTCGTGCCCTTGCACGCGCTACTGGTCGTACAATTGGAATATTAGCCGATTTGCAAGGGCCTAAAATACGTATTGGTAAATTTGACCATGGGAAGATCTGGCTCAAAGTAGGTGATGAATTCATACTTGATGCCAAGTGTGAATTAGGTAATGAGGAAAGAGTAGGGCTTGACTACAAAGAGCTACCTAATGACGTAGAGGCCGGTGCGACATTATTGTTAGATGATGGTCGTATTGTTCTTAATGTTACCAAGGTAATGGGAAGTGAAATATATTGCCAAGTCAAGCAAGGAGGTGTGCTATCGAATAATAAAGGTATTAATCGAAAAGGTGGTGGACTGAGTGCGCCTGCCCTGACAAATAAGGACATGCAAGATATCAAAACTGCTGCAGCATTGAAAGCGGATTATTTGGCGGTATCTTTTCCTCGCACTGGTGAGGATATACGTCAAGCGCGTTCTTTAATGCAAGAGGCTGGAGGCAATAGTCTGATCATGGCAAAGATTGAGCGCTCCGAAGCCATTCTCGCATTAGACGATATTTTGGATGCATCGGATGCAATCATGGTTGCTCGTGGTGATCTGGCTGTTGAAGTGGGAGATGCTACAGTGCCAGCATTGCAAAAGCGCATGATACGTTCTGCTCGCACTAAAAATAAACTTGTTGTGACTGCAACACAGATGATGGAATCAATGATCATTAACCCCATTCCAACTCGTGCAGAGGTATCAGATGTAGCTAACGCGGTATTGGATGGAACTGATGCTGTTATGTTGTCTGCCGAATCTGCTGCAGGGCAATATCCTGTTGAATCGGTAGAAGCCATGGCAAGAGTTTGTCTTGAAGCAGAAAAAGAATACACAGTAAATCAGAGCTTGCAACGTTCGCTAGAAATTCAGCCGGTTAGTATTGAAGAGGCCATTGCTCGTGCAACGATGTATACTGCCAGCAGTCTTAAAATTCGCGCGATTGCAGCACTTACTCAGAGTGGAGTAACTGCACTGTTAATGTCACGGAGAAGCTCAAAAGTACCCATATTTGCCTTAAGTCCGCAAGAGGATACACTTGGTAAAATGACTCTGTTTCGTGGGGTTTATCCCATAGAATTTGGTCAGGGCCTATTTGATCCAGAGGTTATTCTAGATTTGGCAGAAGATGAGTTATTTAAGCGCGGAGCTGTGCGTGATGGTGATTTGATTGTCATGACAATAGGAGAGCCTGTTGGCAAAGCAGGGGGTACCAATACCATGAAAATTGTTCGAGTAGGCGACAATGGGAAACCAATAAACATGGAAAGTATTGAGGTAGCTCCAACTTCAATAAATTGCTAATGCCTCTTATTTCAAGGTAGATCCTAATTTATAAGCCAGGAATTCTATTTACTTCGATACGGATTCCTATTATCAATTCTAATTTTTTATGATAAATCTGATACAAAATTTCAAATGAAGGAGACCTAAATGGCACTTGTATCATTGCGACAACTCTTAGACCATGCAGCAGAAAATGGATATGGATTACCTGCATTTAATGTAAACAATCTCGAGCAAATTCACGCGATTATGCAGGCAGCTGACGAATGCAATAGCCCGGTGATCATGCAAGGCTCAGCCGGAGCGCGTAAATATGCCGGAGAGCCTTTTTTGCGTCATTTGATTGCAGCAGCTGTGGAAGCCTATCCACATATTCCTGTTGTGATGCACCAAGACCATGGTGCTTCACCTGCGGTATGTGTAAACGCAATTCGTAGCGGCTTTTCCAGTGTCATGATGGATGGCTCCCTTGAAGAGGATGCCAAAACACCCTCATCCTATGAATATAACGTTGATGTTACCGCTAGAGTTGTCGCCATGGCTCATGCGGTTGGTGTCTCTGTTGAAGGCGAGTTGGGTTGTCTTGGATCGCTTGAGTCTGGAATGGGAGAAGCGGAGGATGGCCATGGAGCTGAAGGTGTGTTATCTCATGATCAATTACTCACCGATCCTGAGCAAGCAGCCGATTTTGTGGAAAAAACTGGCGTGGATGCCCTTGCCATTGCAATTGGCACATCCCATGGTGCTTACAAATTTACACGGAAACCAACGGGCGATATTTTGGCTATTGAACGGATCAAAGAAATCCATAAAAGAATCCCTAATACACATTTAGTGATGCATGGCTCCAGTTCTGTTCCTCAAGAGTGGCTTGAAATCATCCGTGAATATGGTGGCGAAATGAAAGAAACTTACGGTGTGCCTGTAGAGGAAATTCAAGAAGGTATCAAAAACGGTGTGCGTAAGGTTAATATCGATACGGATATTCGATTAGCTATGACCGGAGCAATTCGTCGGCACTTAGCTAAGAACAAGAGTGAGTTTGATCCTAGAAAATTCCTGAAGGATGCTACCGTAGCCGCTAAGGAAATTTGTAAAGCACGGTTTGAAGCATTTGGTAGCGCAGGGCAGGCAAGTAAAATTAAACCGATCATGCTAGATGAAATGGCTACTAAATATGCAAAAGGTGAATTAAATCCTATTATTACCTAAACACTCTTAAGCAAGAGGGTATAAAACGGCTGCTGGAAATTGGGTTGATTATTCTCAGCGTATCCAGCAGTCTTACTTTTTGCTACGCTTCTTCAATCTTGTTTATATAAGAAAGTAGAATAACGTGAAGTTCGACGTAAGAAAAGCTGTAAAAGGAATCGTAATTTCTTATGATGAAACAATTTTGGGAAAGAGCTTCATCACTAGAGGAGTCAGATTCCGATGGATACTATAGCGATTTTTTGTGCGATTGACGACTTTCGCCAGGAGTTTGAATCGTGGTTGGAGCAGTGCTTGCTGGAATCGTCGCCCAAGCCGCGTCGGCGACGAGGGGAGCTGTGTCTTAGTGAAATCATGGCGTGGCGTGGTTAACTAATTCTAGACACCCCAGTTAAGTAACTTTTATCATTTTTACTGCTTCTATTTCATATTGATTGGGGCTTTTGTATCCCGAGTATGAATGCAGCCGGTGGCTGTTATAAAACACAGCAATATACTGCAATACATCTTGCTGCGCCGCACTGCGGGTTTGGTAGTGTTGCCACTAGTAGACCGTTCCAGCATAACGGTTACAGAAAACGCCGTTCGGCCTGAGCCTGTCGAGGGCCGATGTCAGTTGCTTAGCGGTTTGACAAGCTCACAGAGAACGGTAATGGTTTTACTGGAACGATCCACTAGCACTATTCTTGTTTAAGAAGCAGTGGCTGCGCATGGAATTTTACTTTACTTGTTTTCAGGGACGGCTTCAACCGAAAGTCCTCGATATTCACTTGCCCAGAACAGCGTGGCGACCCCAGATTGCGGGTGTAGCAGCACCGTCAGCAGCAAGAAGCGGTATCAGTTTCATTCGTTTCATTCCCAGTTTGTGTCACCGTTCAGGCAACGCAAGGGCGGAGGGTGAATGTCTAAAGTAGAGTTATATTTATTCCGATATTTTACGTGCACTCCGGCTTCCCGTATCAGGCTCCGGGCTCTCCAACGGCCAACTGGGCAGGTCTTCTTCTTCATTCTTTTGGGTAATGAACGAATATTTCACTTCATTTCTTTCGCGAAGAAGACCGTTGCCTCCTTTAATATCTGTCTCTCCAGCTTGAGTTGCCTGATCTGTACTTTCAGATGTCGGATTTCTTCTTGTTCCGACGTCAGATTTCCATTACCACGGAATGCTTGCCCATCATCATCTACCTAATATTCCTTGATCCATCGCCTGAGCATGTTGGCGTTAATTTCTAGGCTTCGGGCTGCTTCTGTTATCGTATATCCCTGGTCCAGAACCAGGCTGGTTGCATCTAGCTTGAATTCTTTTGTGTACTGCTTCGTTGTTATCATTTTTCCTCCAGTTAAGACTATTTTCTCTTAACTGGAATATCCGGATCTATTAGATCATGTCATCGTATCTCAATAAACTTCCCAGAGAAGGGGCGTATCATAGAAAGGTAGCAAGGTACGCTTAAGCTCCTCTTTTTTCTGTTCTAGATGCAGCCTATTCCATCCCACAATGATACCAATAGCTTCTCGTGACATTAATGCCTTTGTCTTCGAACTCGGAATTTCTTCAAGAAGCTTCTGGGTATTTGCACTGTCATTAATGGCGCCAAGAATATCTTGTAGCTCGGATAGTGAGCGAATATATTTTTTAACTTTTTCCGGTGAATAGAGGGTTTGAAAAAATTCCATAGCATAACGTTGTTTCTTTATGCTAATGCGGAGCGCGTGGAGTGATGTTGCATCAAGTTTTTCAATTTCTTTTCCAACCCCAAGGATTTTCTGATGATGATTTGTCAGCAAGGATCCCGCAAATTCGCTTAATGCCATCTTAGTCGTGTTCTTTAAACTATGCGATCGAATTGAATGTTCGAGCATCTCATCAAGCCATAAATTCAGTTCCAGTATCAATTCTGTATAACGTTTCGATCTGATACTATTGCGTGCGGTTTTATTGTGTTCTTTGCGTAATATTTCACACGTTTTTATGAGCGCAGTTATACCTGCATGTTCTGCAAAAATGTGATGAACTTGGGAAATTTGTTCCGTAACAAAAACATCCCAATTACGTGCTGGGTTTAGTTGGCGAGTTAACCACTTAAGCTCATGTACGATAGGCGCTTTATTTACGATAACAGGGGAAAAAACATCAAATGCAGAGCGGAGCCGGCGTAGCGCAACACGCATTTGATGGAGATATTCGATATCGTTACCTGCCAATACACCATGTTCATTCCTGGTCAACTGATCAAGGCAATTCCGTGCGATTAGGATAAATACCGTGACTAGATCCATATCAGCCTTAAGCACAACAGGCAAGGCTTTAACGGGAGGGATATTCTGTCCTGTATAAAGTACATAGCCGCGCTCAGCTTTACTTATATTCTCCAGCCTGACTGGAAATGGAAGTGCCTGCTCAAGTGCAAGCGCAAGCTGAAATAATTGGACTGGTTTGCCCGATTTCAATTCAAGCTCGACTTCAGTGAAGGGCTTCTTTGTGTGGTCTACGCTGATTTTGCCATGATCAAGGCAGAACTCGATTTGACTACCATCACTCATTTGCAGAATACGTGTATAGCGAGTAAATTCTGTAATGAATATCTGCTGTAGCTGTTTACTTAAATTAGAGTGACTCAATAATTTGATCAGTTTAGGGTCACTTAACCGAGTGAAATCAAGCTGATTTGTGGTAACAGCCACTTCCCATTCGTCGCGTTCATGCAGTCCGGATGCGACACTGCCTTCTGTTTTGATGGTCTGTATCCAATGTTTTCCAATTCGACGTAGGCGTAGTGCACAATGCTGTTTTTTTAAAGCTAAATCCGGTGTGTCGTAGTAAATCGTATGAAGCTTTTGTTTGGTGGGCTTGGAAATGCTCAAAGCGTCAAGTAGCGGTAAATGATGCAAGTATTTAATACAGTTAGCGGGTAGCGTTAGCTTGAGTTCGATTTCTTTAGGCATCGTTCGGTCCATCAATTTTAGCTTTGTTTTGCTGCCGCTAGTTTTGTAAGCAATGCTTCTTGAGCACTGAAACGCCGGCTAGGTCGAACAGATTTACATTTATAACGGCCATTGGCATCCATTTCCCAAGCTTGGGCATTATCTCTGAGATAAGGATTTAGGCCTTCGGAGATTACACGCTTTTTCAGGCGTGGATCCAGCACTGGGAAACAGATTTCAATTCGACGAAAGAAATTACGATCCATCCAGTCAGCGCTGGATAAATAAACATTGTGATAATTATTGTTACGGAAATAAAAAATGCGTGTATGTTCAAGAAAGCGCCCAATGATAGAACGTACTTTAATGTTTTCTGACATACCGGGTACCCCGGGTCGTAAAGCGCATGCACCTCGTGTGATGAGTTGGATTTTTACGCCGGCTTGAGAGGCAGCATATAATGCTTGAATGATATTGGGTTCTAGCAGTGCATTCATTTTGGCAATGATTCCAGCGGGTTTACCTGCTTTGGCATTCTCCATTTCATTTCTAATAGCATTTAGAATTTGACTATGAAGAGTAAAAGGGGATTGCCATAGATGCTTCAATTTACTGGCCTTCCCAAGACTAGTCAGTTGCAAAAAAACTTCATTGACATCGGCGCAGATTTCTTCATGGTAAGTAAGTAATCCGAAATCAGTATAGAGTCGGGCCGTTCCAGGATGATAATTACCTGTACTGAGATGTACATAACGACGTAGTTTGCCTTCTTCACGTCGCACAACCATTGCCATCTTGGAGTGAGTCTTGTGACCGACAACACCATAAACAACATGAGCACCCACTTCTTCGAGTCGACTGGCCCAATTAATATTGGCTTCTTCATCAAATCGAGCCAGCAGCTCGACAACTACCGTAACTTCCTTTCCTCGACTGGCTGCGGCTATAAGTGCTTCCATCACAGTAGAATCTGAACCTGTTCGATAAACTGTTTGTTTGACAGCGACGACATCTGGATCTACTGATGCTTGCTGGATAAACTGTATAACAGGCTGGAATGATTGATATGGATGATGCAATAAAATATCGTTCTTGCGAATCATCTGGAAAATATCTGAGGTTTTCTTTTTCTGGGTGGAAAAAGGTAGGCCTGGAATGAATAGAGGAAATTTTAATTCTGGACGATCAATTTGGTCCGGAACTTGCATAAGACGTACCAGATTGACTGGCCCATTGACCTGATATAAATCATCTTGAGTAAGGCCAAACTGACCGAGCAAAAATTCGGACATGTGCGGTGGACAGTTATCTGCCACTTCGAGTCGTACAGCATTACCAAGATGGCGTTGAGGTAATTCACCCTCCAAGGCAATGCGCAAATCTTTGATTTCCTCTTCATCAACGAACAGATCACTATTACGGGTGACGCGAAATTGAAAACAGCCAATCGCTTGCATGCCGACAAACAATTCGCTTACGTGTGCATGGAGAATCGAAGATAAAAATATAAAACTATATTCTTCAGTGCTGACTTCATTGGGAAGTCGTATGATACGAGGAAGAATTCGTGGCGCCTGAACTATTGCCATTCCAGAATTGCGTCCAAAAGCATCTTTCCCTTCCAGCTCTACCGCAAAATTAAGACTTTTGTTCAATACCCGCGGGAAAGGGTGGGAAGGATCTAGACCAATCGGTGTTAACATGGGCATAAGCTCACGAAAGAAATAAGCTTTAATCCATTCGCGTTGATGGTCGTTCCAGTTACTTCTACGAAGGAAGCGAATACCATGGTGTACTAATTTCGGCAGAATGCTTTCATTGAGTAACTGATATTGTTGCGAAACAATTTGGTGCGTTTTTTCGGAAACCAGTTTGAAAGTTTGGCGAGGCAGCATACCATCTGACCCAAAACCAGGTGTATTCAATTTGATTTGTTCTTTTAACCCAGCAACACGAACTTCAAAAAATTCATCGAAGTTACTGCTGACGATGCAGAGGAATCGTAATCTTTCCAATAATGGCGTATCTTTGTTTTCGGCCTGAGCAAGCACACGTCGGTTAAACTCAATCTGACTAAGTTCCCGGTTGAGAAATGGGGTAGGGCTAGTCAAATCACTTATATCGGATGGATCTAGCATTTTCGGCTTGTCTTGCTTTATGGCGGTAATCCGGTATCTATTAATGTAGAGTACTGTATTCTTATTATAAACTTACTTGTCAGGTGGGATATAACCGGTTGGCTGATCAGCGCCGTCACCAAAAAAATAAGCCTCCATTTGTGCTGTGAGATATTTGCGTGCCTTGATATCGGCGAGATTCAGGCGATATTCGTTAACCAGCATAGTTTGGTGCTGAATCCACTGATTCCAAGCTTCTTTAGATACATTTTCAAAAATGCGCTTTCCCAACTCACCTGGGAAGGTGGGTAAATCCAATCCTTCCGCTTCGCGCCTTAGCTTGATACATTTTACTATTCTTGTCATTTAGTTTTCCCAACAGGTCAATAAAGGAAAATGGATTATTCTCGATTGCAAGGCATATAAAAAACAAACGATTGTCAAGGTGCTATTGTAACGCAACACTCTGGATTACATTCATTTTCATCTTGATGTAATGGGTTTGAGATAAAGAGTGATTTAGGACAGTTATTACTTTGGCATTTTTATTGATCCTATTTTCCTCGGCTGGTTGTGAAAAGCTCTACTGTTCAACAGAGAATTCTGCACTTCGTTGATTCTTGCTTCTTGCTATTACCCCAGATTTATATTTGCTTCATGAATACTTTTGAGCGGCGCCGGTAATTGTAAAGATTCTGTTTGCTTTTGGGCAGTTTGTCTGGTGTAGTTTCCGTAAAACCCCGCTCAATAAACCAATGGGCTGTCCGCGTTGTCAGGACGAATAATTTGAGGTAGCCTCGCACTTGGGCCTGGTGTTCAATATGTTTAAGTAAATTACTGGCGCAACCCGTTCTGCGATAGTGTGGATGGACTGCAAGGCAAGCCAACTCGCAAGCATTCTCATCAGGAAATGGGTAAAGGGCGGCACAGGCAATAATCATGTTATCGTGCTCTAGAACGGTAAAGCGATCAATCTCGATTTCTAATAGTTCACGATTGCGTCGTACCAGTACGCCTTCATTTTCCAGTGGTTCAATTAATTGCAGGATACCGCCTATATCTTCTATCTGGGCGCCGCGTATGGTTTGTAGTGGACCTTGCGTAATCATACTGCCGATACCCTCGTGGCTAAATAATTCTTGCAATAAAGCACCCTCTATATGACGGCTGATTAGATGAACTCGTGCTACCCCATTCTCACAAGCATGTACCGCGCATGGGAGGTATAACTGAATATCATCTGCTAAATCAACTGGTGCGGCAAATTTTCTCAGTACTGATTTTGCCTCCGTAATAGTCAATTCACGCCATAAAGCGCCACCTCGTTCCGTAGACTCATGCATGATGCCAAGTGGATTCATTAGAAAAATAAGTTTTTCTGCTTGAAGGGCAATAGCGACTTCGGTTGCAACATTTTCTAGTGTGAGATTAAAGATTTCACCGGTGGGTGAGTAGCCCAGTGGCGAGAGTAAAACGATTTCCCCATTTTCCAGTCGGGCGCGGATAACCGAGGTGTTAATTTTCCGTACCTCTCCGGTATACATCAAATCAGTACCCTCAAGAATACCGATGGGACGGGCTGTTACGAAGTTACCGCTTGCAACATGAATGGTAGCATTGGCCATGGGTGAATTAGGCAACCCCATCGACATCAAGGCTTCGATTTCGACGCGAACTTTCCCGACTGATTCTTTAACACACTGAAGTGTGGCAGTATCTGTCACGCGTATTCCATTTATATACATGACTTGTAAGTTCTGTTGCTGCAATTGAGATTCAATTTGCGGTCGCGCGCCATGCACGAGAATCAATTGAATTCCAAGGCTTGCTAATAGATTGAAATCGTGCACCAGTTCAACAAAATTTTCATTGACCACGACTTCACCGCCAAATGCGATCACAAAAGTTTTACCACGAAATGCGTTGATATAAGGTGCAACGGAACGGAACCAAGTGACAAAATCAGTATTGCGTGTCATGTTCAGATAATGATGTTGTGGATATGATGATCAATCAGCTTTTTCATGAGAGTATGTTGGCATCAGAAGTTTATTGGAGAATCAGCAATTCCATAACATGCTTTCCGCAAGAAAAACAATTATCCCAAACTGTAAATCTAACAACCGATTTAATAATCTCCCCATAAAGTCTGCATTGCCGCTATAGCGGCAAGCGCTGCGCTTTCTGTTCGCAGGATGCGCTGGCCTAAGCAAATTGAAACAAACCCCGCAGCATAAGCTGTTTTCTCTTCTTCTATTGTAAAACCCCCTTCAGGGCCGACAAGCAATATTAGGGGTGCTTCCGTCATTGGTAGCGGAAATCCGGATAGGCGTTCATTTGCTGTCACTGAAAGCAAAAAATTATGAGCATGCCTATTTTCAATATTTCTTTGCTTATCTTCAAACTGTTGGCTAAACCAATCTGATAATGTCAGCAGCGGTAAGAGTTTCGGAATACGGTTTCTGCCACATTGTTCGCAAGCAGCAATAATCACTTGTTGCCAGTGTAGCAGCCGTTTATTTGCGCGCTCTTTGGAAAGTCGAACAACACTGCGATTTGCTGTAACAGGCTGAATACTGTTGACACCTAGCTCAACCGATTTTTGTATGATCCAATCCATTTTTTCATTGGAGGAAACAGCTTGAACCAAGCTGATAGAAAGTGGTGACTCACGTTCAATTTCATGAAATTGTGAGATCATGACAGTATTTCTTGATTTATCAGTGCATTTGATCATTCCTGAGAATTCTCCACCTTCCCCGTTAAACAATGTTATTTTGTCACCTTGTTTAAGCCGTAGAACACATGCGACATGATGACTAGTGCTTGTGGGCAATGTGACAATTTGACCCGGAATCATGCGATCAGGATAGTAAAAACGTGCAGTCATAGTAGTGATGGTCCGAGAGAAGGCTGGTTACAGTTCCATCCATGATAATATATCAAAGATAAATAAGACCTTCGATGAGGAGAAAAATATGGCAAGTCTTGAAACGCCTATTTGTGATTTTGGCTGGAAAGCAATCGATTTTGATTTGCCCGGAGTGAATGGGGAACGTTATAACCTAGCTTCTGCAAGAAGGGAAAATGGACTATTGGTGATGTTTATTTGTAATCATTGTCCGTATGTGAAAGCAATCCGTGAACGTATTATTCGCGATGTAAAAGAGTTGGCTGCATATGGAATAGGCGCAATTGCGATCATGTCGAATGATCCTATGGATTATCCTGAAGATTCTTTTGACAATATGGTCAAAATAGCTAAGGAGTTTGATTATCCCTTTCCCTACGTGTGGGATGAAACTCAACAAATTGCAAAAGCTTACGGCGCAGTGTGTACGCCAGATTTTTTTGGCTTCAATGGCCAATTGGAATTACAGTACCGCGGGCGATTGGATGCATCCCGCAAGGAAGCAGCACCTGTCGACGTTCGCCGTGATTTGTTTGAAGCGATGGTGCAAGTTGCTCGAACAGGACAGGGGCCAAAGGATCAAATACCCAGCATTGGGTGTTCGATTAAATGGCGGGCTGACTGAACATGCTGGAACAAGTTATCGCTGCGGTGAAGGAAGTTGCACAGGAAGAAATTATGCCGCGATATATGCAAGTTACGCGCCAACATAAAGTAGATGGCAGCTTTTATACCGAGGCCGATTTAGCAGCGCAGGAAAGTTTGCTGAGCAAGCTGCAAAAACTTTACCCTGCCGCCATAATGGGTGAGGAGATGTCTGAGCAGCAACAGCTCGTCCAGTGGGAAGCGGGCGATGCTGGGCTCTGGAACGTTGATCCAATTGATGGCACTTCCAATTTTTTTAATGGCCTCCCCTATTTTGGGGTTTCTGTCGCACTGATGCGCAAGGGCAGGAGTGTCCTGGGCGTTATCTATAATCCTGTTACCAAAGAATTGTTTTATGCCGAAAAAGGCAAGGGCGCGTATTTAAATGGGGTTGC
Organism: Nitrosomonas sp. Nm132; assembly: GCF_900100485.1. Taxonomy (GTDB): domain Bacteria; phylum Pseudomonadota; class Gammaproteobacteria; order Burkholderiales; family Nitrosomonadaceae; genus Nitrosomonas. The sequence continues at coordinate 26,865 of NZ_FNDH01000016.1, read as the reverse complement.
ATTACCAATAAAAAAGCGTGAGATAAGTTTACGAAGTGCAATAGCAAATGTTGATTTTAAGCGTTTAGATCGTAAGCTGGCTGAGAAAATAGCGGCTTATCCTCCCTATGCTTCACAGCGTAACTATGGTGCTTGTGCTTTGGAATGGTGCTATACCGCCGCAGGTTACTTTGACCTATATCTACATGGCGGCCAAAAGCCTTGGGATTATGCTGCCGGTTGCCTGATTCTGGAAGAAGCGGGCGGATCCATGTGTAGCTTTGATCAGGATGATTATTGGGCAGGATCGCCGTGGCGACGCTCCGTGATTGCTGCGCTTGACCCCGCATTGTTTATACAATGGCGCGACTGGGTGAGGGCACATTATCAAAATGGTTAGATTGCTGCGCTGTAAGATGCTTTTGCAAGCTTTCTAATATATTTATTCCAGAAACAGGTTGCAGAATTGAAAATTCTCATTCTAGGAGCTGGTCGAGTAGGTTCTACTGTCGCCGAAAGTCTGGTAGGTGAGGCAAATGATATTACTGTGGTTGATATTGCAGCTAATCAACTTGCCTTATTGCAAGATCGCTTTGATTTGAGAACAGTAGTCGGTAATGCATCGCATCCTTCCGTGCTTAAACGGGCGGGTGCTGAAGATGCAGATATGGTACTAGCGGTTACCGAGAGTGATGAAATCAATCTGGTAGCCTGTAAGATTGCTGCCAGCTTATTTAATACGCCTACCAAAATTGCTCGAATTCGTGCGAGCGATTATCTAGAGCATCCTGATATCTTTTCACAGCAAAATTTCTGTGTCGATTATGCTATTTACCCTGAGCAGATACTGACTCAATATATTGAGAAGTTAATTGAATTTCCAGAAGCATTACAGGTGCTTGATTTTGCTTCGGGTAAAGTAAGCCTGGTCGCTGTGAGAGCACTGCAAGGAGGGCCTCTGGTAGGACATCCATTACGGGAATTACGCAAGCATGTCCCCAATGTCGATACACGGGTAGCAGCGATATTCCGCAAAGATCGTCCCATTATTCCTGAAGGAAACACTGTCATTGAGGCTGGAGATGAAGTTTTCTTTATCGCGGCGACTAAGGATATTCGGGTCGTAATGAGTGAATTACGCAGCATGGATAAACCGGTCAAGCGTGTCATGATTGCAGGAGGCGGGAAGATTGGCAGACGTCTTGCAGAAGCGCTGGAGAAAGATTATCAAGTCAGGATCATCGAACGTGATGGCAAGGTATGTGAGCTTCTGGCCCAGGATCTACAAAATGCATTGGTGCTGCATGGTGATGTCACGGATGAAGAATTGCTGGAGAGTGAGAATATAGCTGAAATGGATGTATTTTGTGCACTGACCAATGATGATGAGAATAACATCATGGCATCATTGTTGGCTAAACGTATGGGCGCGCATAAGGTGATTGCTCTGATCAACCGAAGTGTATATGTCGATTTGGTTCAAAGCGATAGAATCGATATTGCAATTTCACCTGCACAAGTAACGATCGGTTCATTACTTGCTTACGTTCGGCAGGGTGATGTGGCAGCAGTTCATAGCTTGCGCCGAGGAGCAGCTGAAGCGCTTGAAGTGGTGGCGCATGGCGATACCCAATCATCCAATGTAGTAGGGCGCAAAATAGAAGATATCAAATTGCCAAAGGGTGCAACGATCGGTGCTATCGTGCGTGGTTTACCACTCAAGGACAAGAGATGGATGAGTACACGCGATATTGGTGAAGATATCCCTATCGAAGATCAGGATAAGGCATGCGTCATTATTGCACACCACGATACAGTTATTGAATCAGATGATCACGTAATCCTGTTTGTTGTCAATAAGAAAATGATTCGGCAAATTGAAAGGTTATTTCAGGTTAGCGCATCCTTTTTATAATTGATCGCTTTATGAATCATTTTTTGTCAGTTGCCAATATACTTAGTAAAATTATTCTCGTATTCGGCCTGACGATGCTGGTACCGTACGGTATTGCATACTGGTCGGAAGATGGCTCATCTGCTGTTTTTGGTGGGGCTATTCAGATAACATTGATCTGTGGCGCTGCTATCGCATTGATGACACGTCGCTATAAGCGTGAGCTACAGATCCGTGATGGTTTTTTATTGGTCGTGCTGGTTTGGCTCCTTCTTCCTTTTTTCGGCATGCTGCCTTTATTGCGTTTTTTTCCGGAAATCAGCTTTGCCAAAGCATACTATGAAGCAACATCTGCATTGACTGCTACCGGTGGAACGGTTTTGACGGGCCTGGATACACTGCCTTACTCGATCAATCTGTGGCGAGGTGAAATGGTATGGCTGGGGGGTATGGGATTAATCGTACTCGCCGTTGCCATTCTGCCCATGTTAGGCGTAGGAGGTAGACAGATCCTCAAGGCCGAAATACCTGGTCCCATGAAAGAGTCTAAGTTGACACCTCGCATTGCCGAGACAGCAAAAGGGCTATGGTTGGTGTATGTGGCGCTTACGCTGATTTGTGTGATCGCATATAAGCTAGCGGGAATGAACTGGTTCGATGCGGTCATGCATGCATTCACAACCCTGGGGTTAGGAGGCTTTTCTTCGCACGATGCGAGCTATGGCTATTGGGATTCACCCATAATCGAGTTGGTTGCAATCATATTCATGCTGATTGGCGGTATCAATTTTGCGACGCACTTTTTAGTCTGGCGGGCAAGGAGTATTTCGCCGTATTACTATGATCCTGAGATAAAGCCTTATTTTTTTATCGTATTGGCGAGCTGTATAGTACTTGCTGGCTATCTGTGGTTGACAGGGGTTTATACCGATCCATTAACAGCACTGCGCTATGCATCCTTTAATGTTGTTTCCGTTGCGACGACTACCGGATACAGTAATGCTGATTATAGTTTATGGCCAATATTTGCTCCGTTATGGATGCTGTTTTTATCCGGCTTTTGTACTTCCTCGGGATCAACGGGAGGGGGGGTTAAAATGATCCGTGCAAGGATTTTATATCAGCAGTTTTTTCGTGAGATGATCACGATTATGCATCCCCAAGCTGTTTCACCTGTCAAGCTAGGGAGAAGTGTTGTTGCTAATCGAATTATCTTTGCAGTGTTCGTTTTTTTATTTGTTTATTTGGTGAGCATGATTCTCATGACTCTGGTGCTGACATTAAGTGGCCTGGATGAAATAACAGCGTTCTCGGCTACTGTTGCATCTATCAATAATCTGGGGCCAGGGCTTAATCAGATCGGGCCAGCCACTACCTATGCTTCTTTGACGGATTTTCAGATCTGGATATGCAGTTTCGCCATGTTATTGGGAAGGCTGGAGTTTTATACTTTGTTGATCGTATTTACTGCTGCGTTTTGGAGAAAGTAGGAAAGTAGTTTACTCAACTTTATACCAGGGCATTAATTAAGATTACGCTATTACAATATGAGGTTATATTTAGTTTTAATTTAGGTAAGCAACTTGCTGTAATTTGAAAAATGTGTGGAATATAATAGATTATGAATGACGAGAAAAAATACGATATTGATGTATCGGTCCGCACTACATACTTGCCCGAACAATCAGATGAAGAAGCAGATCGCCACGTATTTGCCTATACCATTACTATTTCCAATACAGGGACGGTGGCATCACAGCTAATAAGCCGCCATTGGATTATTAGCAGTGGAGATGGCAATATTCACGAAGTTAGAGGTTTGGGTGTGGTAGGTGAGCAGCCACTCCTGAAACCTGGTGATAGTTTTGAATATACCAGCGGTACCGCGATTTCCTCCCTGGCTGGCTTAATGAAGGGTAGTTATCAGATGGTCGCTGAGGACGGCTTTCATTTTACCGTAGATATTCCTGAATTCATTTTGAGTGTTCCAAGAGTGCTCCATTAATTTAATAGCAACGATTACTTAGAGATATTCTGCAGTATGCATCCTGGCACACTTTTCCTTATACCAGCTCCATTAGGAGAAGTAGAGCTTGCTGAGATCATTCCTGCAAATGTGCAGCAACGTATTGCTAGACTCAAATATTTTATTGTTGAGCATCCAAAGACTGCTAGGCATTTTCTGAAACGAATTGGATGTATACGGCCTTTACAGGAAATTGAAATGCAGGTCTTGAATGAACATACCGGCTTAAACGAAATCGATCAGCTACTTGAACCATTACTTGCAGGAAATGATATAGGACTATTATCAGAAGCGGGTTGCCCGGCCGTTGCTGATCCAGGTGCTAATCTCGTGCGAGCTGCTCATCAAAAGCATGCATCTATTGTTCCGCTTGTGGGGCCATCATCCATTTTATTGGCATTAATGGCATCTGGATTGAATGGGCAGGGTTTTCGTTTTCATGGTTATTTACCTATTAAAAACGAACTGCGCATCAAGAAAATTATCCAATTAGATGAAGAATCAGCAAGGACTAATCAAACCCAGATCTTTATAGAAACCCCATATCGAAATCAAAAATTTCTTGAAATATTAGTTCAAAATTGTAGTGATGAGACTGATTTATGTATTGCCAGCAATCTTACTTTAAAGGATCAATATATTGTCACAAAAAAGATTAAGGCATGGAGAAGTTATCTACCAGAAATTAATAAGAAACCTACGGTCTTTTTATTGTGCAGATAACTTGGAGAAATTCTCTTTACACTCATCAAAAATAATTGCTGCTATTACCAACGATTTCTAAATTAGCTAATTATTAATATATGTTAAATATCTTTTAGCATTATCTTCAATCTTGGTAACAGCAATTAGATGGTTTGATGATCTTTATATAGTTTATTAATATACTAATTCATTTTCATTTCACTTTTTTTGAATAAGCTCAATTTTATAACTATCTGGATCTTCAACAAATGCGATAATGGTAGAACCATGTTTCATTGGACCAGCTTCACGCGTTACTTTACCTCCCAGTTTTTTTATTTTTTCACATGCTTCATAAGCATCATCTACTTCTATTGCAATATGACCAAAAGCTGTTCCAAGAACATATTTTTCTATTCCCCAATTATAGGTTAATTCTAAAACACTCCCTTCTGATTCATTTTGATAACCGATAAATACCAGTGTGAATTTTCCATCTGGGTATTCTTTCTGGCGCAAGATTTTCATACCCAAAATATTGGTATAAAAATGAATAGATTTTTCGAGATTACCTACTCTCAACATCGTGTGAAGTATGCGCATTATATTTTTATCATTTCGAAGTCTTCTTTACGCGCCCCACATTCAGGGCAAGTCCAATTAATCGGCACATCTTCCCATCGTGTTCCAGGAGGAATCCCTTCTTGCGGCGCACCTTCGGCTTCGTCATAGATATAACCACAGATCAAACACATGTATCGGTGATAAACCTGATTTTCATCGGCTGACATGATAGATAGAAACATCCTTTTAAGTTAAAATTATATTTTACGGTATTATTGCATGTCTCAACCACCCCCAAAAGTATTATCATTTGCTGCAAGCGACCCAAGCGGTGGCGCAGGTATACAAGCTGATATTCTCACATTAGCAAGTATGGGTTGTCACCCACTTTCCGTCATCACTGCGGTGACCATTCAAGACACTGTTGGTGTTGAGAATATAATGTCATTAGATTCTGAGTGGGTTGCAGATCAAGCTCGTATCGTGCTTGAAGATATGCCAGTAGACGCTTTCAAAATAGGCTTGCTCGGCAGTGTTGAAGCTGTCGTAGCCATAGCTGAAATAATTGCCGATTACCCAAATATTCCGGTAGTTCTTGATCCGATTCTTGCCTCTGGTCGCGGCGATCCACTCGCTAATGAGCAAATAATCACAGCTATTCGTGATTTATTGATTCCGCAAGTTACGATTATTACACCAAACAGCATAGAAGCAAGGCGACTGGTGCTTGAGAATGAGGACGAATTGGAGATTATTGATTTGAGGCAGAGTGCAGACCGTCTATTGCAGATGGGGTGCGAATATGCCTTGATTACAGGTACTCATGAAAATACCGTCAAAGTAATTAATACATTGTATGATTCTGGAGGTGTTGTCCGTTCAGATGAGTGGCAGCGATTGCCCAGTGCTTACCATGGATCGGGCTGTACGTTGTCATCAGCAATTGCTGCTTCTCTCGCACATGGTTTGCCGATTGCTGAAAGTGTTTATGAAGCGCAAGACTATACTTGGCATGCCCTGAAATCAGGATTTCGTCCCGGGATGGGTCAATACCTGCCAGATAGATTCTTCTGGGCGTGTGATGAAGATAAAGTAGAAGAAGGAAAGTAGTGATTCTCAATGATTTCTTATGGAATTAATGGCTTATATGCTATTACACCCGACATAGCTGATACGGTGCAACTATGTGCAATGACACAACAAATCCTCCTGGCTGGCGTTCAATATGTTCAATATCGAAATAAAATCGCTGATTCTATATTGCGACTACATCAGGCAAGAGCACTAGCCAGACTTTGCAAGCAACACAATGTTTTTTTTATCATTAATGATCATTATGATCTGGCCATAGAGGTCGACGCAGATGGGGTGCATGTTGGAAAAGAAGATATCGCTATTTGTGATGCTAGGAATTATTTAGGACAAAATAAAATTATTGGTGTGTCCTGCTATAATCAACTCGAATTGGCTCTTGAGGCAGAAAGACAGGGAGCTGATTATGTCGCATTTGGTGCTTTTTTCCACTCAAAAACTAAAACTAATACAGTAAGAGCATCAACTGATTTGTTATCTGAAGCAAAGAATAAACTGGGCATCCCCATCGTTGCAATTGGTGGCATTACTTTGGCAAATGCCGCTTCACTGATCAATCATGGAAGTGATTCTATCGCGGTTAGTCATGGGTTATATGGCGCTCAAAATATTCGATCCGTAGCAAAAAATTTTACCCAGTTATTTTTGAAAACTGATCAGACTTTTTCTTCTTCATCCTAATAACGAGTAAGTAAATGACTTCACTTAATCAACAATTATATGAATCTTCCCAAAAATATATTCCTGGCGGTGTGAACTCGCCTGTGCGCGCTTTTAAATCTGTTGGCGGCACGCCTGTTTTTTTCAAACGTGGTCAGGGCGCCTATTTCTGGGATGTGGATGGAAAATCCTACATAGATTATGTCGGCTCATGGGGGCCACTTATCCTTGGTCATGCTCATCCAAAAGTGGTTAAAGCAGTTCAGGAAGCGGCACAGAATGGATTATCCTTTGGGGCTCCCACTGAAGCAGAATTGGAAATTGCTGAACTTCTCTGCGGATTGCTCCCTTCAATAGAGCAGGTACGTTTGGTGAGTTCAGGTACTGAAGCTGGGATGAGCGCTATTCGTTTAGCACGAGGCTATACAGGTAGAAGCCGCATCATTAAATTTGAGGGATGCTATCATGGTCATGATGATGCCTTATTGGTAAAAGCAGGTTCTGGTGCATTGACTTTTGGTCATCCAAGTTCAGCCGGTGTTCCACCTGAGACTGCAGCCCATACCCTAGTATTAAGTTATAACGATGTCGATGGCCTGGAAAAGATCTTTAATGAAATTGGCAAGGAAATTGCCGCTGTTATCGTTGAGCCAGTCGCAGGTAATATGAATCTGGTAAAAGCAGAGCCGGATTTCTTAGCGGCCTTGAGAAGGCTATGTACAAAACATGCTAGCGTACTGATTTTTGACGAAGTCATGACGGGATTTCGCGTAGGTCTGGAATGTGCCCAAGGACTTTACCAGATTAAACCTGACCTGACGATACTTGGTAAAGTGATAGGGGGAGGTATGCCTATGGCTGCATTCGGAGGGCGGCGGGATATTATGCAATGTTTAGCTCCCCTTGGTTCAGTATATCAAGCAGGTACCTTATCAGGTAATCCAGTGGCAGTTGCTGCTGGATTAGCCACGTTAAGAGAAGTGCAAGTACCTGGGTTTTATGAAACACTTGCGGCTCAAACTCATCAACTGACTCAAGGATTAACTGTTGCTGCCAATAAACATAGCGTGGATTTTTGTGCTCAGTCAGTAGGTGGAATGTTTGGCTTATATTTTTGTAAGGAACTACCCAAGAGTTTTTCAGATGTAATGGCATGCGATAAAGAAGCATTTAATCGCTTTTTTCATGCGATGTTACAAGAAGGTATTTATTTTGCACCATCTGCATTTGAGGCTGGTTTTGTCTCGATTATGCACAATAATGAAGATATAGACAAAACACTGTTTGCAGCAGATCGTATTTTTAGTTCTTGGGTATTATAGAAGTGTTAAGTTACTCCGGTAATACCAACGGGGTAACTTAACAATTATTTTTTAATCTTTACAACAGAATTTTGATCTACTGTAACGTTGCAATATATTCAGCTACAGCCTTCATTTCCTGCGCACTCATGCGCAATACAACCTTTTGCATCTCTTGATTTTTGTCGTTGGCACGACTTCCCTGACGAAATGCTTCTAATTGCGAAATCGTGTAGATTGTATGCTGGCCTGCGAGTTTAGGATAATGAGGAGGAATACCTGCGCCGTTAGGGGAATGACAGCTTGAGCAAGCTGGTACATTATGTTCTAAATTACCGCCATCATAGACTCTTTTGCCTATTTCTAGTAATGATTTACCGCCATCACTAATAGTTTCAACTTTGGTCTTTTGTTGAGCATAGTAGGCACTAAGATTCTTCATGTCATCTACAGTTAATGCTGCAACCATGGAGGCCATCGTCGGATTATCGCGTTTTGCCGGTGAATCACCTTCCACCTTGAAATCCATTAGTTGCTTGGTGATATACTCTGCATGCTGGCCAGCAAGAGTCGGGTTGCTTGGGATAACGCTATTGCCATCGGCATTATGGCAGCCAGAACAAACACCCATAGCAATTTCTTTGCCTTTTTCAGGATCACCATGAGCATTAGATGTATCGGCAAAAACTTGATTTGAAAATATAAATGCAAAAACGACTGCAGTATTTTTAATGAATTTCATATTTTGAAGATTTTAAGGTTTTTAAGGTTTTCATAAAAAGAAAAGCGCTGTATTCAGTAACGCATTCTAACAAGGTTTATTAATAACAGTAAACGGTCATAGCTAATAATCCATCAGAATGAAAATATTTTTCTTCTTATTATTGCTTGTTAACATAGTTTTTTTGATGATCATTCAGCTAGAATCGAATCAAACAAATAAAGTACATATTACGCAATCATATTTAGAAGAAATAAGATTATTACCCTCACGAGTAGCATGCTTAAAATGGGGAAATTTATTTGGTATTGATTTGCAGCGAATCAAAAATAATATTTCAGAATTGGAATTAGATAGTTACTTAAGTGAGTTACCCGCGGGTGAGATTATTGTGTATTGGGTATATATTCCTTCCTCCAAAACAGAGCGTGAAATTAAAAGGCAAATTAATAAGCTACAAAAATTCAATATACCTTACCAGTATATTCAAAATAATGAGCATAGTCAGTGGCATAACGCAATATCATTTGGCATGCTACGTGAACGATCTTTAGCGACACAATTAATAGAAGAATTAAAAAGCAAGGGTATTTTAAACGTAAATATGAGGAGGTTGAGTTTGGAGCAAGTAAAATTCGTTATTCGCGAACCGACAAAGGAAGTGAAAGAAAAAATTTTTATGCTTGCACAGCAATTTCCTGATAGTAAACTAGAAATAACCGAATGTGAGCGCTTCTAGAAACAAGTAGTAAGCTCTAAAATATAAAAAATGAAAAATTTATTTTATGTAATAGTTGGATTCCTTGGAAGAAATTGTGACGGTTCATATAAAAACCCTTGAAGAAATTGAAAAAATGCGGATAGCTGGAAGATTAGCATCCGAGGTGCTCGATTACATTACACCCTATGTTGTTCCGGGAATTACGACTGGTGAACTTGATAGGCTTTGCCACAACTATATGGTTGATGTTCAAAAAACTATACCTGCGCCACTTAATTACGCTCCCCCAGGGCACAGTCCTTTTCCAAAATCAATTTGTACCTCAATTAACCATCAGGTATGTCATGGTGTTCCAGGGGATAAAAAATTGAAGGGAGGAGATATTGTCAATATTGATGTAACGGTAATCTATAATAGTTATCATGGAGATACCAGCCGGATGTATTATGTTGGGCAGCCATCGATACAGGCTAAGCGCTTGTGTGAGGTGACTTATGAATCGATGTGGCAAGGGATAGAAGAAATCAGACCTGGAAAACACTTGGGTGATATTGGTCATGCTATTCAGCGGATAGCTGAGGGTGCTGGTTATAGCGTAGTGAAAGAGTTTTGTGGCCATGGTATTGGTGCAAAATTTCACGAGGAACCACAGGTTCTTCATTATGGGCGTCCTGGAACAGGTCTAATGCTTAAACCTGGAATGATTTTTACAGTAGAACCTATGATCAATGCGGGTAAGGCAGCTATCCGTTCCCTACCAGATGGTTGGACAGTTATTACTAAAGATCGCAGCTTATCAGCTCAATGGGAACATACAGTGCTGGTTACCGAGAACGGTTATGAGATATTAACAGTATCAACAGGCTCTCCACCCAAACCGACTTCTTATCGTTTTGCTACCTGAACATTTAATAATTGTATATAACCCGAATATTTCATAAATTGGCACGTGTCCTCACTTGCCAATTTATGAAATATTCGGGTTAAAACAGAAAATCTTCAATAATAGGCTCCAATGATGTTTCGTCATAACAATCGTGCTCTTACCCAAATTCGTCCGATCAAGATTACTCGTCGTTATACTAAGCATGCGGAAGGAGCTGTACTCATTGAGTGTGGAGATACCAAGATCGTGTGTACAGCAAGTATTGTCGACAAAGTTCCTCCCTTTCTCAAAGGATCAGGGCAGGGGTGGTTGACTGCTGAGTATGGCATGCTGCCATGCTCGACGAGTGAGCGTATGCAGCGAGAGGCGGCAAAAGGCAAGCAATCAGGGCGCACCATGGAAATTCAGCGTTTGATAGGACGAGCATTACGCTCAATCATTAATCTGGAGAAATTAGGAGAACGTACTATTCAGATTGACTGTGATGTCATACAAGCAGATGGTGGAACTAGAACAGCAAGTATTACTGGTGCGTTTGTAGCATTGTACGATGCAGTCGAGCATTTGCTTGCGCAACGGTTGATCGTAAGCAATCCAATTCGAGATCACGTTGCGGCTATCTCGGTTGGCATGCATCATGGAGTACCCTTGATTGATTTAGATTATTCCGAAGATTCTACTTGTGATACTGACATGAATGTCGTGATGACGGGGGATCTCGGTTTGGTGGAGATACAAGGAACTGCAGAAGGCGCAACATTCAGTCGGAACGAATTGAATGCTATGTTGGACATGGCTCAACGAGGAATACAGGAACTGATTTCCTTGCAAAAATCGGCGCTCGCATCGGATTAATAAAATTATGCAAAAGCTCGTCATTGCCAGTAATAACTCAGGCAAGCTTAAAGAAATACGACAATTATTTGTACCACTTGATATTGAAGTCATACCGCAATCGAGTTTGGGTATAACTGAAATTGAAGAGCCTTACGGTACCTTTGTTGAGAATGCGCTTGCCAAAGCACGCCACGCTAGCCGAGCTGCTGGATTACCTGCGCTTGCAGATGATTCGGGTATTTGTGTCCATATTCTGGATGGCGCACCTGGTGTATTCTCTGCCCGCTATGCAGGAGCACCAAAATCAGACGAACGTAACAACCAGAAACTAATTGGCATATTGAAAAATCAATCAGATCGGCATGCCTATTACTATTGCATTATCGTCCTGGTGAGACATGCTGACGATCCACAACCAATCATTGTTGATAGTAGTTGGCATGGTGAAATCATATTGGAATCACGCGGGGAAGGGGGGTTTGGATACGATCCGTATTTTTTCTTACCTGAGTTGAGTAAAACGGCAGCAGAACTTTCCATGGAACAAAAAAATCGGATCAGTCATCGTGGAAAGGCGCTCAAAAAATTAAGCGAATTTCTTATAACCAACAAACTCTGACTGTTTATGCATCAAAAAAGTGCACTTGATTGATTATGGCAACGGCTATTTCTGTTTCATCCATCCTTAATACTCGTTCGCCCAGGTTAACCTCTTTACCGCCATTGAGCCTCTACATTCATATCCCATGGTGTGTGAAGAAATGTCCATATTGTGATTTTAATTCGCATGAAATTGGCAACAAGGGAAATGTATTACCCGAGCAGGAGTACGTGTCGGCACTGATCCGTGATCTGGAAATGGCATTACCTCAAATCTGGGGGCGTCCTGTCAGTAGTGTGTTTCTAGGTGGTGGAACACCCAGTTTATTAAGCGCACAAGCAGTTGATAAAATTCTTACCCATGTAAGGATGCTCCTGTCACTGGAGCTTTCTGCTGAAATCACACTGGAAGCTAATCCCGGCACATTCGAAGCACAAAAATTTGCAGATTTCCGTGCTGCAGGAATCAATCGCCTGTCTGTGGGTATTCAAAGCTTCAATCCAAGGCATTTGCAAGCATTGGGGCGTATCCATGATGATGGGGAAGCACATCGTGCGGTCGAGATTGCATTAAAGAATTTTGCTAACGTGAATCTTGATCTGATGTATGCATTGCCAGATCAAACCTTGGAGGAAGCACGTAATGATATTGAAATTGCATGCGCCTCAGGCGCTCCGCACATATCAGCTTACCATCTGACACTGGAACCAAATACGTTATTTTATCGCTTCCCACCCACGCTGCCGGATGATGATCTCTCTGCTGAGATGCAATTGATGATTGAACAAGCAGTATCAAGTTTTGGTTATGCAAACTACGAGATCTCAGCATTTGCCAAGCCTGGTTATCAATCACACCACAATCTGAATTACTGGCAATTTGGTGATTATTTGGGTATCGGTGCAGGAGCGCATAGCAAAATTAGCTTTCAAGACAAAATAGTACGGCAAATGCGTTATAAACAACCTAAGCAGTATCTTAAGAAAATTTTAGGTAAGGAAGATGCCCTAGGTGATCCCGTGCAATCTCAACACGAAGTCCAAGCGGAAGATCGAGCATTTGAGTTCATGATGAATGCACTTCGTTTGATCAGTGGATTCCAACCTGAAAACTTTCAGACACATACTGGATTACCTATTACTGTTGTACAACAACAACTGGACGAAGCAGAGCAACAAGGATTAATTAGCTGGGATCATCATCGAATTATGCCAACTGTAGCTGGCAGGCGGTATTTAAATGATTTGCTGCAAATTTTTTTACCGGAAAAACGTGAAGAGCGCACTAACATTTAATAATTAAGAGAAATCTTCCTTAATTATTAAATGCTAGTTAATGACAAGTAATCTTAGTGATGAATGACAACCGGCTAAGATCCTTCTTTAGGAACTCGAATATTTGAGAAAATCACAGAAAATGCTGTTCCCAAGCCTGGTGCACTGGTAACTTTGAGCTGTAGATGGTTATTGCCTGCAGCAATTTTAACCAGCGATAGGCCGATGCCGCTGGATGATTGGTTATGCATCACTGCTCTTGGAGAATAAAAGTATTCGTCAAAAATATTCGGTAAGTCTTTTTCTTCAATTCCAATCCCATAATCAGTGATTGTCACGATTGCTGAGTTATCCGATGATTCAACGATGGAAACAATATCAATTGCGGCATTATCATGAGAATAAGTAATAGCATTAGCAATGATATTTTCAAGCATTATTTCTATCTGATCCGGGATGCCACAGGAAAAAAAATTCTGGATCGATAGCTTTATTTCAATATTCCTGGCCTTTGCTACTGGTTCTAGTTTATCGACGCATTTATGAATCGTCTCTGAGATATCAATGTATTCCATTGCACCCGTATTTCGTCCGGCTGTTTTTAGTCGTTCGAGTCTAAGTACATCCAGAATTAAATTAGACATACTATGCCCACGTCTGTCAATTCTGGTTAGTACTTCTTCTATTTCTCTTGGAACTTGTCCGCAATATCCTCCTTTAATCAAATTGATTTTGCTTCGAATGGCATCGAGCGGCGCTTTGAGTTGATGTGTCATAAGCATGGCGTATTGATCTTTTGCAACTTGGGCCTGATTGATTTGCTCATAAGCTTCACGGAGATATTGTTCGTGCTTACGAATAACAAGTGTAAGGCGTGAGACGACATACCAGACAATAAGAAACAAAGTATCGAGTGCGATCATCCATACTAGAACACGACCTTTATGCAAACTTTCACTTGAAAAGTATGGGTCTATAAGGACTGATTGTGATACCTGAAAAAACATTTCGCTTTCAGCGAGTAAAACAATCGAGTACATCGCGGAAACTATGATTGCGACAAATAAGCTTTCCAGTGCCGAGAAGAAAATACATGATAAAGCAATATGGAGAATATAGAAGAAAGGAGCAGGTGTTGCGGTACTTCCAACATAATGCACGACTATCGATAAACATAATAAATCAACAATGATCTGCACCCAAATGATGATTGAAGGTGAGTTATATTTTGAAGGCTGACAGAAATCTAATGCATAGATATAGGCAAAATTGGCAGCACTTAAAATGGCTGTAATGGCAAGTGGCCAATGTTGTTGTTCCCTGATTCCTAGTTGAGTGAGCGTATCGGATGCTATCAGCGCTACAACCTGAAAAAGAACAAGCACGCCAATCACAGCCCATCGAAAAATGATAAACCAGCGAATATTATCTATTAATATTTCATCACTTAATTTTTGCCCACTTTCTTTTCCTCCTGCCAAGGTAAATTTCTGCGTAGATGTGTTCCAAGAAAAATCAGCAGTAGCCATGATGGCTCGTCCTAAGAAACGCTCAGCTCAGGCTTGGTCGTTCCCAGACGATCACGAACGATTGACAACAAATCTGATGGCTCAATAGGCTTCTCAATAATACAGATCCATTCTTCTGACTTATTTTCAAAATAAGGCAAAATCATATCACCGAGTGAAGTTAAAAAGATTACTTGCATTTTAGGAAAACGATTGTGTAATTCGACGTATGTAGTCAGTCCTGCATCCATAGATTCAACCATTACATCCAGAATAGCTAAATCGGGTACAACAGAAGGCTCACTCAATGCGTTGATAAAGTCTTTCGTTGTTTGATAGCTATCAACTTCATATCCGTGTGTATTTAGAATACGACGGACAGTATCACGGATATCGGGATCGTCATCAACGTGGGCAATTCTTTGTCTCATATAAACCTCCTTTGTTCAATCAAAGTAACAGCTAATGTCAGCAGACCTTGAAATGATAAGCCTCATCTCGATCCATAGATTCTTTCTTATTTATGAAGGCTCTTGCTATTAATAGAGTGATGGCTACTATCAAGCTATTCATAAAAAACGAGTTGTAAGTTTTGCCTGCCCTCATTCTTAAATCTCCCGCGGGAAAAATACTACACCTTGCTGTTCTCAGTGAGCAAGAAATTTTGATTGATATACCCCAGAAACAGGAAAGCTATTATTTTCTGAGTAGACAGCTTGATAGCTCCAGCAGCTCTAATAAGTGCCGAAAGCTAAGTATCGTGACCTCATCTAGCATGTATTCATTCCAGCATCCAATTCAGCTGACCTCCTCAGTATCGAGGTATTGTGGAGCGCTTCTTCTATTGCAATCCACTGTGGGATTAAACAGGTGGCATGGTTCAATCATCACTCCCAGCCGTGTAACTATGGAATAACTACTTCCTTCTCTTGCAGAAACTGCTTTTTCCTCGTTTGTTGAGGTTTTATGGTAAATTCTTTGACTGTAAAGCTTAAACTGTTTCATGGGTAGGAAAAAATGTGAAACCAATTCCTTTCCTACTATCTGACTGACTTATTCAGGGGACTCCTTAGATGGGCAATGATTGAGCAAAAAATGCGGCAGATCGATATTAGCAAGCAGAAAGATCTCAAAGAGCCATCTCTTTTTCAGACTATCATTTGTTTACTCGGTGTGTTCTTAATGATCTCATTAGGGCTATTCGTCTTGGAGATCTACATTCATGCCATTATTTTTATTTGTTTGCTATGGGTGGGTGTGCATGCAGCTAGCCTTGGCTATACCTTCACAGATATTCACCGCATGATGAAGACAGGGATCAGCAGTGCGCTCCCTGCAATCTACATTTTTGTTTTGATAGGGATGGTGATCGCGAGTTTTATGCAAAGCGGCACAATTGCCAGCCTCCTGTATTATGGGTTGGATTTGCTCAGCCCTGTAGTATTTCTTGCGTCTGGATTAATCTTATGTAGTCTCATGTCGATTGCGACGGGTACTTCCTGGGGTACAGTAGGAACAATAGGAGTAGTACTCATTAGTATTGCCGAGGTCATCGGAATTCCGTTAGTAATCGTAGCCGGTATGATTGTGTCGGGCGCTACCTTTGGTGACAAGTTATCACCCATGTCAGATACGACGAATCTCGCGGCTATGAGTGCTGGCACAAATCTTTACCGCCACATTCATGCCATGCTATATACCACCTTCCCAGCCTATGCGCTAACACTTATCATTTATATTTTGGTGGGGTTGCAATATTCGGATTATGCATTACCTGCAGGGGAAATAACGGCTATTCAAACTGTACTGAAAAGTACATTTCAGTTAAATCTGTGGATCACATTATTACCGTTGTTATGCCTGTTTGGTATGAGCATCAAAAAATATTCCCCGGTAATTAGCATGTCATGCAGTATCGTACTCGCCATGATGATTGCTATTTTTTATCAAGGAAGAGACACCATCGATGTCTTCAATGCGCTTTGGCTTAATAATCCTGGTACGACGGGCATGGAAAATATCGACGCATTGCTTGGTCATGGTGGTATTTATAGTATGGCTTGGACGCTGCTGTTATCAATGATGGCGCTAGCGTTGGGAGGTATTTTGCATCAGGCAAAATTTCTTTCCGTTGCTCTTGAACGCATAATCGCGCGTATTAAGCGTATCCGCACCCTCATGGCAACTACGATACTATCCGGGCTAATCAGCAATATGGGAATGGGAGAGGCATATCTTTCAATCATTCTGAATTGTCAATTATTTAAGGATGCTTATCATAAAGCGCAACTTGATAGTGCAATGCTATCTCGGTCTGTGGAAGAAGGCGCTACCATGACAACAGCGTTGATTCCATGGACAACCGCAGGGGCTTTTTATGCAGCAACACTGGGGATTCCGGTATTAGATTACGCTCCGTATGCTTTCTTGAATGTAATTAATCCTCTAGTTTCTATTGTGATGGCTAGTCTGGGTATAGGGTTACTGCAGCGTAATCGCGTTGACGCTTGAGTGGGTGAATGCTATATTTTCCGCGCAGCCGGGAAAGAGGCTGGAAGGGATGTAGATTCGTATCTCTTAACGATTATAAGTGAGGGAGGAATAAAATGGAGTCAACTAATCAGGTTTTCATCAGTTTCGCACTCAAGGATGCCGATCTTAGGGATAAGCTTATAGAGCAGATAAACAAAGAGAGCCCGGAGCTCACAAGCGTTTTCATGCCAGAAAAAAAATCTTGGGAGAGTGCATGGAAAGAGGAATGCCGGGAAAAAGTCAGAGGATGTAATGGGGCGATTGGCATCATTACAGCACATACCGTTCGGGCTGATGGGCAATTATGGGAACTCCGTTGCGTTTTTGAAGCCAAGATGAAAATCTTGCTAATTGGTGATGATGAAGCTTGTCAAATGTCAGCCAAGAAATTCCCTGATCTTTTGAGAGACGAGGATATCCTACCATGGAACAGCTCTAATATCGCAATGTTTCTTGGTAAATTACAAAGATAGTCGTTTTATAATATTTTTCCTGATCTTATCTTTATCCGGTTGTAAGCTTTTCTGATATTTTCAAGTGCTGCCATAATATTGTGGCGGGGAGTGCCAATATTCATGCGCATGAAACCGCTACCTTTCTTCCCAAATAAAACGCCAGGGCTCAATCCAATTTCAGCTTCGTGAACAAAAAAATGCTTGAGCTGATTATCGTTCATGTTAAGTGCGCGGCAATCCAGCCAAAGGAGATACGTCCCTTCTGGCTTGATCAATTGAATGCATGGCAAGTGTTCGGATAAATACGCGCTGACATGGTCACGTGTATTTTTTAGATAAACCATCAATTCATCCAACCATTTCGCGCCTTCTCGATAGGCGGTTTCAAATGCAACAATACTGAAGGGATTGGCAGCGCTGACATGAATCATGTCAAAGAAATGGGTGATTGCAGCACGATGGATTTTATTCGGTACGATGAGAGCAGACAGATGAAGTCCGGGAATGTTAAAGGTTTTGCTTGGAGCAATAGTCGTAATGATATTTTCGGGATTCTCGGCCAGGCTTGCCAGGGGATGATGCTGGTTTTCTGGATATACCAGATCAGCATGAATTTCATCGGAAATGATCACCCAATTATTCTTGCTAGCCATTTCAGTAAGTTGCTCAAGCTCAGACTTGCTCCATACTCTGCCTACGGGATTGTGGGGTGAACAGAATAGTAGCATGCGCGCATTCTCGCCAACTTGTTCCAATTGATCGAAATCGATGGTGTATCGTTCATTTACAAGGCGCAATGGATTGAGCATCAATTGCCTGTCAGTTTTGGTTACTGCGGAAAAGAAAGGGAAATACACCGGTGGTTGGACAATAATCTGTTCACCGGGTTGAGTGAGCGCCATGATCGTTGCTGTTAGCGAAGGGACAACCCCAGGACTTAAAATGATCCACTCGCGCTCCACTTGCCAATGATGACGCAGCTTTAACCAATCGATGAGTGATTCGTAGAGACTATCAGGAAAAAGCGTATAACCGTATATAGGATGTGTGGCACGTTCGATCAATGCATGCGTGACTTCGGCGGGAGCGGCGAAATCCATGTCGGCAACCCATAATGGCATTACATTCGCATTGCCGAATATCCCCAGACGCTCATCAAACTTTGTGCTGCTGGTTCCAGCCCGCTGGATGTCGCGATCGAATTGAATACTCACGCAACTTTCTCCCACATAGTCACCTCCGACAAGGTATGCTGGAATTTGCGCTTGGTCTCACGAATGACAAAAGGCACTTCCTGCGGCCCCTGAATCAGTCTGAAATGGCTACTCAGTATTTCTTTCAAGCCATCCAGCGTTGTAAAGCTTTCGCCAGCTCGCTTGAAGCCACCGATCCAAGCTTCGCGTTTAGTGTGCTCTTCCAGCCAGGTATAGGGGGAGGCAATCAATAGCAGCCCACCCGGATTGATACGACTGTGTACGTTCGCTAGGAATTTGGTCGGATCATATAAACGATCGATCAAATTGGCGGCCAGGATGAGATCATAGCCAGTGAGAATCGACTTGAGATTGCAGGCATCTCCTTGGAAAAACTCGACCTTGTGCTTGACATCGTCAAGACCCAGGCTTGCGAGCGTACGCTCTTTATAAAAAACTAGATCGCCTTCATCCGTCAATGTATAACGCAACACACCCTGCTGAACGAGTTGCACGCCTTGGTTAATGAAGCGAGCTGAGAAATCAACACCTGTTACATGATCAAAATGCTTTGCCAACTCAAACGTGGAGCGCCCTGATGCACATCCCAGATCGAGCGCCTTCCGTACTGGTTTGCTGCCCATAGCAGCAATAGCCAGTTTGGCCAGGGTAGCCGGGAAATTAGGTACATCGAAATAACTATCGCCATAATGAAATTCAGCATATTCGGACAGTAATTTGTCTGTTTCATAATGGGAGCTGGGTTGGAAGGCGGGGGTGTCGGTGACAACATAGCGAAACCCGGCATGCTGGAAGAAATGACGGCGGAATGCATAACGCGAGGATTTTAATGATTCGTTGCCACACGCAATCCAGGAACCGCCTTTGATCAGATTGTGTCTATCATCAAAAGTAGGCGTGGTGAAATCATCATAGTATGGATGAACGTCGAATCCTTCGAATGGATAGGTCGGCGTTTCCGTCCATTGCCAAACGTTGCCAACGATATCGAAAAATTCGCCTTGAGGAAACTCAGTCACTGGGCAACTGGAAGCATAATAATCGAGATGAATATTGCCGACAGCTGGACTGGCATGAGGCACTTCAGATAAATTTGCCGCATCGTACAATCGGTACCACTCGTCTTCGGTGGGCAAACGTACCGGCAAGCTGGTGGTTTTGGTTTTCCAGTTACAAAAAGCTTTGGCTTCATGGTAGTTGACTTCCACCGGCCAATCCCAGGGCATCGGCATTTCCTCGGTCATGAGGCGGAAACGCCACTGATTGTCCTGTTTGAGCCAGAAAGTCGGGTATTGGGCGTGAGTATGCTGTAACCAACTGCGACCTTCTTCTTCCCAGTAATCCTCTATACCATAACCATTGGTTTCAACAAAAGCGAGAAATTCCTGATTGCTGACCAGATAACGGCTCGCCTGGAAAGCAGGGATTTCTGCTGAGTGATGTCCATATTCATTGTCCCATCCGTATGTTGGGTCAGCTTTATTTTTGCCTATCTGTACATTGCCAGCTGGAACAGTGACGAGCTGATTATCCGGCGCGACTTCGGTTTTACGGCAGGGCTGCCAGTCCGGATGGGGTTGAACATATTGGAGCGCATGCTGGCGAATCAGCACTGAAGAAGTTTCCAGGTGGATACGCTCATGTTCCACTCCCATCACAATCGTCCACCAAGGACTATCCCAACCAATCGGCAGGGTTAACGGAGTATCGCTGATTAACTTGTCAACGATGCTGCGCATCTTGCGTCGATAAGCCCATACTTCTTCCACGGCAGGCCAATCGTAATGCGTCGTATCTAGATCATCCCAGCTCATTTCATCCACCCCAACTGCAAACATCGATTCCATCTTGGGGTTGATTCGCTCGGTAATCAAACCAGCCAGAATCAATTTGTTAATGAAGAAAGTGGCAGTATGTCCCAAATAAAAAATCAGAGGATGCCGTAGCGTAATCGGCTTAATGTAATAAGCTTCATCATTGCGTAACGTTTCGAAAAGCTGTTCATAACAATCCAGTGTGGTATGAAAATAGGATCGTATTTCCTCACGCTTAGCATTAACGTCATTACCATCGAGTATCGGTGTTCTCTGAAAAAGTTTTTTGGACATAAAATATTAACAACCTGCTTATTCGGAACTTTCGGAGCAAATATTATACTCTCTCAGACTTTAGAGATCATATATGAACAGGGGAAAAGTCTTTTTTATATCACAATGCTGCTTTATAGCCGCAGGATTTCTTATAATAATGACATGTAGATGCTTATAAAGTAAGTAGCCGGAGAAAGTGTGCTGAGATAATTGACAAAATTAGAAGCCAATTGGCATGAGCGATACTTTTATCTATTATTCAAGAAAGGATTTTCCCATTGCTGCTCGACTGATACAACGACTACAGGCAGAGGAATAGTCGGTGTTTGTAGATAAGCGAACCCTCACCGGTCGTCGTTGGTATCGGGAAATTGAGAAGAAGCTTCACGTCGCTAAAGCAGGGGTAGCGCTTTTATTAGCCTAATCACGCGATAGCGATTTCGTGCTGAAGAAAACAGGCGCAGCTTTGCGCCCTGAGAACAAGACGCCGGTAACGCTGGCCATGGGTAGCTCACATCAGCAGTTGCCCATTATTGACTGATGTCACCAAGCAGGGCTAAAGTGCTCTCCGCCAGCAATGTTTAAGTTGCCCTATTATAGGGCGATCATGCGTTCACTTTTCTTCTATAAACCTTCAAATTGCGGGGATAATTCGCCCATTATTTTTACTCTATGCAGCAAATCTATGTGATACTAATTTACTATCTTTATTTGTTGTAAGGAGGTTTGTTGCAATGGACAAAGAACTTTCTTTTGATGATATTGATGTTGATGATATGACCGATGACATGATTCCGGTTAGCAGAGTCGTGAAGATAGTCGATGAAATTGAATTCCTCAAAGAGGATTATGAAGAGACTGAGATTACGCTCAGGTCTTTGGGGCTGGATTAATTTTATTTGAAGTAGCTGGGGCGGATAAGCGAACTATTATTCGCCCATCTTTAATGCTTTTTACTACGTCGTAGAGCGATTGTATCGTTTATTCAGGGGGTGGTGAGATGAGTATTGACGGATAGCGTAAGCTTATCCGCCTCCAAAGCCAATGTAATTCCTCATAA
The DNA here is from genome assembly GCF_900100485.1 of Nitrosomonas sp. Nm132. Lineage (GTDB taxonomy): Bacteria > Pseudomonadota > Gammaproteobacteria > Burkholderiales > Nitrosomonadaceae > Nitrosomonas. The sequence continues at coordinate 4,766 of NZ_FNDH01000016.1, read as the reverse complement.
AATGCAATCGTCAAATTGTGATTGATTCTTTCGGGTAGTATCCTGATGCGTATATCCAGAGCAACTAAACGCAGAGTAAAAAAGATTGGCTTACCCGCCGAGACCTTGCTGTACACAGGGGAGAAGGTGAAAAATGGTATTAATATCACGCTCATAGACTACGATGCGCAGAGCTTTGAGGAGCGCACACTAAAGCAAGTGGATGAGTGTTTGCTCTACAAACTAAAACCTACTATTACATGGATCAATGTGGATGGCGTACATGATCCGATTTTGCTTGAAAAATTAGGTGAAAGTTTTGGCATTCATCGCCTCGTTACCGAAGATTTGATGAGCATCGTACAGCGGCCTAAATGTGAAGATTTTGGCGATTATCTATTTGTCGTTCTCAAGATGCTTTCTTATGACGAGATGGAAAACAGAATCGTTCCAGAGCAGATCAGTCTTATTCTTGGTGAGAAATTTCTGCTGTCATTTCAAGAAGATATCAAAAAAGATGTTTTCCATTTAACCCGCGATCACCTACGCACTGGCAAAGGGAAAATAAGGAAGATGGATGCTGACTATCTTGCTTACTCGCTGTTGGATGCTTTGGTCGATAACTATTTCATTATTCTCGAAAAATTGGGTGACAGGATTGATTTTCTGGAAGAGGAATTGATGACTCGACCTGGCAAGATTGTTATTGAACAACTTTATCAGTTGAAGCGGGAACTCCTGTTTCTACATAAGGCAGTGTGGCCGTTGCGCGAAGCTATCTCGTCCTTGGCGCGGCGGGAATCACCATTGATTCATGAGGCGACTACTCCCTATTTGCGCGATGTATACGATCATGTCGTGCAAGCCATTGACAGTGTCGAGATTTACCGGGATATGCTTACGACCATGCTTGATCTGTATATCTCGAATGTCAGTTACCGGACGAACGAAATCATGAAGGTATTGACGATTATCGCGACCATCTTCATGCCATTGACCTTTCTAGCCGGCGTTTATGGCATGAACTTTAAACATATGCCTGAGCTTGAGTGGGAATATGGCTATTTGCTGGTGTGGGTAATAATGATCGGGATGAGCGTGATCATGATTGTCTACTTTAGGAAAAAGAAGTGGATATAGTCTTGCGAGAGTTGCCCACGAGACTGCAAAGTGAAGGTGTTTGCCAAGATAGCATCCGCCATAGAATTTCAGGCTGAAAGTGCCGAGTTTTTCAACGGCTTGTTAAAGTGTTCACATAATTCAATTCACCAGGGATGTAGTGTTCCGAGTATAGTGATTTGAAATAAAATAGGAACCATCATGGCTCCCCATATTCTTTCTGTCAGCTTTCTTGAAAATAATTACTGGCAAGTGAGTGTGTGATGAAAACAACTTCAATTGGCGTGGATGAATTATCCCATTGATTCTGTTGACTGTTGTTCCTGAAACACAAGTGGCAATTCTCCCTGAGATAAAATATTAATCCCTTGCGGGGAATGTATGGTGGTTAACTTGGTGACGCGTATTCCGAGTAATCGCAGTTTCTTTTCCAGTGGCACACGCCGCAAACATTCTCTCGCAGCATGGCGTATGGATGAGTGATCAGCAGTGAATGTAGTCAAGGTGATATCTCGTGTGACAGTATGGAAATCCTCGAAGCGCAGCTTGATGCCAATGGTGCGCCCGAGGTAGCCTTTGCGCTGGAGATCCTCTGCGATGCGTATGCACAGGACAGTGAGTATTTCTGATAAAACGGCGCGATCATGACGTGGATGAAGATTGCGCTCAAAGGTGGTCTCCCGACTAATCGATTTGGGCTCGGAGCTAGTGATGACAGGGCGGTCATCAATTCCATGAGAAGCTTCGTATAACCAGGTTGAGTAGCTGCGACCAAAGTGAGTCTGAAGGAAGCCCAACTCGGCCTGTGCCAGCTCAGCAATCGTCGAAATACCAAGCGATGCAAGTTTCTTTTCTGTTTTAGGGCCAATTCCATTGATTTTACGCACTGGTAATGGCCAAATTCGATTTGGAATCTCGGACATGTCAAGAATGGTGATGCCATCGGGTTTATCAAGACTTGAGCAAATCTTCGACAGCAGTTTGTTTGGTGTAATACCAATGGAGCAGGTGAGGCCAGTGGCGTCGAATACCGCTTGCTTGATCCGTTTTGCAAGCGTCAGGCTATCGTCGGGCAGGCCACTTAGATCAATATAAATTTCATCTATGCCAGAGTCTTCGATCTGTGAAGCAATGCTTGCCACGGCCGCCTTGAACAGCCGCGAATAATGACGGTACGCATCAAAATCAACCGGCAGCAGAATGGCATCGGGAGCAAGCTGCGCTGCCTTCATCATGCCCATAGCAGAGAAGATGCCAATCGCCCGCGCTTCATAGGTAGCTGTTGTAATCACACCACGACCGATATATTCACGCAGTCGTGAAAAGTGGAGACTTCCATCTGCCTGTATCGTCGGTTTATGATCAGATTTCCCACCAATCACGACTGGCAAACCACGTAATTGCGGGTAACGGAGAAGTTCGACCGATGCATAGAAAGCGTCCATATCAAGATGGGCGATACGACGTGATAAGATGTTCATTGCTTACAAGCTATTTAATTCTGAGTTATTGTCAATTTGACGATCAGTATTTGAAAATGAATTGCATCTTACGTCAGCCCATGATTGAGTGTAAATTCTGAATCAACGTAGAGAGGTTGTTTGGGGAACTATACTCGTCACACTTCAAAATTCGGTTTTTATAATCCCTCATCCGGCCTTCTCCCAGCGGGAGAAGATATAGTTGCCGAATTTTGGAGTGCGATGAGTATAGAAATATATCTTGATACGATAGAATGCTTTTTTTTTCGGATCTTTTTTGAGTGAAATGCTAATGACAAAGGATACCAGCAAACTTGATAAAGTAGTACTGCAAGCACGCCTGAATGCGGAAAAACGTGCGAAAGGTTATCGAGAGCAGGCACTTAAGCTCTTTCCATGGGTTTGTGGTCGTTGTGCACGCGCTTTCGACCATAAAACTGTTCAACTGCTAGAAGTGCATCATAAGAATCATAATCATGACGACAACCCCGCTGACGGCAGTAATTGGGAATTATTGTGCACTTATTGTCATGAGAATGAGCACGCCAAAGTGAGGGATTCGGCAGGGCGGACCGATCGTGATAATGCCATGGCGAGTGCTACCTTTAATCCTTTTGCTGATCTCAAAGAAAGATTTAAAAATAAAACCTGAATTGTGATTGTTGGGACAACTTATAGTCTATTCTGCCTTGGTGAGCACCGGAGTTATTCCCCCAAAATCCGCGATTAGTTTCTTAATCTCATCCTTTAGTACGCTGGGATACGCTCGCGGGGGGGAGAAACAAAGAAGAATCAGTAAATTTGATGGCAGTCACGCGCATGATACCGCTATTTTCGGTATTATTAGCACATTTTGGTTTTCCAAGAACATGTTTGTTCCTGCCGTGGGGGAGCAGAACCAAGAAAGGAAAGTGCTGGTCGGCTAGGGAGTGAGAGATTGTGCCAATTGGTAGCTTTTGGTACGAATGTTTCCGAACAACTCGGCGGCGGTTCGAGGCAAATGCCGCCTTTTTTGTATCGGCGTAATCGCTCATAACCTGTTCAAGCGTTCTGCCTTTGGATGAATCGCCGGCTTTGCTGGAGGTAATTTAACTCGACTCTTGAGAAAAAGAGAAGAAATATTGAAAATACAAAATTATCTAAATTACTTTAGACGCATACCAGAATTCTTTCTACATGAAACATATCGCAGCATAAAACCCGGCTTTCTCAACAAACCAAACCGTTGAAACTAATGCAACTTCATACATACAAAATAGCTTCCCCGCAAATGCCGTCAGACTGTCATCTTGAACCTTAAGGTTCAAGATGGTTGCTAACCGTATGCATCAGGTACCTCTTTTTTAAGAAGCGCACAACAGCATCACTTTGGTTTACAACCAGATACTAGGAATTGGTTCAAAGAATATGAGCCTTAACAAACACTGCAGGGAAAATTTTTACTCGCTTTTTTGAGTTATAGCATTCAAAAAGCCAATTTACTTAATAATCAATTCTATTAATTTTTTCGTTCTAGCAATATCTCGTTCAACTTGCCTTCTATGCTTTTAATTTTACGCTTAAACTCATTCATGTCAAAACTTTTAATTAGATACATTCGCAATTTGTTGAGCCTCAATTTTTGATTAGCGTTGGGGATCGTATGGTGACCATGATCCAGTTCTAATCCAGCGTCGTGCTCCTTTCAATTTTTGAGATATATTCATCATCGCACATGAAATTTCGGCACTCAGGTGCTACCGATGATTTGGAAATTATTAGTTAATAAAATACGTAATTCTGCTTTGTAATGATCCAATGTTGTGAAAAAAGCTTCGTAAGTGCTTTTGAAAAATGAAAAAATTTCAGGTTCTATGTGAAATACCGTGGGTAAGTGAACTGAAGCTTTCCACATAAGAAATAAATCATATTAATGAAGTTGTTAATATTTCGGTATCCTCTGGCGCGCCGTTTGGCAAGTTGAATCTTGTTATTGATGCCCTCGAGAATGCCATTGGTCAGACGGGATTCGACAAAGTGAATAATTCCGTTCCAATGAGAGGTGACAGTTTTAGCAAAAGCCTGGAAAGCTGGAATGCCGGCTTGATTAACCTCATCGGACCACTGTGTAAGAAAAGCGTGTGCACTGTGTTTGTCTGGCATGCTCCATAGATCATTGAGCAGTGTTTTGAGGCGGTAGGCCTCTCC
>NZ_FNDH01000085.1 GCF_900100485.1 Nitrosomonas sp. Nm132 | reverse complement strand
AATATGCCTTTATAAAAAGTCCGGATGTATGGCAGCAATCTTTACTTTCTCAAAATCATTAACTGAAAGCTTGGCAAAAAGTGGGCGTCCATGTAGGCCCATAGTAACCAGACTGAAGCGGGAAATAGTCGGTGATACCGTCGAGCAGGCCTACCACCAGGAGTGCTGGCAACGCACACAATACGCTGCCATGAGGGACATCGAGCGCTGCTGCAAATTGCGGCGCGACTGCACTCAGCGCACCAACGCTAGCTGCCAGTCGACCGATGATGTTGTGGGTAGCCACCCCCATCGGGGCTTGCGCATCCAGCCTGGTGCGTTCACTTTTGCTGCTTAGCTTGACGCTACAGTCTTTTTTTTAACAACATGCAAACGCCCCGCCCGCACTGCTTTGCTCAGCGTGTCTTGTTTCAATTCCAGGCGATTGGCCACCTCTAGTACGCTGAGTCCTTCGGATAATAGTCGCTGCGCTTCAGTCAGCACGGGTTCGGTGAGTACCGCGGGTCCTCGCCACTTTCTCTCGATGTAGAATCCTCGCGGCCCGTGTTCACGATATCGTTTGATGGCGCGCTTGACTGTCACCAGCGGTATCCCAAATACACGCGCAATCTGGGCTTGTTTAACATGACCGCTAACGCAAAATTGGCTGGTAATCATTCGAAATGAGGCCAGATCATCGGCTGCATGGGTAAACACCGGTAAGCTGCCGTGATAGTAAGTAATTCGCTCTGCTTCACGCATAAACGACAAACTCTCGGTGACTTCGGTTACTCCGTGGGGGAATAGTGGCAAGTGAAGTTGTGGCATCAGGAATTCCTCGAAAGAATATCTGTATAGAGTTCATCTCAAAAATCGTATCTTCGCAAAATCCAGTTTGTTTGACTGCCTATTTTTGTATCTCCTCCCCTGGCACATGTAATCGATTGATTTATATTTGTTCTTTAGAATGCTTTAAAAACGAGGGATGCTCCGAGATCAGGTTGTCTGAATTTCCAGAATAATAGAAGAAATCATCTTCTGTTTCCCTTATTGGAAATTATATGAGTCCCTGATAATGCTCATTAAGTCATCGGTAAAAGTCATAGCAAAAAAGTAATTTAAAACGTAGTGAGTGCTCTGTTAAGTTATTAAAAAAGCAAGAGAAAAGGAAATAGATTGCGTACTCATAAAAACTAATAGCATTTACTGGTAGGTTATGGTTTATTGCGTCAATTTTTTGACTCAACTTTCTGAATATGAGGAAGATTGGTTTGCAAATAAAGCTAAAAAATTGCATTGGAAATCGATATTGTCGCGACTTGAATATTTTATTAAGCAATAGATTATTAGATGACTTTTTCGCCGCTTCTAAGGTTATCTATAGCGGTATTGCGGATACCAAAATTGTTGTATGAATGGTTATTTTATACCTTAACGTTGCCGTTTGATTCTAGCCGTTATACGAAGGTAGATGAAACTGTCAGTCTGAAGGTGACGGTGAATATTGTTGCCGATCATAAGCCAATTTTTCTATAAAAACGCTTGAATATAAAGCTTTAGGAGATCAGTATGCTGCTAATTCTAGATTTCAATTGCATAAAATTTTTAATCTTATAGTTTGGAACTCTCCATTTTCTCTATAGGATTTCAAATTTAGATTGGTAATGTCAAATTCTGGCAGTAACTCCAATCTATGCTGAAACAAATGAATCATGTGAGCTAGTAGCATTAATCTATAGCGTGACATTAATCGTGACAGGTTATCGGGCCAGGTCATCTTGCAAGGATCCGAGTAGAGTCGACTATCTATAGCTTTTGCAAGTTGCCGCTGATTTAATCTTAGCAAGTAGATACTGCAATTCGTAGAAATTTTAATAATTGTGGCAGGATCAGGAAAATCTATTATAAACACTCATATATTAATAAGAATTATGGATATGAGATATGTTAAATATGATTTCCCGATGCTAATCAATAAAATAAATTCTGAATTTAATACATAGAAAATATTTGGCAACATTGCGAAATCGACAAGCAATACTTACTGATAAGACATCAAATTTATGAGATGTATTTGCTTGATGAGAAGTTACAAATACTAGCCAGCTATGACCAGCCAGCGGTTGGGACTTTCCCTGCTTCTGCTTTTGTTGTTGAAGTCAAACGGTTAACAGAAAAATTATTGCGCTATTTTTATCCCAATAATACAAGTGAAAGTGTCGAAAATTTCATGCATTACGTTATATATGCAGATTATCTAAAATAAGGTGAATTTCTCGGTTTAACTCTCTATGTATACTACATCTGAAATTATCAACAAAGAACAATTCCTTGTTGAATTTACACCGCTAGTAAAACGCATTGCACGCCATATGATGGTTAAGCTTCCTGCAAGCGTGGAAGTAGATGATCTAATTCAAGCTGGCATGATTGGCTTACTGGATGCGATAAGCCGTTATGAAGGATCCTATGGACGCCAATTTGAAAGTTATGCGGTACAGCGTATTCGTGGGTCAATATTGGATGAGTTACGTGAGTCTGACTGGTTGCCTCGCAGTCTACGTAAGAAGATGCGGCAGATTGAAGTGGCTATGAGAGTGCTGGAGCAGCGTTTGGGCTGTCCTCCAAGTGAGCAGGAATTAGCAACTGAATTAAACATAACTCTTGATGAGTATCACGAGGCGATGCAGGAAGTGCGTGGTGGTCAATTGATTTATTATGAAGATTTCCAGGAGGAAGGCGAAGATCATTTCCTAGATCGCTTAAACTCTGAGTCTGATAATGGACCGCTGGAAATCTTATTGGATAAAAAATTACGGGAATCACTGGTTACAGCGATCGGGAATTTACCGCAAAGGGAAAAAATGGTAATGGGTATGCATTATGAGCAGGAAATGAATTTGCGGGAAATTGGCGAAGTACTCGGAGTCAGTGAATCACGAGTATGCCAAATACATGCTCAAGCAATAGTACGCCTCCGTTTACGGTTAAAAAATTTATGAATCGTGGATTCAAATTCGAAGTGCAACTTTTGATGGCTGTTTAGTGTAACTTACCGACACTTCGAAGAATACTGATCTGGTATCGAAGCCGCGGCGAAGTCTCTGAGAATGGCATCAAGGAGCTAAAAATCGGCTTTGTTGGCATGGGACGCGCATGCCTTGCGGGCAGTTCGAAGCGAATGCCGCCTTTTCTCGCATTGGCGTAATCGCTCATAATTTGTTTGTCCTGTTCAAGCATTCTGCACCGGGTGGCAATTGGCAGCGTCATCGAGTGGCCACAGTACGCTGGCGACTATTCCATCTACCAGGTAAGCTTGTGCAGCATGCCCGCACGCTAACGCTCAAGATCGCCGCCGAGTTCGTCAAGCTGTTCCGAGACATATGTATTAACCCGAATATTTCATAAATTGGCACGTGCCCTCACTTGTCTTTTGATTAATAAGAAAGATTTTGCTCAGTCGGGTGTATGAATCACCACACCACTCCTTCTCAAAACTTTCCTATTAATCAAAATCCTGCGTGATCATCACGCGAATATATGAAATATTCGGGTTAAAAGCTACCAATTTCTCCTTGTTTCCATTCTCATATGCATCCCTTTGCACACTAAAAAAGGAAGATAAAAATTCAATCGCGGAATTTGGGTGGGGCCCGAGATCCGCGATTCAAGGATTGAAAAGTAACGGAATGTCCTGCCACACAAGCGATCCGGTAGAATTAAGGCGATCGAAACTTTCACCTATGGGGTGATGAAATGAGGTAGGGCAATGAGGGCTTCTGCGCAAATGGTGCTTCCGTTCAAGATAGAGGCAACGGATGAGATATTGACAGCGAACGCTGGATTAGTGCTATTTGGCGAATTTGTCCATGGTCTGGGATTTAAGCGGTGGTTACAGCAAGAGATGCCAAAGCCTGGAAGTGGACACAGCTATGAAGTGACGGCCTATGTAACCTCACTGGTGCTCATGCTCAATGGTGGTGGCCGGTCGCTGAAGGATATGCGCACCCTCAAGAGCGACTCTGCATTATCCAATTTGCTGAAACTGGGTGTGCTGCCGAGCACAGATGCTGTGGGCGACTGGTTGCGCTGCACGGGTGCTGGCAAAGGACTGGCGGGTCTTTCTCGTATCAATCGGCGGATCGTTGCCGCGCGGATTCGTCAATCCGGTATCACCGCCCATACC
>NZ_FNDH01000011.1 GCF_900100485.1 Nitrosomonas sp. Nm132 | reverse complement strand
ATCGAAGGTAAATGGGCTGTTTTACCGAAGCGGTGGGTAGTCGAACGCACGTTCTCCTGGCTGGGTAACTTTCGCCGTTTATCAAAGGACTTCGAAATCCTGCCAGGCACTGCCGAAAATATGATTCGAATCGCCATGATGAAAATAACACTTGCAAAATGCGTCTAATGTTTTGCCAGACAGCTTCTGAGAGTGCGTAACCCGCAAAGAACCCCATGCTTTTCCGCCCACCCGCAATGGAAACATGCAGCATCAAAGACGTATCGCTGCAAAAATTGCGTACAAAATCCACAATATAATCAGCTGCGCGCAGATTGTCTTCCGGTGTGCGGATGTCAGAAAGCGGATTGCCGAAGGTATCCTCGATCACATGAATGTTTTCAAGTGGGAAGGCGATATCATGGAGACCGTAATCTTTACAAAGCGCATAAAACTGACCGATGGAAGGATCAAGCAGGGAGAGCCTGGCACGTTCCGCACCTTCTCCGGTAGAGATGACATGAATCTCCGTCGGAATGAATTTTTCCTGTGATTGTACGGCCAGGGCATACAGCGTTTCGGTGACCACCTGCGGAGTCAAACCGGTAACTAACAGGAGAACACGACGCGAATAGTTGGCAGATTTCATCTCAACCATGCTTTCAATACCCCCCGTAAATCGCGTAACTGAGAACCGGAAACGACTGCTAGATTCATCTGCGCCGCTCTGTTTTTATCAATGTCGCCCAAACTGCCGCGGAAATCAACCAGCATGGCCTGGGTACGCAACCCACCCATCCTGCGTAAGGCATCGAGTTTGTAGAGCGCATCGGTGCCGCTGGTTTCGCCCGTTTTGCCATCGAATGCCAGATTGGCCGATTTACACTCGATAATATACAAAGTATTTTTCAGCAAACAGGCAGCATCCAGCTCATTCTGGGTTTTACCATTGGGCGCGAGCACTTCAATGCCCGTTCCCCAGTCCGTAATACCCAGCGTGGGCGCCAGAGTGGATAGCGATTGAAGAATCAGGTACTCCAGCCATCCTCCGTTCACGAATCTGCGTGCGTGCCCATCAGGAAAGATGAGCCTGTTATCCTTCAATGAAAGCATGTTTTCATGCTTGAACATCGAAATTAAATCGTCAAATGCTTTGCTGTCGAGATCGTATTTGTCCAGTTCCTGGGAAACGAACACCCCAGTCTCCTTTGCTTCCACAGCCTTGCTTGCCAGTCAGTTCAATTTGCCCAGGGCCTTGCCAAGACGCTCACTTTCATAGGCAAGGCGATCAACAAAATCGCGGATATCCTTGTTGATATTGGGCTTGCTCATCTTCAGCACGGAATAACCATGCGCTTCGAGATACTGCTTCAGTCTGATTTTGGTTGGCAGCGTGAATGGGACTTCACGGGTATCGAGGCGAATCACCTCGTCGTTCTCGATATTGATGTAAAACACTGGTTTCTTTTCTTCACGAAAAACATCCAGCGCAGCCATCGCCATAACCTTGGTTCCACCGGTTGCATTCAACGCGCCCCCATCGGATTGTTTACCAAGCCATTCGGCAAAGCATTCCCAGCATTGGTTGTAATCGTAAGGATCTGGAATATTTAATTTTTCCACTTTGACGCCTTGTTCTCTCAGGACTTTCTCAAGCCAGCATGCTTTTTCCTGCATATCTTCACTGACGGCCAAAGTCACGACAGAGGGCTGGAAGCTTGGGTCGAGCGCAGGCACGAGATTAGGCGTCGCTTGTGTGGAAACCAGACAAAGGTGGCTATCGAATTTCATTCATTATCTCCAGAAAGAATTTTTTTCGGGTTGCAGCAAGTTAAATCATAACTGCAATGGCAAAGTGTTGTAATGATTGGCAAGCTTGCCATGGCCGGCAATCTTTCATGGCCAGAATAACCTTGCAAATCGTTACCATTTAGCGTTAATTACCTATTTGGCCATGAAGAAACTGTTATATGCTGTTTTGCCCAGAGGGTAGCCCACTCCAGTGAATTCCGGCTGGCAGCGTTGCCTTGCCGATGCGCTCCTGCAAACCCCTCGCTGGCAGAGGATAGCAACGCAGATCATCGGTATCGGGATCGATGAGCGAGCTGATCTCTTCCATGCAGCGCTGCTTGTCGATTTCATGACCAGCAAGCAGAAACACGCTGAGCTCCAGCGGAATCGCATAACGGAGCACTACCCGGTGAACCCGCTGCAAACGCCGGGAGTCGGTAATGTCATAGCCGATAATCCAGTACAGCATGGTCAGCAAGTCTCGTTTTCATTCTTGGTAGGGGGTGGGCTGATCGTGAGTTGCACCATCAATTTTGCAATTTGATCAGCCAGCATTTTGCGTAAGCGTTCCGCCAGGGCTTCCCATTCTGCATAAAAAGCCACTCGTCCGCTTTTGTTCATAAAGCAGCCATTTTCTGATGTGGAAAAAAATTCCGGTCTCAATATTTCCTTGCGGAAGAGTTGTAATGCGAAGCTATCCACTTCGACCCTGATGGGCTCGACGAGATCACACGCCAAGGATTCCCGGCCAAAATCGAGTTGGTGGTAGAAGCCAATAAACGGATCGAGTCCGGCGCCATAAAGTGCCAGCACTGCCTCGGAATGCAGCAAGGTGTAGCCAAGAGAAAGCACGGCATTAAGCGGATCGCGCGGTGGCCGGCGGTTGCGCTGGGTGAAATTCAGCCGGGGAGCTGCAATTGCGGCAATGCCCTTAAAATGTGCTGCCGATGCGGCGCCTTCGATACCCCGCAGTGCGGCAATGTTAGGCATCTGCATGATACGCAGCAGAATCTGATCGAGCGTGCGTAAAACCAGCGTCAGCTCATAGCGGTGATCGAGTGCAACTTCGCGTAGCGCTAAAGCGTAATCGCGCTGCGTGCCGACCTTGTCGAGAACCAGGGTGCGGGAGAACGCCAGGCAAAAAGCAGCATCGCCTGATAATTGATACTGCGCCACCCGTCTGGCAGCATCGTTATGAGGCCGAGCCAGCAGGAGGGTAGGCTCGGCCTTGCGGCCTGATAGGACAATTACGCCAATGCCGCGTTCGCCCAGCTTGCCGAGCACGCTGGATTGCAAGCGCACATCGCCGCGCAGAAACACCCGTGACAGCGGCGCCATCGGCACCGTGCCAGTTCTCAAGCCATTCTCACGAAAAACCAGTGCTTCTCCATCCACTTCCAGTTCAACTCCGCGCCGGTCAACATAAAGACTCGTCAAGGTATCCTCCTAGGCAATAATAAAGGGGGTGTTCACTGTCATAGTGACCGCAACACCAAAGCAATCCGGCTTCATGCGCGGATCGAGCTGAAAGATATGAACGCGATCCTCCGTCTGATCGATCAACTCAACCAGACGCACTCTTACCGCCCGCAGCTCTTGCGGCGTCAGCCAGCATTCAAAAAAAGATTTCTGTCCGCCCGTCTTGTAGCCCAGCAGAAACTGGTGAACTTGCCTTAGCCGGCGTGGGCAGCAGACGTCATAACAAATCAAATAAACCGAACGGCTCATGAGTATTGATCCATTGTTCAACCTGATTGCCAGTGTAAAGAGAAACCGCGGAAACATACTGACTGGCAAGCTTGCCGATATTTCGATTTCTTCTGTGTCCCAATCCCTTTTAAATCAGGGCTGTGTTGCTACGCAGAAAAGTACAGAGAGATGGGCATAACCGAGCGTCTCAATCCCTTTTAAATCAGGGCTGTGTTGCTACATCAAATCTTCAGCTAAATCGCCAGTTTCTTTCTGTCTCAATCCCTTTTAAATCAGGGCTGTGTTGCTACGGCAGATCGCTACAGCTTTGATGACGAGCCAATGTCTCAATCCCTTTTAAATCAGGGCTGTGTTGCTACTTACGGCCACATGGGGATCCTCGCAAACAGTCAAGTCTCAATCCCTTTTAAATCAGGGCTGTGTTGCTACTCATTACTGTCATTTTTCCCTTTCCGATCAAATGATTATCAGGGGCATTCACAAGATTTTTCAGGTGCGTCATAGTTATGTTCCGTGTTCCATCAGAATACGATATTTTCCTAGCCCGAAGCTGGTTTCCTTGCCGACATGCAGCCATGATCCCAGGCGCAGTGCATCATGGAATGGCGCAAGATTACCGCGCAGTTGCCAGTTGCCGATGCAGCCGCCCAGTTGCATGGTACGCTGCTGGCGCGATGAATGCCGTGTCCAGTCACGCCATGTCAGATTATGTTTGCTTTCAATCTGATTCGCAATCTCCGTCATTCTGGAAAATTTACCCGCAGTATAGAGCGGTTTGCCGTCATGGATCTCGGCCAGCAAGCTCGCCCGGCGGACCAGCGCCATGAGCAGGGCGCGTGCACTGACTTTGGCGGGAGGCAGGGCGTGGCCTTCGTGCTGCAATCTGAGCGGCGTCTCGAACTGCAAGGTGATGTGCTCCGGTAGCGTATCTATGCGCAGAGTTACATGCCGCGGATGTTCGGCCAGGCTCTGACCCGGTTGGTGAATCAATCGGGCGGCCTCTTGACCACCAGTATGCTCATTGATAACGCTTACACCGAGCAGTTCCGCCGTGCCGTCACCTGCGCCGACACCACGCGCAAAAGCACGCTGCCATGACATGATGCATAACGGTAAATACTGCTGCGCGTTGCCGATCAGTATGAAACCAAAAGAAAGGGTTTCGCCCGGTGCATAATCCTTGATTCCCCAGGCCGGCGGCTCGATGACATAGGGCACGGGGGCAGTGGCAATGTTTTTCAGCGAGGCCATCTCTGGTTTGGGTGGCTCAAAAACGGCGGGGTAGGGACAGTTGCGCTGCAGCAGGCAGCCGTGACAGTCTTTTGCCCGCGTGACGCAGGCCAGTTGCCGTAATGCGCGCCCAAATACGCCGCGCAGCGTCGAGCCGGCATATTCCGGCAGCCGTAATGGGGTAGTGACCTCGAAATCGAAGCGATAGCGGGCAAGGGGGTAGGTAGTGATCATGATGAGATCTACCTCTATGCCTGTCCGCGCAAGGCAGTCAGTTTGAGCTGTTTGCGCAGATCTTTGGCATCGAGATTCATGAGTTTGCCAGCCCGGTCTTCGAGCATATTGGCCAGTGCGCTTTTTTCTTCTGTGCTCCAATCAAGACTTTCCAGCGCTTGTTGCGCCAGTTTTTTCATCGTTCCACCATAGAACTGATCGGATACATTAATTTTCCGGCCCATTGCCAGGCGCTTATCGATTTCGTCACGCAGCCGCGCGATTTGCCGCATGTTTTCGCTCATGCTGGCCAATTCGGCTGCTTTTGCCTGTGCAGCTTCCGCTTCCCTGCGAGTGGCTTCTTCTTCCTCAATACGTTTCTGTTCGGCTGCCTGTTTGGCGGTTTGCCAGGTTGCGCGTGCCTGCTTGACCTGTTCAAGGCGTTCACGCTGTGCATCGCGTAGAGTATCTGTATATGGCCGGAGTTTGTCGCGCACGGCGATGGAGAGATACTGGTATTCATCCTGGCAGGACTCGACCCATAGCCAGCCGAATGGCAGCAGACCGCTGGCAGCTTCTCTGCTTTCGCTGGCAAAGCGTTTTTCGGTGGTTTCTCTATGATAGGTGGGAGGGGAGCCTTTTTTACCCAGAATCTTAATATCGCGCACACCATTGAGTGTTACTGATTCTGCACCAGAGTGCTTGCCGACACGCAGCAGAAAGCCCTGATGGTTTTTGCCTAACTCATCGAACTCATTATTGAGTAAATCTTGCATGGTTTGCTGCCATGTCGCATCAAGCATGTCCGCCAGATGCGCATGCTCAAGCTCGGCTTCCAGTTGTGGCCAGTAGAAAGCATTGCAGGCATCACAAAGCTGCTGCCATGTCAGACTGTTTTCATCTTTGATACGAATTTCTCCAGTGAAGGCATCGCTCAGCAATCCGGGAATGGTTTCGAGAAAAACCTTTAGTTCGGATGCGTTACGTTCGCCTGGCCGCTTTTTCTTGCTGACCGCGTAGAGAATATGGGTGGGCATGGGTTCATCGTCATGATGGGCATCCGCTAAATGCAGATGGCGCAATGAGTCATTCTCGAATTTGCCAGCAGTGTAGCCCAATAGCCTCTGCTGAAGTGCCTGATTGGTTTCCTTACCTTTTCCTGCGATTTGTTGCAGCGGCTTTCCGCTGTTGAGGGCATCTAGCCAGGCAGTGCGGATACTGCCTTTGAGCGAGCTGCCTGGCAGGTAAGGTGAAAAATCAATAGTCCGGTACGCCGTGCGGGTAATTGGAAACATATTGTAGGTGAGCTCACCGCCAACGCCTCGTTGCACTGGCTGGCCAGCCTTGACCTCATATTCCTGCGCAATATCACTTGCTACGCCGATAATATGGCTGGCGAGCGGCGCAAAGCGATCTCGCCTGGATTTGAAAAACTGTTGAATCGCACCGATGGTCTGCCTCGCATTGAGCTCGCGGCGCTCGTTATCATCCAGCACATCGGCCAGCACGGCCATGTCCAGATAGTGCAACAGGTTGTCCTTGATCACGAAATTGGTCGGGACATAATCCTCATCACTGCCGATATGAATCGGCGAGAGGGTGGTTAAGGTGATCGAACGGCAATCGATTTTATCCATAGTCATTAGTCATCCCTATTTAAGCTCACCACTGGCGCATAGCCTTGCTGGACAGTGGCTGGCTCGCTTTTTGAAAGTTGTCCGTTACCGCCCAGGCCCTGGCCGATGAACAGCGTATCAGCGGGCTTGTCTGCTGCAAAAATGGCGCCGGTGGCAGTCAGCAGCACTGGATTCTTGAAAGGGTTGGCGGCGAGCGCCTGGTGGCTACCATGCCGGCCAAAACGGGTGATCACGCGCCAGTAGCTTTTGTCAGCGTCGAAACCCAGTCCCTGCGGCGCGCAGGGGGCGAGTGTCCAGAAAGCATTGGTTTTTTCTGGTGAAATGGCCGGAGCAAAATGATGTGACTCGATGCTGTTGACGCCGAATTTACCTAAACCGATACTGGCATCCCGTCCATAGCCCTGCATGCCGATGGCCTCAAGCAGGATTCGCATTTTTTCGATCGGCAGACGGGATTCATCCAGCGCCAGGTAAAGATCAATGGCTTGATTGTGCGCATAAAAGATTTGCCTTTGTGTATAGGGGGCAAATTGACCCGTACCGGTAGTGCCGGTCAACCGGTTCAAGGTGTTGTGCGGCTGAACAGCTTCCACAGGTTTCTTTGTGTAGGCCTCGTCATCTGATTTCGCTTCTGCCAGCATGCCCTTGAGCGGTTTGCCCACCACCTCAAGCGGTATCCAGCGCTGATGCTTGATCGCTTTGCGTTCTTCAGCACTTGATGCCGATTCGAATGACTGGGGCAAGGTAGGTTTGGGCAAAAATCCTGCCGGAAATCCGTCGGAGACAACCAGCCAGGGGTTGCCGGTGGTATAACCATTGAGCAATCGCTGCAATTCAGACTCACCCCACTGTTCACGTACCGCCCAGCAACACTGACCAAACAGCGTGTCTCCCACCAGCAGGGTGCCAAAGGCGCTGTGCAACCGCAAGCTCGCACGGTAAAGGGTATGGGCCATGTCAGGCAACCCTGGTCGCATTGGAAAAGGGCTGAATCTGCTCGAAATTGGCTTGCAGCGGTTCGCCATCCACTTGCAAATCGAGGAACTTGATCTTGCCATAGCCTCGTGAGCCGGAACCGCCCAGACTATCGCATTCCAGTAGCTTGAGGCCGGTCAGTACCCTATCCAGCAGATTTTCCTCATCATGCACCTTGAGGCTCAGACGGAAGTTAAATTGTGCGCCTGCGACCACGCGTTCGGTTTGGCGGATTGCACCATTGGCCGCAACACCTTTGATACGATCGATGCTATTTTCTGTTTTGGCTTCGGTTGCTGAAGTGTGCTCACCCAACTCGCCTTGCTTCCATTGCATATTCAATGGGCAATCCCAGAACGCCAGCCGGGTAGGGCCGATTTCGTTCGCAATTGCGCCAGTTTCGCTTCCCGGCGCGCCGCCGAACAGCTTGAGCAGGTCGCGCGCTTGCGGTGAATCGATTGCTTTTAAATGCTGAAATGAGAATGGCTTGCCATCCGTAGCGGTAACCAGGCCAAACCGCCATTCGAGCAGACTGCGTATCTTACCTTTGAGGGATGAACCGGGAATGTAGGGCAGTCCGGAAACTGGATCCTTGATGATCGGATTATCGATGCCACCGATACGCATTTCGCTATCGCCGCCGCCAATGTGCAGACCGGTCTTCAGTGCCAGCGTACCTGTGATTTGCTTGATTTGGGTCAATTGCATTTTTTCTGTCCTTTTTAACGACGTTTAGCCGCGTAAGCCTTTTAGAAAACCGAGTACCGCCTCGAAGTGAAACTGGAAATGTTTGAGCGCTCTGGCGCTGGTGGTCGCCTCGATGCCTTCCTTGAACCAGTGCTCGAAATTGGCATCGACGAGTTCTCGCCCCTTCGCATAAGCAACCTTGGCATTCATCATGCGGATGAAGGCTTCATATTTCTTGAATGCTGCTTCATCATCCTTGATGCGCTGCTGCCAGTTGACCAATTCGTCATAGAAGCGCCGAATTTGGGTGGGTCTATTGAATTTTTCCTTGGCATTAGCCAGCTCTTCAGCAATCGTTCTGGCAGTTGAGTCGAACAAATCACCAGGGACAGGATCACTGGAAAATGCAAGTTTGGAAGCTGCCTCCCGGATAGTAGAGTTGGCTTCTTCATGTGGTTGTTTTTCTCGCCGATGTTTCGGAGGGAAGAGTTGTGACATAAGTTGTTTTCCTTTATTTGATTGATTATTCTATTGTGTTATGCAAAATTCCCATTATGCGGCAAGCTTGCCGTCACTCGCGCCTGCCATAGAGCAAGATGGATAGCGGCAGGCGGTAAGCGCCGTGATGGTGGTCGAGTGCTTTGGTAAATTCCTGATTGATCGCTTCCAGTAACTGTCTGCGCCGGTTGTTGGTATGGGCGTCGCCATTCGATTTCATCCGGTCTCCGATGAACCGGGTGGTGCGGTATACGAGTTGTGCGCGCCACAGACTATCCTCTGGATTTCTGCCAAGTCTGGCCCGCTCTGCTTTGTCTGCCAGTTGCAGCAGGTCATAGAGATAACCGGTGGAAAGTTTAGCGCCATGCGACTCCGCTTCCGCCAGCAGCGCTTCCAATTTATCAGCCCGTTCAGTCAGCAGCGCATGCCAGTTTTGCCAGCTCACGGTCTGGTTCCAGAGGGTGGCGGCATTCTTGGGCTTATCTGCTTTATCCTGGTATGCTTTGGATCGTTCCAGCGCGGCCTCAGTCGATCGTGCCAGATGCCGTGCCGGCACTTTGGGCTGGGTCATGCTCAGGCCCGCGGAAAAGGTTATACCTGGGTTGGTGGTATAGCGTTCAAAGTGCTTTTGCATTTCCCCAGCCAGCGCGATGGTTGAGCGCCACGGGCCGATCAGGAAGAAATCATCCCCACCGGCAAACACGGTATAGGTATTGCGGTAGCGAGCGATATCTTTACTGTCCTTGCCATGTTCACAGAACCACGGCAGCCATAGTGCAAAAAATAAATTGATCTGGCGGGAGAGCGATGCCCATTTGGCGAAAGTTGGCTTCTCCAACCCCTTCTGGAACAGTGTGCCAAGATTGTCGACATCACCCTTGAGCGTGACCAGTGCGATTTCACCGCGCCAGCGGTCACTTTCTTTGAGTTGCCGGTCTTCGCAGGCCAGGTGATGCAGGGTTTTGATGGAATCCAAACCAAATTCATCCTCTTTCTGTAAACACTCATACTTGTCTTGAGTATCCACATCAGTTTGATTAAAGCGTGGCACATAGGTATTGACGAACCGTCGCGCGAGCCCGTGAAATACTTTGCCATTTTTTTCAGGCAGGCTGAAATCCCAGCAGCGAATCAGCTTGCGTTCTTTTGCCAGTTGCCCGTAGTTGCCGGACTCTTCAGCATCATGGACAAACGCGATGCGCCAGCCAAAGTAATCCAACGCCAGCGATTTTTGCTGCAATGAGTCAGCATCGCGGCTGATTAGCACTCTAGCGCATTTGGTCAGTGATTCGCCGATGCGAATTTGATCTCTGGTCAGATGGCTAATGGCATAATCCGGTGCTTTCGATTCAGCAGGGTAACGTCCATTGATCTCACAGACCCCAAGCTCGTTGTTGAAACGATCCAGAAAATCGCTGAATACCGCAGGACTATTGGCACCACAAAGATTGAAGCGCTGATGCTTGGCAATATCCAGCGCTTCGAACAGACGCTTGACCAGATCGCTGAAACGCTTCTGGGCAAAATCGTTGCAACTGGCAGGCGTGACGGCAAGGCCGATGCCGATTTCGCCATAGGTATGCTCCAAGCACCAGTGATTGAACGTGCGCTGTACATTCTCAACCGCTTCACGCGTTTTTGCAGTATTGGGCGCAACAATGAGAAATTTACCAGCAGCATTGATGATCTGGCTGGTAGGGGGTAGTGCCAGCATATCCAGCAGCGTGAGCGCGGCGCATTCGGCCAGCAAGGCGACCTGGAAAGACCGTCCGCGCAACAGCTTGTGCGCATGTTTGTTGGTTTCGCCGCCTTCAGCGAAGATGAAATTCTGGATACCAAAGAAATCACCCTGGATGAGCAGGAATTTTTCTTTCTCCCAGCCATCTTTCAGATCGGCGACAGTTTGCTTATCCAGCTCATGATGCCAGCGCCAGAGCGCAGCAGCCAGCGCGGCGGTTGCCTTGGAGTGATCGTAAAGCGATACCTCCGGTTTAACGCCAAAGGCGGTAGCGGCCGGTATCGCGTGGCAGATGGCCAACCACAGCGTATCGAAATGATCGAGCCATAATGGCAGATTATCGCGGTGTGAGCGGGGAATGCGTTTTAAATCGTCTAGAAGTGCTTCCCATAATTGATGATATTGTGCACGGGCAGTGGCATCGTCGGACGGGGTGCAATCAGTGCGCGGAAACAGAAATTGGGGCGAGAGCAGTTCCAGCGGATAACGCCAATTAAGCTTTCCTTCTTCAATTTCTCTTTTGTCGATTTGCTCGAACAGGGTCAGCAAACGAGCACGATAATGGTTCTCACGTTCTCGTGCGCTGTTATATTGGCTATCGAATTCATCACGCTCGAAACCGGAGGCGACGCGGTCGGCGGTCGCTACCACCCATTGCAGGAAGGTATCCGGTTTATGATGTGCAGCCGCGGCATTGACAACCGAGTCTGGCAAGTTGGCATCTGTTTCGATCGATACAAAGGGAGGGCAGTTTCCCCTGAGATCAGGAAAATGACCGGTGGCTTCCAGCTCATCCCAGGCGATGCCGGTGTAGGCGGCATGGATATGGCTGTGATAGCCGCCATTATATTGCCAAGGGCAGTACAGGTTCTTGTGCGCATCAAGTCGCCCCTCATGATCGATGTTAGCGCGTTCCGCCAGCTTGCCCAGATCGTGCAAATATGCGCTTAGTGCTACGCGGGTAGTGGCATCAAGTAAATTCATGTTGCTTCCTTATTTGTTATTTTGCTCAGAATGCTTCTGGCGCGTTTTCCCTGCATTGTATTGCTTTGTTTTCCCGCATTATTAGGTGAATAGGCTGCTAGAAAGGTATTATTTGGAACGCCATCCAGTGATTTCCAGGTTAATTCAAGACTGCAATAACAAGCAATTCTGGCAAGCTTGCCACTATGGATCAGCCCGCAAATAGATTGAATTTCTTGCATTTTGCAAGTCTGATGATCTTTGGAAAAAGGTCATGCAAGAATACGAATTGCCGAGGAAGTTGGTTAAGCTACGCAGCGGTGAACAAAGCTTATTACACGCTGTGAAGCGCAAAGGGATGGCGAGGTTGGCGCCGTACAGACACAAATTTAGTATTTGATTTGCGATCAGAGGTTCGGCTTGTTTGAACGGTATGAAATGAAAAAAACCGCATGGTTAGCGGTTTTTGGTGGTTTTATGAAACTGGCTGATTCAGGATGAAATGCTATTCAATATTCTGAACTTGCTCGCGCATTTGTTCGATCAAGACTTTTAGCTCTACGGAAATTTTCGAAACTTCCGCGTCTACAGATTTGGAGCCGACAGTATTAGCTTCCCGGTTAAGTTCTTGCATTAGAAAATCGAGGCGCTTGCCAGCACGGCCGCCCTTAAGCAGCGTGTGTTCCACCTCATCCAGATGAGTTTGTAAGCGTGATAATTCCTCATCTATATCTATCTTGCTTGCAAATAGTATTAACTCTTGTCGAATGCGCTCATCATTACCATCTATTTTCGCTTCCTGTAAACGCGCCACTAATTTTTCCTGGAAATTTGCAAGTAACATTGGGATGCGCGGTGACAGTTCCGTAGTCAACTGACGTAATTGGCGCAAGCGTTCGAGTAGTGCATTTTTAAGTTTCTCTCCTTCACGCACCCGTGTAGCGGTAAATTCATTCAAAGTAGCTTGCAGTAATTCCATACAAGATTCATGCAATGCTGTAGTCGATAAGGTATCACTACTCAGTATGCCAGGCCAACGTAGAATGTCTGCTACAGTCAGGCTCTTCGCATCCGAAAGAGCTGATTTAACCGCATTGTTTAATTCCAGTAATTTGTTTAGTAACTGCTCATTGAATTTTTGTGGCAGATCTGTATTTGCGTAGGGTATGAAGGTCAAGCGGCAATCAACTTTTCCGCGTTTTAACTGAGTATTCAAAAGTTCTCGCATTGCGGATTCCAGTAAGCGGAATTCATCAGGTAAGCGGAACTGAATATCGAGATAGCGATTATTGACTGAACGTAGTTCTAGCGTTAAGGAGCCTTCCGGGATCTCCCTAGACATAACGGCATAACCTGTCATGCTGGCTATCATAGGTATTTCCTTTCCTTGAAAATAGTTTCGGCTAGAGATTAGAAATATGAGTATAGTGGGTTAGTCAATTGAAAGCCATGAATCTTTTGAGGTGTTTCTCAGGTACTCAGTTATAGCTGACGCAGAATTTTGACCGTAAGTTTAGCCCGAATATTTCATAAATTCGGGTTAGGGATTGGCTAGTTGTTGGAGGTAGCCGCGCCACCCGCCAAAACAACTGATATCTTTTGCATTTTCGATAGCGTAATGCTCGCAGAGAAAACCTTGCACTGTTTCACCATTTGCCAGGGTTAGGGTGCCGATTCCTAGCGGTGCTGGAATATTGGCCACAAAACTGCCCAATTCGTGCATCGGCAGTTCCCAGACCTCCACCTCGATCGCAACACCTTGCTCATTTGGATTGACTCGAATTAGCCCAGGGCGTTGCGGTGGTTCTCCTGGCAAAGCATAGAGTCTATAGTCTGCTGAGGTAGTGGTGCGTGCCACTAATCGCCCCTGGCGGCTGGTCAATTGTCGATTTAATGGCAAGCCAGATAAATGTGCGCCACAGACGGCTATTTGTACCTGACCAGACCGGGATGCGGCAGGAAAGGGAATGTTCTGAGGTAGTGCAATGCCTGTCGCACCCAGCGGGAGCGAATAAGCTTGCTGCAGCCGATGAGCAAGATGCAGCAACGGTTCGTCCTGGTGAGCCGGTGTTACCAGCGTGATGCCAAAAGGCAACCCATCATTCTGGAAGCCAGCAGGAACGGCAACCGCAGCATAGTCGAGCAGATTCATGAAATTGGTGTAGTAGCCCAAGTTGGCATTGAGGCGTATGGGATCTTGCTGTATGGCTTGAATGGGATAGATCGTCCCGGCAGTGGGCGTCAGCAGGCAATCAACATCTGCCCAAATCTGGTCTGTCTGTTGTTTGATTTGGCGTAATTGATAGCACCCATTGAAGGCGTCCGCGGCAGAGTGCCGTTTCGCAGTCGCGATGATTTCACGTACCGGTGCAATGACCTGTTCACTGTGCGACTCGAAGAATGATTGAATCGCTGCATAACGCTCGGCTACCCAGGGCCCTTCGTAAAGGAGGCGGGCAGCTTCGAGAAAGGGCTCAAAATCTATCTCGGTCGCTTCTCCACCCAGCACTTGCATGCGGGTTATTGCATCGTTAAACAAGCGTTCACTTTCACGATTACCAAAAAATTGCAGTTGCCGTTTACGCGGGATACCAAAGCGGAAATGTGGGGCAGCGCCAAAATCGAGGCCGTGTTCTTCTCTTTTCCTTGAATAGATATCCGCTGCGTCATAAGCAGCACAAATTGTCAGGACGCGCGCCGCATCCGCAGCAGTATATGCGAAGATGGATACTGTATCGAGAGAGCGGCAAGCCGGTACCATGCCATGCGCCGAAAGCCAACCTTTCGTGGGCTTATATCCGATCAGATTATTAAAAGCGGCGGGAACTCTGCCGGAACCTGCAGTATCGGTGCCGAGGCTGAAACATACCTGCCCCTTGGCGACAGCAACGGCCGAACCTGAACTGGAGCCGCCGGAAATATAAAGGGGATTGAATGCATTGCGGCAAGCCCCATAGGGAGACCGTGTGCCATTTAGTCCGGTGGCGAACTGATCAAGATTGGTTTTGCCGATGGGGATCGCACCGGCATCGATCAGTCTCTGCACGACAGTTGCGTTGCATGATGGCATGTAGGCAAAAGCTGGGCAAGCAGCCGTGGTTGGTATGTCTGCCAGATCAATATTGTCCTTGATGGCGAAGGGTACGCCATACAGCGGCAATGATGCCATCCCTTGTGCTTCCACCTTGCGAGCGTAACCTTGTAATGACTCCAGTGAAAGTGTGGCAATCCAAACATGATCTGGGTCATTTTTAATCTCGGCATGAATGGCTTCGACCATTTGGGTCGGGGAGAGTTTACCGCGCGCATAGCGTTGCAGCAAAGATGAAACGTCACCCAGCGGGAGAAGTTTTTGCATAGTTACTCCTTACTCCTGTTCCTGGATGATGAGCAGCACCTGCCCGGCAGATACATATCCGCCTTGTTTACAGAATAATTGCCGCACTGTGCCGGTGACAGAGGAATCTACCGAGAATTCCATTTTCATGGATTCGATCATGATGACAGGCTTGCCTGCTTCCACATGGTCGCCTTCCGTGACGAGTAACTTCCAAACCGTACCCGTTACTTGGGAACTGACAGCTTGTGCGCCTTCTGGCAAGTCCAGTTCACACTGTGTGTCTGCTTCATCCAGTGTATCTTCACTGACATAATGGGTCAGATTATTGGCTTGCCAGCGTTGCCGCTCGGCTTCGAAGGCAGCCTGTTGTCTGGCTTTGAATACATCAATGCTGGCAGCATGTTGTTGCAGGAAGGTATGGTATTGTTTCAGGCTTAGAACAGTCTCTTCCGTACGCAGCTTGAAGCGCCCGGCAATGAAATCTTTGCGCAGTTTGAGCAGCTCGCTTTCACTGACCGGATAGAAACGGATTTGATCGAAGAAACGCAATAACCACGGTTGGCCATCCTTGAAATCGGCTGTCTGGCGGTAACGATTCCACATTTGTAGGGTACGGCCAACAAATTGATAACCTCCCGGACCTTCCATGCCATACACGCAGAGATAGGCGCCACCGATCCCGACGGCATTTTCGGGTGTCCAGGTGCGTGCCGGATTGTATTTGGTGGTGACCAGGCGATGACGCGGATCGAGGGGGGTTGCCACGGGCGCGCCCAGATAGACATCGCCCAATCCCATGACCAGATAACTGGCTGCAAATACAATATGCTGAACCTCCTCAATGCTTTCCAGCCCGTTAATGCGGCGGATAAATTCGATATTGCTTGGGCACCAGGGGGCGTCGCTGCGTACCGATTGCATGTATTTTTCGATGGCTAATCGCGTGGCGGCATCATCCCAGGATAAAGGCAGATGGATGATGCGGGACGGGACTTCCATGTCATCGATCGCTGGCAGCTTGCTTTCACTTGCGATTAGAAGATCCAGCAAAGTATCGCGCGCCAGCCGGCGTGAATCAAAATGAATCTGCAGGGAACGAATGCCAGGGGTCAGATCCAGAATACCGGCAAGCTCGCCGCCGTTAATGCGCTGCTGCAGCCATGTCATCAGTGCATGAGCACGAAAGCGCAAATTCAGATCGAGTACGGGCGCTCCATACTCGATTAATAGGTATTTATCACCGGATTGACGGTAAGTCACCTGCACACGCTCTTTGCTCTCAGGAATGCAATGCAAAATAGGATTTTCTAGTTTTGCAGGTTGAGAATAGGTTGACGAGCTTCCATCAGCCCCCAGATGCTGGATCAATTGATTCTGTTGTTCTTCCAGTTTAAGCGCATCTTCCATCGATATCGGATGAAAGCGAATGCTATCACCGGGTTTGAGTTGTCCAATTTTCCACAACTCCGCATGAGCAATGGTGGCCGGACAGACGAAGCCACCTAGACTAGGGCCATCGGGGCCAAGGATGATCGGCATATCCCCGGTAAAATCGACTGCGCCAACTGCATAAGCATTATCGTGGATATTGGAGGGATGCAAACCGGCCTCACCGCCATCGGGACGCGCCCACTGGGGT
This sequence comes from Nitrosomonas sp. Nm132, assembly GCF_900100485.1. GTDB lineage: Bacteria > Pseudomonadota > Gammaproteobacteria > Burkholderiales > Nitrosomonadaceae > Nitrosomonas. The sequence goes on along the minus strand of NZ_FNDH01000011.1, from coordinate 51,390 downwards.
TTAGGGCCAATCAAGCGTACCCCCGTTCGGCTGGAGTTATGATGGACTTTCCACTCAGCGGCAAAAAATTGTTCGATATCAGCTGCGGTAAAGAAATCAGGCGCGCCATGGGGTCCATACAATACTGCGATTTCCCAGCGATCCGTGTAATGAGGAATCGACTGCTGGGGTAGATATTGAGGTGCTGGGTGCTGGAAAGGCTGAATGGGTTGAATATGCAGCACATCCCCGGCACGCAGTACACGTCCTGCATGCCCGCCGAACTGACCTAGCGTAAAGGTAGATTTACTGCCAAGATAATCAGGTACCTGAAAACCACCGTGCACGGCTAAGTAAACCCGGTTGCCGGATTGTTTAACTTTACCAAACTGCAAGAGCGCACCCGCTTTGACGAAATGAGATTGCCACTGGGACAACGGTTCACTGTCCAGCAATATATCGATGGGCGCGCCGCAGATGGCAATGATGCTATCGCAATTAAAACGCAGCGTCGGGCCTGCCACGGTGATTTCCAGCCCAGCGCTATCTTCGGTATTGTTTACCAGCCGGTTGGCAAGACGAAAAGCCAAGCTATCCATCGGCCCAGAAGGGGGAACACCTACGTTCCAGTAACCAATTCGTCCCGGATAATCCTGTATCATGGTTTGCACCCCGGCATTCAGGATATCGATACTGTCCGCCAGATAATGAAACCCATTGAGGAATTGCGTGTTCGGTTGCCCACTACAGAACGCAGTGCTTTGCAGAATTTGTTTGAGGTAAGCCAGGTTGGTTTCAATCCCATGCAATGACGTGTTATCCAGTGCGGCGAGTAAGGTTGCGATGGCTTTTTCTCGATCAGGCGCATGCACGATGATTTTAGCCAGCATGGGATCATAAAATGCTGAAACTTCGATGCCGCGCTCGACCCAAGTTTCAATACGGGCTGCCGCAGGAAATTCTGCCGCAGTCAGTGTGCCGCTGGAAGGTTGGAAGTCTTTTGCAGGATTTTCCGCATACACCCGAACCTGGATGGAGGCACCGCTGGGTTTGATCGTGAAAGAATCGAGGGGAGGGAGATCCCCAGCTGCCTGACGCACCATCCATTCCACCAGATCTATGCCGGTGACTTCCTCAGTCACGCCATGTTCCACTTGCAGGCGGGTATTGACTTCGAGAAAATAAAACTGACCATTCGCGGCATCGAAAATATATTCGACCGTACCAGCGGATTGATAGTTGACGGCTTTGCCAAGGCGTACCGCCGTCTCAAGCAGTGCCTGGCGCAGATGCGGTGCAAGGTTGGGAGCAGGCGTTTCCTCGATGACTTTCTGGTTACGCCGTTGCATGGAACAATCACGCTCACCTAATGCGACAACCTGGCCTTTACCATCACCAAAAATCTGTACCTCAATATGGCGGGCCCGGTCGACATATTTTTCAAGAAAGAGACCGGCATCCTTGAAATTATTTTGTGCGAGCGTTTTGACAGATTCATAAGCGCCGATCAGCTCATCTTGATTCCAGCAGAGGCGCATGCCTATGCCACCACCTCCGGCGGTGCTTTTCAGCATGACGGGGTAACCAATATGTTTGGCTTGATGGCAAGCCGCTTCAATATTTTCCAGTAAGTCGGTTCCTGGCAGGAGCGGCACCTGATTTTCCAGCGCCAAGGCCCGTGCAGTATGTTTCAAGCCAAAGTTGCGCATTTGCTGCGGCGTAGGGCCGATAAAACAAATCCCATGCGCAGCGCATTGCTCGGCAAAATCGGCTTTTTCACTGAGAAAGCCATAACCGGGATGGATCGCTTGTGCACCGGTTTGCTGAGCAATCTCTAATATTTTGTCTGCGCGCAGATAACTTTCGGCTGCGAGACCACTGCCGATGCAGTAAGCCTCGTCTGCATCGGTGACATGTCGCGATAGGGCGTCGGCTTCCGTGTAAACTGCCACGCTTGTGACGTTCATGCGGCGGAGCGTACGGATAATCCGGCAGGCAATGGCGCCGCGGTTGGCAATCAGGATTTTATCGAACATAGCGTTATCCTCTTCCTAAGTGAAATGATCAGCCGAATTTAATTGCGCAGGGTATTGTCATTGCTGAGAATCCCAGATCAGTAAACGGATCGGTGTCGGGTTATAGGCATTACAGGGGTTGTTCAGCTGCGGACAATTCGAGATCAATACCAGCACATCCATTTCAGCTCGCATTTCAACGTATTTGCCGGGGGCGGAAATGCCGTCGACAAATTCCAGGTTACCTTCCGCAGTGACAGGAACATTCATAAAGAAATTGATGTTGCTCGGTATATCGCGCTTGCTCATGCCGAGCTGCTCGCAAGCAGCCTCGTGAGCCAGCGCATGAAGGAAGCTATCCCGGCAACTGTGCATGGGATATTTCTCCAGTGCATAACGTACCGTATTGCTTTCTGCTGCACAGGCACCCCCGAGTGTGTCATGACGCCCGCAGGTATCCGCGATGATCGTGAGCATGGCATTACCCAGATTGGAGCAGAGCTTGCTGCCGGTGGTCAGATACAGCTTATTCTGGGCACGTATCGTATCGGTTACGCTATAGCGCTCCAATGCGTGGTTGGCATTAAAAAATAGCGTATCGACAGCTTGATTGCCTTCCAGATCGACAATGCGGAAAATTTGCCCTTGTTTAACGATCTTGACCCAAGGCTCACCTGCCGCACAAATTTCATCGATGATGGCGAGATCGGGATTGAGTTTGCTTTCTATCAATAGAGACGTATTCATAATGCACCTCCACAGGGGTGATATAACCGATGAGTATTGTGTAATCCCCGTACGTTCTCAGCAATCTGCTGGCATTCCGAAACTGTTGCGACCGGTGTAGTAAATGCTACCAGATGGATATCGCCGGGTTGATAGGTTGTACTGGTATCAAGCGGATGAGGTGCAGCGGAAAGGATAACCAACGTATCCATTTCAAAACTCAGATTAACATAGTCGCCCGCTTTACTATGGTTACGATGAAACGTTAATTCACCCGCAGCGTTTGCGGATACTTTGCTGAAGAAATTAATGTTGGAGACGATGTCACGCATTCCCAATCCCCATTTACCGAGTTCGATGAGCATTCCATCCAGGCCACTGCGATACATTTGATTGCGATGCTCCTGGTAGCGGGCGGCACCATATTTTTGCTGGATCAGTTTGCGATCGCTCAGACCGCATGCGGTATCATGCCAACCTACCGTATCGGCAGTAATACAGCAGAATATTCGTCCCATATCGGAATAACAGGCATGCCCTTTAGTCAAACGGAAGGTATGCTGCGCCTTCAAGGTATCGGCCATGTTATAGCGCTCCAGTTTTTCTTCCTGGTTGAAAAACAAGACCGCAGCGTTAGCACCGCCAGCGACATCAGCTAAGCGTAAGGTTAGGCCACGGCGTATAATTCCTGACCAATGGCATCCGCCCGGGATATGTTCTTCCCACAGAAATACGTTATTTTGATTCATTTGCTCCTCCTTATCAGAATAGTCAATGTAGTTACTCCCAGAATGCTTCCCAAAACCAGTGGCACCGCCCAGAGCTGCCACCAGGGTGCATCAGGTGAAGCCAAATAGGTACGCGGCCAGGCTATGTTGATCAGCTCAAATAATGACCAGAGAAAGGCGGCAATGTTGATGATCAGACCCCATACCCCTAATCTCAGCTCACCGAGTGCCGGATCCCAGCGACCCGTCAGTCGAGTATATAAACCAACTCCCGTAGTCATGGAAAACATAGCATAGAGTCCTCCTGTACCAAAGGCGATGATGGTCGCGACGGCTTCATTATTCAGTCCAAACAACAGTCCCAGGCCTGCCAGAAATACTGTACAAAGAATCGCATTCCGGGGTGCTTTAGCAGCGGTTACGCGACTGAGCGATACAGGCATATTGCCTTCACGTGCCATGGAAAACACGATGCGCGAGGTATATTTGACGACGGACGCACCGCAAGCAAGAAAAGCGATTACGACAATCGCCAGAAAGGGCTTCTCGAACCAATCTCCAATATGCGTCGTAATTAGAGGAGTGATTGGATCAAACGTAGCACTGGTTTTTGCCAAGGTAGCATGATCAAATGACAATGTCAGTGCAGCAGAGTTGAAAACAACCACGGTACCTACCGCGCATAACGAGAAGAAAATTGCCCGTGGCACCATGCGTGTGGGTTGATGTGTTTCCTCTGAAGTCGTTGAACAAGCATCAAATCCGATGAATGCCCAACCGGCAATGGCAAGTGCAGCGAGAAAAGCAGATAGCTCATCTGGCGCTGTACCGGTACCCAGGTGCTGGAATAATTCAGAGAAGGGATGTTCTCTAAAGAACAGGAAAAGTAACAGAGCCATGCCGAACGATCCAATGATTTCGGCATATACACCGAGGGCAATGACCGACTTAAACACATTCACATGAGCAAGATTGAGCAGCATGCAAATGAGCAGAAAAGCCGCACCCCAAAGTACCATCATAGCGCCTGTTTCACTTGGAGAATCAAATAGAATGGCAAGCCAGATTCCCCCGGTGTAAGCGGTTGTTGTCAGCATAGCGATGGTTGAACTGATATAAATCGCGCCAGCATACTGGCCTAAAATGGTTCCACCGAGTTGACGCGCCCATTTGTAAGCGCCGCCAGCAATGGGAAATTGGGAAGATAATTCGGCATAGACGGTTGCAACCAGTAATTGCATGATTAAACAGCTCACGAGAGCTGGGAACCAGCCTCCACCAGTCACATTGGTTTGCACCCCCACAATGGCATAAAGTCCAACTACTGGAGAAACCACTGCAAAGCCAAGCGTAAAACTATTCCAGATACCCATGCTACGGTTAAGCATACTGGGATCAGCTGATTTCATTTCAGATGAAAAGCTTTTGGGATTTTGAGCGGTTGACATGCTATACCTCGTAAATGTAATGAAAGATTATTCAACCCAAGTCAAAACTTGCTGTTAACTGAGAACCTGATGGTCACTAAATGGCTTAGTCTTTATTGCCAGTGTTTCACAGGCATGAGGATAGTACGAGGAAAATTGATCGGTCAGGCACCGCTTATTGTTTCCTGACGAGCCATTAGCGCTGATTCGTATGAATAACCTATAAGCGGAAAATGTTAGCGCTTTTCCAGTGATACCGAGGGGAAGGTAGAAAAGAAATGAATATAAGATTTGCGCGTCCATAACGAAGTCTCCTTTAAGTCATCAGGTCAAGTACCGAGAGTTGTAATGTGCTGACACATTACACAATCTCCCGGGCTTTTATCCCTCCGTGGAGCTTCGTTATTACCGAAGCCAGAAACTCTTGGACCAGACACTCCTTATATAAGAAGTCGGAACCCTAGTTTGCTATTACATCAGCTGTATAGATCTATACAACTCAGTGACGCCTCTCAATAGTTAATAATACTAAGAAACGATTTCATAAATAAAACTAACATATCTTTTCTAGAAAAACAAATTTATATCGTTAAAAGGTATCTTATCAAGCTATAAGGGATAGCATGTTTTGGTATGATGATTACTTTCTTTATCTTGCTGAAGTGCAATGTTTCTAATGAAATAGCATTAGTGAAGAACGGAAATTTGTTGAATCAATACAGGGTTCTTTTGCATTAAAGCGATCACTTGATGAAGGATTAATGCTGGGTTCTTCAATTGACCGCTCCTCACATAATATGCTCAACCAGATAGATAAAGGTTAAGCAACACCATACTGTGCACGATAGCGTTTAATTGCCAGTAAATTATGCGCCATATCACTTCTGGTTTCTAGATAATCCGTAATATTATCTAGATTGATAATGCTGATGACTGGAATGCCGTGCGCCTGCTCAACCTCTTGTATGGCAGATGCCTGATGGCGACCTCGCTCCATACGGTCAAGTGCCACAACGACACCACAGGGCGTCGCCGCAGCAGCACGGATAAGATTGACGGATTCTTGTATCGATGTTCCAGCAGTGATGACATCATCGACTATCAGAACACGACCTGTCAGTGGCGCCCCTACGATATTGCCACCTTCGCCATGATCTTTAATTTCTTTACGATTAAAGCAGAAGGGGTGATTATGGTCGGTTTCAGCCAGTGCGATAGCAATAGCGCTGACGAGCGGAATGCCTTTGTATGCCGGGCCAAACAACATATCAAACGGAAGCTGGGCAGCCAAGATGGCTTTCACGTAGAATTGCCCGAGTTTATGTAATGAATTGCCATCATTAAATAATCCCGCATTAAAAAAATAGGGCGAAAGACGTCCTGCTTTGGTGATGAATTCACCAAAGCGAAGTACGTTGCGTTCAATGGCGAATTCAATAAAAGCTTGCTTAAAATCTAACATGGTTCTAATAACTCATAAAAATGCGAATTATAACGGCTAACTTGAATGGTATACGTGCTGCAGCTAATAAAGGTTTTTTTCAATGGATGCCTACGCAGCAGGCTGATATCGTGTGCGTTCAGGAACTGAAAGCTCAACCTGATGATATGACGAGTGAAATGAAAGTCCCAGATGGTTATCACGGTTACTTTCATTGCGCAGATAAAAAAGGCTACAGTGGAGTGGGATTGTATTCTCGTCATGAGCCTGACAAAATCATTGAAGGCGTAGGAATCCCGGAAATCGATTCAGAAGGACGATATTTGCGTGCCGATTTTGGTGATTTGAGCATCATATCGATTTATCTTCCTTCAGGGTCGAGTGGTGAACACCGGCAGGCTATCAAATTCTTTTTTATGGAGCGATTTTTCCCGATTTTGCAGGCACTGGCTCACAGTGGCAGGGAGATTATTTTGTGTGGAGACTGGAATATTGCTCACAAGGAAATTGATCTGAAGAACTGGCGCGCCAACCAAAAGCATTCTGGTTTCCTGCCGGAAGAACGTGTCTGGTTGACAACAGTTTTTGAAGAATTGAAATTCATTGATGTATTCCGGAAAATTGATCAATCGCCGGAACAATATACCTGGTGGTCAAATCGCGGGCAGGCATGGGCTAAAAACGTAGGGTGGCGTATCGATTACCAGATTGCTACACCCTCGATTGCCGACAAAGCGACCAGCGTTTCCATTTACAAGCAGGAACGCTTCTCGGATCATGCTCCGTTAATTATTGATTACGATCATCATCTATGATTAATACCACCGTTGCTAGCTGGTTGAGCATATGCCGTATCTATGCCCACCCCAGAGTGGTTGGAATGTTGGCATTAGGTTTTTCAGCCGGATTGCCCTTGTTACTGATACTGGGTACCTTATCCTTCTGGCTAAGAGAGGCAGGTATCGATCGTGCCACCATAGGTCATTTGAGCTGGATTGGTCTTGCTTATGGTTTTAAATGGATGTGGTCGCCCTTGGTTGACCGTCTGCCATTGCCGCTACTGACGCGGTTATTGGGTCGACGCCGTGCCTGGTTGCTGCTTTCGCAGATCACGATAGCGATCGCATTGGTAGGTATGGCCAGTACTGATCCACTCGAGAATCTATCACACATGGTTTTTTTTGCATTGGCAGTGGCTTTTGCCTCCGCCACACAAGACATTGCACTAGATGCTTATCGGATCGAAGCCGTTGAATTAAGGCTGCAAGGCGCAATGGCGGCTACTTACCAAGGAGGTTATCGTTTAGCGATGATACTGGCTTCAGCAGGTGTGCTGTGGATTGCGGCATCGCTGGATGCTTCCCCAACTGATTACGACTATCAATCATGGCAGATTGCCTATCTGATCATGGCTGCCTGTATGGCGATTGGCATCATTACTACATTGATTATTCAAGAGCCTGATGTTCCAATTAATCACCTTGCCGCAGAAAATGAAAGGCAGGCCAGTCAAATGATTACCCGTTGGAATTTGAATGCGCGCCTTACGCGATTACTGACCTGGCTATATAGCGCAATGATTGCACCTTTCCAAAACTTTATCGTGCGGCACGGCTATCATGCCTTCTTGATACTGACACTGATTGCTGTTTACCGTATCTCGGATGTAGTAATGGGCGTGATGAGCAACCCCTTCTATGTCGATATGGGGTATACCAAGGATGAAGTGGCAACTGTTTCTAAAGTATACGGTGTCATCATGACACTTTTAGGCGCGGCAGTAGGGGGGGTATTGACCGCCAGATTGGGTGTGATTAAAACTCTATTCCTTGGTGCAGTCTTATCCGCAGCGACGAATTTGTTATTTGTCTGGCTATCTCTGCGAGGGCACGATATCGTTGGATTAATATTTACTATTTCCGCAGATAATCTTTCTGCTGGCATTGCTTCTTCAGCGTTTATCGCCTATCTTTCGGGATTGACCAATTCTGCCTATTCAGCGACGCAATACGCGTTATTTAGTTCAGTGATGTTGCTGTTACCCAAATTTATTGCCGGCTTTAGTGGGCAATTTGTAGATGCTTATGGGTATGCGCTATTTTTTATGGGAACTGCATTACTCGGTTTGCCGGTGCTGATTTTGGTATGGATGGTGGGACGAATCGAATTTAAAACACCGGTCTCATCGTAAGCGTGATCTATATCATTCCTTAGGCAAATTATCTTCGGGTAAAGCGGTAAAATGCAAGCATTCCAAAAAGATTGGGGGCAAGGGTAATTTGCCGGTTACCACTCATAACCCGTCGTTCCAGAATATGCACCTCATGCTGATGACAAAATTGTTCAAAATCACCTAAGGTACATAAGTGAATATTGGGCGTATCAAACCACTCATAAGGCAAGGTTTGTGAAACGGGCATATGACCCAATAAAACTTGCAATCTATTTTTCCAGTAGCCAAAATTAGGAAAGGTGACGATACCTTCTTTGCCTGCACGGAGCATTTCCTGAATGATATTTTCCGTGTTTTTCATCGCTTGCAATGTTTGCGACAGAATAACGTAATCAAATGAATCTGATTCAAAACCTGATAAACCTGATTCCAAGTCGCTCTGGATGACATTAATTCCATTATTGAGGCACGCTAGTACATTGGCATCATCAATTTCCACGCCATAACCATGCACACCTAGCGTCTCTTGCAAATATTGGAGCAATGTGCCATCACCACACCCAAGATCGAGCACTTTCGATCCTGGTCTGATCCAGGCGGCAATGGTAGCAAAGTCAGGTCGCGAGAGGGAAAGGGAAGAGAGTATTTTAACCATTGAGTTTCCGTTGAAAGATTTTATATGATGATTTTGTTCATATAAGCCCGTACCAATTGGTGGTAGTGCTCATCTTTCATGAGAAAGGAATCGTGACCATGCCTGGTGTGTATTTCTGCGTAACTCACGTTAAGTTTATTATCCAGTAATGCCTTAACAATACTGCGTGAGCGCTCAGGTGAGAAACGCCAATCAGAACTAAATGAAAGCACTAGAAAGTTCGCCTTGGCACAATGAAAGGCTGCACTTAAATTGTCATCATAATCTCGTGCGGGATCAAAATAATCCAATGCTTTCGTCATGAGTAAATAAGTGTTAGCATCAAACTGATCTGCAAATTTGTCTCCTTGATAGCGCAAATAAGATTCAATCTGAAATTCAACATCAAAGTTGAAGCTAAGCGATCCTGTTCGCAACTCGCGTCCGAATTTCTCCGCCATGGAATCATTGGATAAATAAGTAATGTGCCCCAGCATGCGAGCAAGGCGCAGCCCCCTGCGCGGTAGTGTGCCATGAGAATAATAATCACCACCGTGAAAATCGGGATCGGTAATGATCGCTTGACGTGCAACATCATTGAATGCGATATTTTGTGCCGTCAATTTGGCTGCAGCAGCAATAACGATAGCATGCCGAATTCTTTCAGGCGCATGGAGTGCTAACTGCATAACCGACATACCCCCAAGACTTCCACCAACAACTGCTGCAAATTGTTCAATGCCAAGCTTCTCAGCCAATCGCACATAAGTTTCGGCCCAATCTATCGTTGTCACCATGGGAAAATCGGCACCATAATGCTTATCCGTTTTTTTATTGATACTCGCGGGACCGGTTGATCCATGGCAACCACCTATGTTGTTTACACCAATCACAAAAAATTTACGTGTATCAATAGGTTTTCCAGGGCCAATCATGTTATTCCACCAACCTACATTCTTTGGATTATCAGCATAAACACCCGCAACATGATGATTGCCAGAGAGTGCATGGCAAATTAATACAGCATTGGATCCGGTTGCATTCAATTCACCATAGGTTTCATAGACTTGCTCGTAATTATCCAAAATTGCGCCGCTTTCCAAACTAAGTGGTGTGTCGAAGCAAACCCGTTGTGGTGTAACGATGCCGATAGAGTCTGAATCATGCATGAAGATGAGAAGATTTTAGGAAGTTCTATGTAAAATTATCAAATACTTATATCAAGTAAGCATTATATCGTCAAAAATCCTTATAGGATTTAGCATTTTTAACGTCGTGATTATTTTAAAATAAAAAAGCTAATTATTTAACTTTGATAATAATCCATGAATTTTTTCAGATTCATCAGTTCTAAGAATTTTTTGGATTATCGGCATGATGTTTGGTAAATGACTTTTCAGAATCTCATGCTTAACATTTAGGATTTGTGCCGGATACATGGAGAATTGTTGTAATCCTAGTCCTAGCAGTAATCGAGTGTATTGAATATCACCTGCTATCTCTCCACAGATGGAAACAGGCATATTGGCGCGATTGGCAGTATAAATAATTCGTGCCAATAGCCAAAGTATAGAGGGATGCAATGGATCATAGAGATGAGCAACAGTGTCATCCGCTCGATCAATAGCCAGCGTATATTGGATCAAATCATTAGTACCAATGGATAAAAAATCCAGTTTACGCATGAACATTTCAAGGCATAGTGCTGCAGCTGGAATTTCAATCATTCCTCCGATCTTAATATTCTCATCGAAAGCTTTTTTTTCATCATGCAAGCTTTGTTTGGCATGCTCGATATGCTGTAAAGTCTGATTGATTTCATAATCGCTTGAGAGCATTGGGATTAGAATGCGAATCTGACCATGGGCAGAAGCTCTCAATATGGCGCGTAATTGAGTTAGAAACATGGCTTGCTCTACTAAGCTCAGTCTAATTGCACGTAATCCCAGCGCAGGATTGATTGCAGATCGATAGCTATTTTTAAGATTCTTATCAGCACCTAGATCGAAGGTGCGTATCGTAACTGGCAATCCACGCATACTTTGTGCGACAGTGGAATAAGCTTCAAACTGCTCATCCTCGCTGGGTAAATCATCTCGATTGAGAAAAAGAAATTCACTGCGAAATAAACCAATACCTGTGGCACCACTCTCTTTGACCTGCTCAACATCTTGAGGTAACTCAATATTGGCATGCAATTCTATAAAAGTACCATCGAGCGTCGTAGTGGGAATAGATCTGAGGCGTTTGAGCTTACGTTTTTCCAGATCCAGCTGGTTCTGCTTTAAACGGTATTCGGTAAGCACATATTTATCAGGATTAACAATTACAATTCCTTGACCACCATCTACTATTAAATTGTCATTATTGTAAATAAGTTGGCGTGCATGCTGCATTGCTACGATTGAAGGAATATTCAGGCTGCGAGCTATGATTGCAGTATGAGAAGTCACCCCTCCTAAATCGGTAAGAAAAGCAGCAAATTGATGCTGTTTATATTGCATGACATCTGCCGGGCTTAGATCATGGGCAACCAGGATACTGTTACCATCGTGCTTTAGGGGAGGGGGAATGTAACCCGGGTGCCCCAATAAAACTTTCAATACCCGTTCGACAACCTGAATAACATCAGTTTTGCGCTCTCGTAAATAAGCATCTTCAATTTCTTCAAACTGAGCAAGTAATACTTCCATCTGCTGAGTAACAGCCCATTCTGCATTACACTGCGTCTGAGCAATACAAGTGATTGCTGCAGAACTAAGTGTTGGATCATCCAGAATCATATGATGCAATTCAAGAAAAGCATTGAATTCAGCAAATGCGAGTCCTTGATTTGCCGACGATTGTAGTTTCTCCAGCTCTTTGCGTACAGTTGCGAACGCATTGGTCAATCGTGCTATTTCTTTGTCTATTTGGTTCTTAGGGATTAAATAATGTGCTACATCAAGTGCGGCAGGAGAAGCAAGATGCGCATGTCCAATAGCAATGCCGTCGGAGGCGCCTACGCCATGCAATATGAAGCTCATTCGCCTTCCCCAAAGTAATCATTGATGAGGGCAATCAATGCCTGCATGGCCTCAGCCTCGTCGGTTCCGGTTATTTCAATTTCAACTGTCGATCCTTTATTTGCAGCGAGTGTCATCACACCCATAATACTTTTTGCATTGACTCTACGACCGTTACGTATGAGCCATACCTCACTTTGGAATTGACTTGCTAAACGTGTAAGTTTTGCAGAAGCGCGAGCATGCAGACCGAGTTTGTTAATAATGGTAATTTCTTTAAGTAGCATCTCAGCATCCACGGAAAATATGCATGATCCCTTCTTTACCTCCAGCAAGTGCTTTCTCTACAACAACTGAAAGCGACTCATGCCGATAATTTAATGCGCGAACAAGCATGGGTAAGTTCATACCTGTAAGGCATTCTACTTTTCCAGATTGAATCAATCGACTAGCAATATTACAGGGAGTTGCGCCATAAATATCCGTCATTACCAATACACCATCACCTTGATCAAGCTCCTTAATCAATTCCTTAGCTTGAGTAACAACTTCATCAGGTTCATCTTGAATGGAAATAGCTTGATATATCAGTTTTTGTGGTTCTTCTCCCAGAATATGAGTTGCACAGTGAGTAAAACTTTCACCCAGCTTATCATGAGAAATAATTAAAATTCCGATCATCCAACCTTTTTATTTATGTTTAAAATTTAGAAACCAAGTTATGAATTTTATCATTGCCGAGATTATCCTATTCCGTCTTTAACCCGAATATTTCATAGATTCGCGTGATGATCACGCAGGATTTTGATTAATAGGGAAGTTTTGAGAAGGAGGGGTGTAGTGATTCATACACCCGACTGAGCAAAATCTTTCTTATTAATCAAAAGGAAAGTGAGGACACGTGCCAATTTATGAAATATTCGGGTTTAACATACCAAAAATTTTTATTTTTTATATGAAACGACAAGGTGCAGCCAGAAATAGTCAAACGGATAATTAACCACGCGGCATAAGCATTACGCATATAGCAACGGCCGTCTTATGAATCAGTCAGCCAGTACGAGGTGCTTATTACCAGAGATTGTGCGCTTGTTTCGATAAAGTACGCAACCTTGCTTGCCTGATCTATTCGATGCTAGCGAAACTGCTGCAAAGCTATATAAAGATGATCATTAATTGCTTATGCTTAAAGGTATTCCTTTCAGGGTGGGATCTACAATCATTTCTGGTGTTGGCGGGAGAAGGAAGCGGTGTAACCTGTTGGCAAAGATCCCGCCAGATCAACCACCAAGAGAAGGAACACGCCACTATGACAGATAGTAATCTTTTTAGGTTGAGTAAACCAGATGTGCATGATCTCCTGCAGAGAAATTCTGCGGGAAGGAGTCTGCAAGATGCTGGCTGTGGCCATTGAAGTTAAATTAACGTGAGTTCGACGTAAGAAAAGCTGTAAAAGAAATCCGAATTTCTTATGATGAATCGATTTTGGGAAAGAGCTTCATCACGAGAAGAGTCAGATTCCGATGGATACTATAGCGATTTTTGTGCGATTGACGACTTTTGTCAGGAGTTTGAGTCGTAGTAGGAGCAGCGCTTGCTGGAATCCTCGCTAAAGCTGCATCGGCAACGAGGGGAACTGTGTCTTAGTGAAGTCATGGCGATCGTGGTGGGGTTTCATCTGCCCGGATGCCGGACTAAGGACTATTACCTGAATCAGGTATTGAGGAATGAGCGGTCTTATTTTCCAGGGCTGGCGAGTTACAATCGCTTTGAAGAGGTAATCAGCAGTACCAAATAAAGGGAAAAACAATACCAAGTAGTGCGAGAATTTACACCTACTAAGTAGGGCGATTGTGGAGCAAATAACAGATTGGATTCATAAGTAACATATTGTTTTTATTGGTGGCCAAGGGCGGAATTGAACCACCGACACAAGGATTTTCAGTCCTCTGCTCTACCAACTGAGCTACTTGGCCTCTCTTACCTAATGCTACTATACAATAAAAATATAATATATTTCCTTATGACTATAACTAGTTAGGAAAAAAGCAAAAAGTGGCGCGCCCGGCAGGATTCGAACCCACGACCCCTTGGTTCGTAGCCAAGTACTCTATCCAACTGAGCTACGGGCGCTACTATACTAGTTTCCCTAACATGTTTCTACTGCTGCTCTTACGACTAGTTAACAGGACATCATTATATCAAACCATTAGTAAAAAATTAAAACATCCACCTTTAAATTCTTTACCAGACGATTCTTCGCAACAAGCCGGGAATGATGTTACATTTAGTTTTTTTTGTCAAGAAATAGCTCCTCACCTTCAATGTACAATGGAGTCACAATAATGACACCAAAATACTATAAAGAATGAGTCGCTAAAGGCCGTCATCCTGAGAGTTGCAATTAAATTAGTTTAAATGGAACTATAGTCGAATCTGGTGTATGGAAACTCAAGCGACTACTTGTTTCTGATCTCCTGTTTGTTTAATGCTGTCAACAAATTTAACGCTGGAGATGGCCTCAATTAACAGCTTATAGACTCTTAACCGAAGCCTTTCTTTCTGCGCTGTTTCCATTAATTTGAATGCCATAGCCAACATGGAAATTCTGTCTTTGTCCAGACACTCCATTGCTTTTGGCAGCTTTTCCAATACATTGGCAATCTCATGCACCGAGCAACGCTGCTGATCAGTTCTAGGCCAAAGCTTTGGCTTACAGGCTTCCCAACCCCAGCGCACCATCACCGACAGCCCATTTGGGTTAATAAGATAAGAGCATAAATTTTCACCTTAGCAAGTTTTCTGTAATTCCCCAAAATTTAATCTTTTATTTCGTTATTTATCGATTAGAACAAAATAATTTAATTTACAGCATACTTTGCGCATCCATACAAAATATAATGAACTTTTCTTTTCCTTCAATCCGGAATAGTGGATAATTGGAGCCTTTCTTTCCTGTCACATCAACAAGGAGCTATTTCATGACAGATCAGTACAAACAAAATGAAGGCGATCAAAACGAAAAAAGCAAAATTGAGTGGGCTAAACCTGCTTCACTATTTAATATACTGAGCGAGAAATTTGCTCCCATCGCTAAAATTCAGCATATGCAATTGCCAGCATGGTCGCTTTTGGTTTTTCTAGGGATACTATTATTAGTTTTCGCATGGAAACAAATCTCAGTCAATCAAGCTGAATCCCGTTTGGAAAAAGAGCGCGCCGAAATGACTCAGAGCCTTGAGACTGAGCGTTCAATATTGATTAGAAAAGCACGCGAGTATGCTGACAGTCAATATAACAAGGAAGAAACCCGCTTTGGTCAAGTTTTATCATGGGCAGTGCGTGGCGAATTGATTCGCAACAATCTTGATCAGGTCAGTCAATATTTGAATGAACTGGTTAAACTGAAAGATACGGAGCGCGTTGTTTTAATCAGTGATGAAGGTAAATTACTGGTATCGACAGATAAAAAGCTGGAAGAAGCAGAAGGGAAAGATCTCTATCCGGCCGATGTACTTCAACAACGTAAAATTACTGTCATGTCGGATGTTAATGGTAAGAAATTGCTGATTGTTCCAGTTATGGGGTTGAATACCCGCTTAGCTACAGTAGTTATTAGCTATAAGCACGCTCCATTATCTGGCAGCTAATACGTTTACTTCAAATTTTAAGAATCTAACCCCAGTAATTGATTTACTGGGGTTTTTTAGTTTATGCGTTCTATCTGCGCACCCAGTTGCGATAATTTTTCCTCGATTCGCTCATAACCTCGATCAAGATGATAAATACGGTCAATGACCGTTTCACCTTGTGCAATCAATCCCGCGATAACCAGACTGGCTGATGCCCGCAAATCAGTCGCCATGACACCCGCTCCATCAAGCCGAGGGATACCGTGCACGATAGCGGTATTGCCTTCTACCGTGATATTCGCATTCATGCGTTTCAATTCTTGCACATGCATGAAGCGGTTTTCAAAAATTGTCTCAGTAATGATGGCAGTTCCGTCAGCCACACTGTTGAGCACCATGAACTGAGCCTGCATATCCGTTGGAAAAGCAGGGTAGGGTGCTGTGCGCAAATTCACAGATTTGGGCGGCTTGTTCATGTTGAGATGAATCCAGTTTTCTCCTGAATTGATGATGGCCCCCGCTTCGAGCAATTTATCGATAACTGCGTCCAGTGTATCTGCCCGCACACCTTTAAGATGGATTTCTCCGCTACTGGCAGTTACTGCGGTCAGGAAGGTGCCTGTTTCAATACGATCAGGCATGACATCATGCGTGCAACCATGCAATGCCTTGACTCCTTGAATGGTGATGATATCTGTTCCTGCCCCTTCAATTTTTGCGCCCATTTTAATCAGACACTGCGCCAGATCGACGATTTCAGGCTCACGCGCAGCGTTTTCCAGTATCGTCACACCAGAAGCGAGGCTGGCTGCCATCATAAGATTCTCGGTTCCGGTTACAGTCACGATATCCATGACAATACGTGTTCCAGTCAATTTTTTTGCTTTGGCATGGATATAACCATGCTCGATCATGATTTCTGCACCCATGGCTTGCAAACCTTTAATATGCTGGTCTACAGGACGCAGACCGATGGCACAGCCTCCAGGCAAGGAAATCATCGCTTCCCCCTTATGGGCAAGTAGTGGTCCAAGTACAAGAATGGCAGCGCGCATGGTTTTAACCATTTCATAAGGAGCGGTTGGATTGGTAAGATGGACAGCTGACAATTCTGTTTCTGACTGGTCATTTGCTAAGATGGATACGCCCATTTGTTTTAACAAACTCAACATGGTCGAAACATCTTTGAGATCGGGGACATTTCTGAGCTTGAGCGTGTCATTTGTCAGCAATGAAGCGCATAGAGTAGGTAATGCTGCATTTTTTGCGCCAGAAATGTTAATTTCACCACAAAGTGGCTTACCACCGTGAATAACGAGTTTTTGCATGAATTTGTTTGAGTAATCAGAATTGCTGTAATAAAGAATGATTCATTGAAATATGATCAAGCATCTCAGTGAAAATTATTAACTGAAGTTATATTATCTTAATATTTGAGGAGATAGAATGAATAAACAAATTATCCAGACGACTGACGCACCGCAGGCTATTGGTACTTATTCTCAGGCAATACGCGTGAGTGGAGGAGAGACGGTCTATCTTTCCGGGCAAATTGGACTGGATCCATCGACTATGCAAATGGTAGAAGGCGTCGAATCACAAATTGTACGTGTCATACTCAATATGAAAGCAGTTGCAGTGGCAAGCGGCGGTAGCCTGAGTGATGTCGTTAAACTAAACGTTTATTTAACAGACCTTGCCAATTTTGCCAAGGTTAACGAAATCATGGCCAATCATTTTAGTCAGCCCTATCCAGCACGGGCAGCGATTGGTGTGGCAGCCCTTCCACGAGGTGCACTGGTGGAAATGGATGCGGTGATGGTGTTACCTAAATAATAAGGCGATAGTGCAACCATCCAGGCAGACAGGGAATAACGAAGAACGAAGAACAATCAAGCAACTCACTTGAATACGCCCGAAAGTAATCTCTTTTCTTGTATTAATCAGCAACTGCAGCAAAAGCTTCTCAAGCTGGGTATTCGTGATGAATTAGATCTGATTCTGCATTTACCCCTTCGCTATGAAGATGAGACAAGGCTTTATCCCATCAAGGATATCCCTGATGGGAAGACTGTTCAGGTCGAAGGGGTGATTATTCATTGTGAGATCATCACGCGCCCACGACGGCAGCTGGTATGCCAGATAAAGGATTTCACTGGAATCCTTTATATCCGCTTCCTTAATTTTTATCCTAGTCAGGTGAAAGCCTATTCGGTAGGAACTCGGGTAAGGGTGTTTGGCGAAGTACGCAGCGGTTTCTTTGGGTCAGAAATGATTCATCCCAAGTGTCGGATTGTTCATGAGCAAGCACTTCTGGCTGACACATTGACACCTGTCTATCCAACAACAGCCGGGGTTACGCAAACAACCCTCGTCAAACTGATTCAGCAAGCGCTGAAGAATAATCATGGCGCCGAATGCCTGGCAGAAACACTTCCGGAAACAGTACTGGCACAATATCGGCTGTCAGGATTTAAAGAGAGTGTCTGGTTGCTGCATCAGCCTGCTCCCGATGCCGCCATGACTTTACTGCAATCTCGCACTCATCCAGCCTGGCGTCGAATCAAGTTCGATGAGTTATTAGCGCAGCAATTATCCATGCGCATGCATTATCGTCAGCGACGAAGTTACCAGGCACCTGCTTTGCAGGAGAAAAATCATTTGACGCAAACCTTACTCGCATCGCTTGCTTTCAGCCTGACTGATGCGCAGAAAAAAGTGCTTGCGGAGATCAAGCGCGATCTTGCGACTGCAAATCCGATGCAACGCCTGTTACAAGGCGATGTGGGCAGTGGTAAAACGATCGTAGCTGCCTTGGCGGCGTTGCAGGCAATCGAAAACGGCTATCAAGTCGCCATTATGGCGCCAACCGAGATTCTTGCTGAGCAGCATTATCAAAAATTTCTGTCCTGGCTTACTTCACTCGGTATTACCGTCTCATGGTTATCCGGTAGCCAGAAAAAGAAGCAGCGTGAACACGAACTGGCGGAAATTGCTTCGGGTAATGCCATGCTGGTTGTGGGCACGCACGCCTTGTTTCAGGAGCAAGTCCAGTTTCTCCGATTGGGGTTAGTAATTGTCGATGAGCAGCACCGCTTCGGCGTTCATCAGCGATTATCTTTGCGGCTCAAAGGAAATCAGGCAAACTGGCTTCCCCATCAATTGATGATGAGTGCAACTCCCATTCCGCGTACGCTTTCGATGAGTTATTACGCTGATCTGGATGTATCGGTCATCGATCAATTACCACCGGGCAGATCCCCCGTCATCACTAAGCTGATCGATGAAAGCCGGCGTAATGAAGTGATTGCACGCGTTCGAGAAGCGTGCCATGCGGGAAAGCAGGCTTATTGGGTCTGTCCGTTGATCGAAGAGTCTGAAGTATTGCAGCTTAAAACGGCCGTTGAAACCTATGAAGTACTCAGCCAGACTTTTCCTGATTTAAAGATTAGTCTAGTACACGGGCGACTGAATGCCCAGGATAAATCAGCCATCATGACTGCATTCAACCAGGGAGAGCTTCAGCTACTGGTTGCGACTACCGTGATAGAAGTCGGGGTTGATGTGCCGAATGCTTCGCTGATGGTGATTGAGCACGCAGAGCGCATGGGATTGTCACAGCTCCATCAGTTGCGTGGCCGGATTGGCCGTGGCAGTGAGGCAGGGATATGTGTGCTGTTGTATCAGAAACCATTGTCTCAAATTGCGCGTGAACGGTTGCGCATCATTTTTGAGCATACCGATGGCTTTGAGATTGCCAGGCAAGATCTCAAACTGCGGGGTCCAGGAGAATTTCTCGGCACCCGCCAGAGCGGCATTCCGATGCTGCGTTTTGCCGACCTCCAGAAGGATATGGAGTTACTGGAAGCGGCGCGGGCTGCTGCTGAGTATCTGCTGCGTCATCATTCTGAAGCTGCGCAACGCCATCTTCAGCGCTGGCTGGGGGAGAAAAAGGAATATCTGCGGGCATGAACTTTAAGAGGGCCTGAATAACAGCGGTGAACATAATTTACTCTAGCTGTGTGAATGAATTATATGTTTATCAGAACTCATAATGTTACAGATGATGAGATATCCAATTATTTTTTTACCCTAAATTTTTCCAGTTTAATGAATTACTCCAGTATCTCAATACGCTGACGGATTGTTCCCCTCTCACCTAGACGGATAATTTTGTTGACTAATGAGCCGGAAAAGCCGGGATGAGAAATCACGTTGGAAAACAAGGCAATCCCTGTATCCTTCTCCGCAATTTCCTGCTGACGCTGTTCCGTGGATAAAGGCGACAATGTCTTGGCAAATAACCAGGCGGCATCCCGTGCTTTTTCCATACTGAAATTGATAATGGTTGTTTCCACGCTACCAAGATAACGGTTCAACGATCCCAGCAATGGCCATATCTCAGCCAGTTCGTTCTGAACGCCGCCCACCAGGCTGGCCAGTATCTGATTGATTTTGTCAAAATCGCCTTTCAGGTCGGGTAATTCTTCGGGCGGCACCGTTTCTGCAACGGCTATGCCCAGATCAAGGTTGATATGAGCGTTCATGCCCATTAATAGATGCTGCAAGACGATGGGCCACCAATGTTTGGTTTCATCGAAGGCACGTGCCCAGGACTGGGTTGGCATCCGTCCTGCCTGATATTGATAACAAGCGTGAAGATAGCGGTTGGCGAAAATCACAACCAGACGCGCCATGCGCGGCCCATCATCAAAAAAGCCCTGCTCGATTCCTTTTTTGGTCTGGAAAATGACTTTACGATAGAGCGCCGCAAAATAACCCAGGCGGGAATTATTTTGCTTTGACCATTCAATAATCGCGATTAATTGATGAGCGACATCATCGATCGTTTCTGCGGGTGTTGCAATTGAAGCCGGAAAACGTGTGTCAGACATATCACCTCTCTTTAACCTTCATCAGGTATTGGCTTTAAAAATTGACTAGTTGGTTACCTGTAGGTAGCCTTGCTGACTTCATAACGGAATTTACCCGATTTTCCTGCCGAAGTCTGGTTAACCCGAATATTTCATAAATTGGCACGTGCCAATTTATGAAATATTCGGGTTAACCTGCCTGTCCCATTTTATGGATAAGCGAAGTATTCAGTCTATATATGCAAAAAGCACAACGTATTGCGCCAGGATTGACTGTGCAGTTATGACACGATACCTTTGAATCATCGCCAACTTGCAACTCAGGGAGGAAAGTTGGATCATTTCGATTTCAAAACACCATGCGCGATCCGGATGGCAATGAATATCCAAACTGAGGCGCCTCTCTTAGAGTGATCAAGAACGAGCGCCCTGGTGGCTACCAACATCTATACCCACGCATGGCGCTATCGGCGAAGCCATGCATGACGGTAATCTTGACTTTTGAGAACAGGGATGGCAAGTTAGAATACACGGCATGGGTCTGGCATGGAACGATTGCTGATTGTGAGCAGTACGAAAAAATGGGTTTTTATGAAGGCCGGGCGCAATACCTGATCAGCGGACGGCTCTCCTGGCGCAGCTGTAATTTCGTTAGGCAGGTTGGAGGAACTCATCTGCCGAACCAGGTATCATTTGATGAATCTTAAATTCAAGGAGCTACCATGCCAAACACTGTCATCCAACCTTATCTATTTTTCGGTGGGCGCTGCGAAGAGGCGCTCGATTTCTACCGTACAGCACTCGGTGCACAGGTGGAGATATTTTTGCGCCACAAAGACAGCCCTGAATCTCCCCCGCCCGGCATGCTTCAACCAGACTTTGAAAACAAAATCATGCATACTACTTTCCGTATCGGTGGAAGTACACTGATGGCTTCCGACGGATGTCAGGAAGGTTCGAAGTTTAGTGGCTTTTCCCTGTCGCTTACCGTACCCACAGAAGCCGAGGTTGACCGTGTTTTTGCTGCACTTGCCGATGATGGTGAAGTACAGATGCCGCTGACCAAAACGTTCTGGTCATCGCGTTTCGGCATGCTCACCGACCGCTTTAGCATCAGCTGGATGATTAACGTTGCTGCTGAGTCGTCTTAATCAGGTATGTGAACAAGGACATAACTCAGTTTTTTTACACTTTCCAAGAGGCAGAAATAGGAAATGGCATGTTGTTGCAATTAAGGCATTCTCGTCTGATGGGGGTAGTTGCTTCAGTTGTGAATCTTAAGCAGGTTGATACAGCCAGCATGGCTTTTGCTCGATTCAGAAAAACGTCATTAATCGCTTGTTTATCAAGGATGAAACGCCATCACTGCTGGTTCCGTATGGTGTGGTTACTCCCGAGCTTGTTGATGGTATCCTGCGCCATGGGACCCGATTATTCACGGCCTCGTCTCGATACCGCCGATAATTTTCGTATGACCCGGACGGAAGGACAGTCCATCGCCAATCTCCCCTGGTGGGAGCTTCTCCATGATGAAGAACTGCAGCGGCTCATCAACCAGGCTTTACAGGAGAATAAAGATCTCAAGCAGGCCGTAGCGAGTGTTGAGGAGCTTCAAGCCCGTCTAGATACTGCGCGCATGGATTTTCTGCCCAAAATAGAAATAGATGCCAATGCTCCTGCGGCAGGTAAGCTCGGAGGATTCTCTGTTCCCGGATTTGCGACACCTTTCAATTATTACGGTCGGGCAACCCTTAATTGGGAGCTGGATATCTGGGGCAGGATCCGTCGCTCCAATGAGGCCGCTCGTGCCGATCTGCTGGCGCGTGAGGAAAACCGCCGTGCAGTCATTCTGACGCTAATCAGCGCAGTGGCGCAGGCTTATTTTGATCTTTTGCAATTTGATATGCAGCTGGATATCGCGCGGCGCGCATTGTTTTCGTGGGAAGAATCGGTGGCCATTTCCCGAGCGCAGTTGCAAGAAGGGGTCATTTCCCGCCTCGATCTGGATCAATTCGAAGCGGAGCGTGCGAATGCTGCCGCGCGGGTAGCCGAACTCAAGCGACTCATGATTCAGAAGGAAAATGAACTCAGTGTGTTGCTGGGAAGGAATCCGGCGTCGATTGCGCGCGGCTATCCCCTGACAGAACAGCTGATACCACCCGAAGTGCCGGCGGGTTTGCCTTCCGAGTTGTTGCAACGGCGTCCTGATATCCTTCAGGCCGAACAAACCTTGGCGGCTGCCACTGCCAGAATCGGCGTGGCCAAAGCGGAACGATTTCCCAAGTTTTCGCTGACAGGTTTTCTGGGAGTGGCCAGCCCGGAGTTATCCAATCTGTTACTCTCTGATAGCGAGTTCGGTGTGGGTGGAATTGGGCTGGCCGGTCCACTGCTGAACGCACAAAGCCTGGGTTTTGAGCAACGGGCTGCGGAAGCGCGAGCGAAGCAGGCGCTGGCACAATACGAACAAACCATTCTTGTGGCGTTCAAGGAAGTGGAAGATGCGCTGGTGGCCATTGGTACCGCCAATGATCAGCGTAAAGCGCAGCAAGAACAGGTCGAGTCGTTACGCTCAGCCTTGCGTGTAGCCGACCTTCGTTACGAAGGAGGAATTACTAGTTATGTGGATGTGCTCCTTGCCAAGCGTACGCTATTCGATGCCGAATTCGCGCTCATGGCAACGCACCGTCTTCATTTGGTATCGGTCGTTCAGCTTTATAAAGCCTTGGGTGGCGGATGGATGCCGTGATGATGGGGAGTAGTCGAGTTGAACTTTACCAGAAGCTGATATTTTCGACAGATATTTGATTATCATATAACCTGTCTTTCAAAGATCTTTTCTTTTTCAAGAATAACTAAGAGTTGAATCTATGCATCAAACTATTCAATGGCTAACCGCATTAACCGCTCGAATAGGGCGTGCCATGACAGGCATGAGTATCGGGTTGTTCCTGGTTCTGCTTGCTGGTTGCTCAGAGAAGGCGTCTACAAGCACATCCCCACCTGCTCCTCAAGTGGGGGTCATTACTGTGGCTGCCCGGGCGATTGAAGATGAAGCGGAATTTATCGGGCAGACTGAAGCTTTCCGCCCGGTGGAGATTCGCTCGCAGGTCAGTGGCATCATCAAACAAGTTTATTTTACCGAGGGCCGGAATATAAAAAAAGGAGACCGGCTGTACCTGATTGATCCCGTGCCATTTAAAGCCATTTACCTCAGTAGCAAAGCCAAAGTGGCCGAGGCTCAGGCCCGACTGACTCAGGCTAAACAAGATTTGGCGCGTGTGAAACCGCTGCTTGAGAAACAGGCTGTCAGCAAAAAAAATGTTGATGATGCTCAGGCGGAAGTGCTGGCAGCCAAAGCTGCTCGGGAGGCTGCACAAAATGATCTGATCAAGGCAAAATTCGATCTCGACAATACCCTGATCTCTGCGCCGGTGAACGGCCGCATCGGCAGGAGCCATTTCTACGAAGGGCGATTGATCTCTGCCCAGACCACCCTGTTAGCCACGATCGATCAGCTCGATCCCATGTATGTCAATGTGAGCGTTCCTGAAAGCTATCTCCTGCGGCGCCGTCGCGAACTTGCTGCACTTAAAGTCCAGAGGCCCGATCTCTTTCAATTACGCGGGGTGATGACTTTTTCGGATGGGAGCGTGTATCCAGAGGAAGGCATGCTGGATTTCTCGGATGTTGCCTTGCGACCTGAAACGGGTACCCTGCAAGGGCGATTCAAATTTCCCAATCCAGAAGGAGCAAAAGAACCTGGACAGTCCTATTTTTACCCTGGCCAGTTCGTCAAGATTCGTATCAAGGGCTACATTCGGAGCAACGCTATTCTCATCCCCCAGCGTGCCGTTCAGCAGGGAACGAGTGGTTCATTTGTCTATGTGATTGACGAGGAAGAGAAAGCGGAGCTCCGGCCGATTCAAGCCAGCGCGTGGCATAGTAACGAATGGTTGATCGAAGCGGGGCTGTATGTAGGAGAGCGGGTGGTGGTAGACGGCTTTCATCGAATCCTGCCAGGAACGCGAGTGGATGCCATTGAAAACCAGAAAGAAAAAATCTCCTCTTCCATTCATTCGGAAGAACCAATTACCCAAAACGTGCCATGAGTTCACACTTTTTTATTGACCGGCCTATTTTTGCATCGGTCTTATCGATCATCATTGTCCTAATGGGTCTGGTTGCGTTGCAGGCGTTACCCATCGCACAGTTTCCGCAAATTACCCCGCCCATGGTGCAAATCGATGCGGATTATCCCGGTGCCAGTGCAGAAGTGGTCGCAGAAGCCGTAGCGCGCCCAATTGAGGTGCAACTGCCTGGTATCGATAACCTTCTGTATTACGAATCGACCAGTACGAACGATGGGCACATGACAATGAAGCTCACATTCGAGATCGGAACGGATGTGGATATTGCCCAAGTGCAAACGCAGAACCGGCAGCGTCTTGCCGAGCCTCAACTGCCGGATGAAGTCATTCGTCAGGGCATTACGGTAAAAAAGACATCGCCTGATTTGCTGGCGGTCATTGCGTTGAGCTCCACCGATCCTAAGCATGATACTGTTTATCTGTCGAATTATGGGCTGCTGCGAATTCTCGATAACGTGAAACGGCTGCCTGGCGTCGGCGACGCCATTATTTTTGGTGGTCAGAATTATTCCATGCGGTTAATTCTCGATCCTATTCGTATGGCGCAGCTTAATCTTACACCGACCGAAATTGCGGCTGTCGTTCGAGAGCAAAATCGGGATTTCCCGGCTGGCAGGATAGGCCGTGAACCTACGCCGCAAGGGACAGAACTTACTATCCCGGTCATTACGCGCGGCCGGATGAGCGAGGTCAAGGAATTTGAAGACATGATTATTCGCGCTTATCCGGATGGCTCCATGGTGCGAATGCGCGATGTCGCGCGGGTGGAGCTGGGGGCGCAATCCTATGATCTTGCAGGACGGTGGAATGGAAAACCCAATACGTTTATTTTGACTTTTCTTTCCCCGGGCGCTAATGCGCTCGATACCGTTCAGCGAGTCCGCCAGGAAATGGACAAGCTAACCAAAAGTTTTCCGGCAGGCGTGTCCTACGACATCCCCTACGACACTACTGCATTCGTTGATGTTTCCATCAAAGAGGTCGTGAAGACCCTCAGTGAGGCGTTGCTCTTAGTCATCCTGGTCGTCTTTCTTTTTTTGCAGAGTTGGCGTGCGACGCTCATTCCGGCTCTTGCCGTTCCTGTTTCGCTGATTGGAACGCTCGCGGGTATGGAAGCGCTGGGGTTTTCTATTAATACGCTTACTCTGTTCGGTATGGTCCTGGCCATTGGTATCGTGGTGGACGATGCGATTGTGGTAGTCGAGAATGTTGAGCGGCATATGGCCAAGAGTGGGCTATCGCCAAAGGATGCAGCAAAAAAAGCGATGGGGGAGGTGACCGGGCCGGTGATTGCGATCGTTCTGGTGCTGACTGCTGTGTTTGTACCCGCCGCCTTTTTGGGGGGAATTACCGGTGAATTGTATAAACAATTTGCGATTACCATTGCGTTGTCCGTTGCGATTTCCGGGCTCGTGGCGCTAACCCTCAGTCCTGCTCTGTGCGCCTTGGTTCTCAAGCCGAGCCATGGTTCCTCCAATCGGTTCTGGGAAATATTTAATCGGTCATTTGATTGGATGCAAACACGCTATGTCGGGGCTGTCAGCATCATCCTTAAGCGGTCGGTGATGTCGATAGCCATTTTTTTGGTATTGATATTCATTATCCTTGGCCTATTCAGAACCATTCCAGGTAGTTTTCTTCCGGAAGAAGACCAAGGTTATTTTATTACCATCGTCCAGTTGCCAGACGGTGCTTCTTTGACGCGAACCACTGAAGTACTGAGTAAGATAGAAAGCTACTTCCAATCGATTCCGGCAGTGCATTCAACGGATACGCTGGCTGGTCAGAATTTTGTGTTCGGAACCCGTGGAACCAATCAGGCAACGATGTTCATCCCATTAAACCATTGGGATACCCGCAAAAATGCGCATGAGCAGGTCCCCAGTCTGATTGCGGCAGCTTTTCAGGAGTTTGCCAAAATCCCTGAGGCCTTGATCCTGGCCTTTAATGCGCCCTCGATCAGTGGGCTGGGTTCTACTGGAGGTTTCTCGGTTCAATTGCAAGATCCGAGTGGGGGCGATTTTTCCGAATTTGCTGCGGTCGCTCAGGAATTTGTGACTAAAGCCATGGAACATCCTGCGATCGCCGTTGCCAGCACCAGTTTTCGTGTAAGCGCCCCCAGGCTTTACGCTCAGGTAGACCGGGAACGGGCCAAAGCATTGGGTGTACCTATTTCTGAAGTTTTCGATACTATGCAGGCTTATTTTGGAAATCTGTATATCAATGATTTTGTGAAATTTGGCCGCATCTACCGGGTGCAAACGGAAGCATTGCCCGAATACCGGTCTAACCCGGATGACATTAGTAAAATCTATGTACGCGCCCAGGATGGCACGACAAGCACCATGATTCCGCTGAGTTCCGTTGTAACCACTGAATTTAACAGCGGGTCAGACCCGGTGACCCATTTCAACGGCTTCAATTCAGCGCTCGTGCTGGGAGGCGCTGCGCCCGGTTATAGTTCAGGGCAGGCGCTTGATGCACTGGAGCAGGTAGCGAATGAAATTCTGACTCCAAAGGGCTACACGCTTGATTGGAGCGGGATATCCTTCCAGGAGCGCAAAGCTGGGGGACAATCTGTGCTGGTATTTTCTTTTGCGCTACTCATGGTCTTTCTGGTATTGGCTGCTTTATACGAAAGTTGGTCTATTCCATTTGCGGTTATTCTTGCGATACCTTTTGGGATTTTTGGAGCGCTGCTAGCCATCTGGACGCGAGAACTGAGCAATGACATTTATTTTCAAATCGGCTTAGTCACCCTGATCGGACTGGCTGCTAAAAATGCAATCCTGATCGTCGAGTTTGCCAATCAACGCTATGCCGAAGGTGTATCCCTAGTCGACGCAGCGCTTGAGGCGGCACGCCTTCGTTTCCGGCCTATCATCATGACCTCCATGGCCTTCATTCTCGGTGTATTTCCGCTGGTGATTGCATCGGGAGCGGGCGCAGCGAGCCGGAACTCCATCGGAACGGGCGTATTCGGCGGTATGTTGGCCGCCACATTTCTAGCGATCTTTTTTGTGCCGCTATTTTTCGTATTGATTGGAAAAATCAAGCGACAAGCTGAACATTCCGTGTCTGAAGCAGTATCTGAAACCAAACAAATTGAGGCCGATGATTCCTTTTCTGCAAAAGAAAAATCAGAGTAGTTATTTGTCAAAAGATGATGAAATGAATACAAAGGAGTTCATTGGCAGGTAAATAGTGATGTATAAATACGAAACTATTATTTATTCGAGTGAAAAAGACAAGCTGTTTATTGCCGAAATACCTGAATTACCAGATTGCATGACTCAATGGCGTATCGTCAGATGACTCCATATAGCTTAGCGAGGCTTACGTAAAAGGATAAGGAGCACAGACAATGAAATCCCATTACTTGAAAGTGATCATAATCAGTCTCGTCACCTCCATCCTCTGGATATCGATTGCCAAAGCGGAAGATTTCTGGAAACCAGCTACCTTGGTTGACCTTGCTCAAGTTCAGGAAGAGATCTCGGTCGCAGCGAAGATAGACAAGACATTGCTTCACCAACCCATGATTCTGGCCTACAAAACTGCGCTCTATTTAGCAACTGAATCAATGGGCACAGCCATAGCAGGGCGAGAGCAAAAAATCTTGGCGAAATTTGGAAAAGGAGAAGAACCCTACTCTGAAGCCGTTGTGACAGTAGAGTTCCTGGGATATGCTGATGATTCACTGAATGGGGAACAATTTATACTTTACCTTAAGGTGGGGAAAGATGGACTTTGGCAGGTAAGCAAGGTAGAGCGTGCTGCTTACGGTAGAGGAGATCACCGCTAGGCTCGGGATCATTCCAATAGGAGGCAATGAATGCACAATGCACTCATGAATACTTTTTTCTTAGCATGACAATGCTTGGTTTTCCTGTTGTGCTGGTCTCAGTCTTTTGTTTGTCATCTGGCGCAGCTCTTGCTGATATCCCATCCTTCGACTGTAGGAAAACGAAGAACGGCAGTATCGAAGAGATAATCTGCAAGGATGAAGAATTGGCTAAGCTGGACCAGAAGCTTTCTGAGGCTTACGCTGCGGCGTCCAGGAAAGCAGTCAATGAACATCCGCCTGTACTTAAGGCGGAACAGCGTGGTTGGGTCAAGGGACGGAACGATTGCTGGAAAAGTGAAGATCAGCATAAGTGTGTCGAGGATAGCTATCAGCTTCGCATTGCCGAGTTGCAAGCAAGATATCGCCTGGTTGCCAGCAATGGACCTTTCTTCTATGCCTGTAATTCCGATTCAAAATATGAAATTGTGACCACCTTCTTCCAGACCGATCCTCCTACGCTGATTGCTGAGCGCGGTGATCAGGTATCGCTGATGTATCTGCAGCCGAGTGCCAGCGGCTCGAAGTATCAGGGCCGTAACGAGTCCCTATGGGAGCATAAGGGGGAGGCGCTCATCACTTGGGGATATGGCAGCTCAGCAGTACGCTGCATCAGGAAATCGGAAGCACATGCACAAAGCAGATAGAAAAACCTCCGCAGCTAGCCCGAATATTTCATAAATTGGCGCGTGCCCTCACTTGTCTTTTGATTAATAAGAAAGATTTTGCTCAGTCGGGTGTATGAATCACTACACCCCTCCTTCTCAAAACTTCCCTATTAATCAAAATCCTGCGTGATCATCACGCGAATTTATGAAATATTAGGGTTAGAGTATTACTTCTGTTCTGAGTAGTAGTAGTCGTTGGTTGGATTCATGAATAAATATTACAAATAATCTTGGAGCGAACAGGTAAAGTTAACCGAGGACTGTCGAAGCCGATCTACTCTCGTTTTGCTCAATCATACTGAAAAGTATAGTACAGATCGATTGCATTATCGTCACCTGCGCGGGTCACTAGAGTAATATTTCGTGTCAGGCTGTAGGTGAGTTTGGTGATACCCGCGGCTGCGGTGGTGAGTCCTCGTTCATAACTAAGATAGGCACGCGAGCTAAGACGCTTACCGACAACGCCGATCTGGCTGCTTAATGCGCTGTCGGTTGTACTCCCGGTCGCCTGCTGTTGTCTAATCGAAAACTCATCGACACCCAGCGCTTGACCGATTTGATCAATCACACCACCGCCGGATTGCCCACCTAGAATAGAGCTAGCAGCAGCGATCAGCAATGAAGTATCCACGCCGCTGGCATCAGGCGCACGTCCCAATACGATCCAAGATAGCTTTTCAGAATCGGGGACGTTGGGGGTGGATACCAGCTTAATAATCGGATGGCGTACCGTACCCGTGACTTGAACACCTGCTTCCACAGCCAGATCCTTGCGGGCTGACAGTGCGTTGAGCCCGGGGCTATCAGAGCTAGCGATGCTGCCTGCGCCCAAGCGTCGATCATAATAGGCGCTAGCATCTGCGTTCACAGGTAAATCCTTGCGGACTGCCAGTACGTTCAGTGCTGGATCGTCGAGGGGGCCATCAAAGCTGACGATACCGCGTTGCACCGTTAAGCGTTGGCCATAAGCATTAAAGAGCGTATCACGAGCAGCAATCGTTCCGATTGCATGCAGTGCTCGTCCAGGTTTGCTGCTTAAATGCAATTGCCCAGCTAATCGGCCTTCTAACCCAGACGCGCGCAAGTAGAAATGTTCCCCTAAATCCAATGTAGCGTCCAGATTTACCAGAATCTTCTGAGAATTGGCAGGGAGAGCAGACTGCCCAATGATGACCACATCATCAGATAATTGTGGTTGTCCAGCTTCAGGCTGGAGTAAAAAACCGGCATCGGTTGTCAATTTTCCATCGATCGTGAGTTGTTGCTTATTTAGGCTCACCTGGCCATTTCCAGAAGCCACGATCCACCGATCAGGCTGTTGCGCTAAGGGGAGGTGATCTATGTCAATCGTTAAATGACTGCGTTGGTCTTGATAATCGATGGCCCCCATTACCGTAAGTTGTCCTGACTCTTTGGGCAATTTTATTTTGGATAAGAGGGGATCACCGGGTGGAGATTGATGGGGGGCAACGAAAGTAAGGGTGTTGATTTGCAATAAGGTTTGATTGAAATGGGCTTTGAGGCTTCCTTGTTGCAGATGCATACCTTGATCCAGCAGGGCAATCGCCAGTTCTTCTCCAAGGATAGAGCCGTCTAGGCGAGGGTGATTAAACGTGCCGGCTACATTGGCTTGGATGGAAAATCGACCATTACTTTTCAGGTTACTGTTTACTATTGGCCCAATCCAGGATAAATCTGCAACATTGACGTTTATTTTGCCACTCAGCGGCAGGTCATGAGCTATTTGCCAGACGCCATCTTTATAGACTAAAGGGATAATTCCGTTTGCCACTGTTTCCCCAATTCGTTCACCATGAATTACCAAATCTGCTGACAAGCTACCATTCTGGGCACGCGCATCGAATTGAAATTGTTGCAAGCCCAGTTGAAGGGGAGAGTCTTCGAGCAAGAATGCCCAGTCGCCCCTTTCGCGAGCGATGCGTAGATGACCCCTCAACTGCTTGCTGGCGGTGATATCCCATTCACCTCCCATTTGCAATGCTTGAACGCTTTGAGGCAGTGCATTTTCTGATTTCAGGGTAATACCCGCTAATGTTCCACGGGTTGACCATTGCTGTGGGGTCCAATGGGTGTCGAGTATGTTGATTTCACCTTCAGCAACAGAAATTCTGGCCGGCCCCAAGGTAATCCGTTTTTGACTGATGCTGAGTGTGGGCTGGTTTAAGAAGTGAAAGGGCAGCAAGCCAGTCGCCGATAATTTTTCCAGTTCGCCATTCCATTGAAAATGCTGTGGGTTTTCTGTAGGAAGAGCGAGTTTTCCTGTAGTCTGAAATGCAAGATGTGAATCCTTTGGTAAACCCGTTTCTATGCTTAGCGTATGCCGGGCCTTATTGCCGGACAATGTGATCGTTAAGCTTTTCAGATAATCTTCGGTATCCAAACGATAGTTTTCAGTTTTGATATCGAGTGCCACAGCTGTTTCGTGCAGATTTCCTGTGATGGTAAAATTCGATAGGTGGTGGTTGCTAATCATCAAGCGCTTCGCGCTGCTTTCAATGAGTAGCCGGGGAGAATCTAAGGTATCGGCCAGGGTTACCTGTGCATTGAGATCGCCTTCCAGCCCTAACCCCAACTGTGCCAGTGCGGGTGCGGCAATATTCAGTAATAACCGATCCCCTTTGTTACCAAAAGCACCTTGAGTGCTGAGTTGATTGCTGCCAATTTGTAAGCTGACTTCGCTTTTGATTCGCTTGGTATCATCAAACGCTAGCTGACCTTTACCTATCACTGGCTGCTGGGCGAACTGGCTTTTCGTCACGGTGAAACTCGCGACGCCACTGATTTGTGGGGCAAGTTTTCCCGAAAATTTGAGTGTTGCGTTCAAATTTGAGGGCGGCGCCTGCATGAACGAAGCCAAATTAAACTGACCGAGCATACCTTCAAAATGAAAAGATTGAGATTCTTTCAGATTCAGTTGACCTCGCCCAGTCAGCGTAGAGGTATCATGGCGCAGCGTCAATTTTTCCAGACTGACGGCAGCTTCTGTGCGAGTTAGACTCGCTTCAAGGGATAGTGCCTTATCGCGGAGAGAGATCATCCCTTGCTGCGTTGCGGTATCACCCGCGAGTTTGAGAGAGCCATTGATTTTTGCAGCTTTCAGTCGTGTATCCAGTGCGGCGGGGTTGAGCTGATTGACTTTGAGATCCGCAGATCCTGTCGCTTGAGCTATTTGCCAGGCGAAATGACCCGTAATACTGGCATTATCGGCTAATTTCAGCAGTATACCGTCAAGCTGGATTTCCTCCATCGAAATGGAAGACTGCGCGCGGACTTCCATCACAGGCAGGCCATTCTGATCAAGTGGTAGTGGAAGACCATTTTTGATGATCATGCTTCCCTGCAGCTTTCCGGCAGTATTCTCAAGCAAATGGGCATCAATGGACAGATTGGCTTTGGGCATATCAACCCAAAAGGCTTGAGGATTCAGTTGGTCTAGCGATAGCTGAAGCTTGGCAAGCGGCATGGTTGCAAACGGGCGCACTACAAATTCTCCCTTACCTTGAGCACCTGCGCTCATTCCGGTGATGGTTCCATTGATTTCTTCCAGGTTGCCGATCAGATTGATTGAGACAGAGGCTTCAGGTATAGCGCTATTGGCAGCGTGTTGCTGATTATCGAGCGTAATCTGGGCATTCAGATTAAAAGGCCGATCTGGGCTCAGCTGAACTAACCCAGTCAGTTTTCCAAGTTCCAGATCAAGCGAAATTTTCTGCAGGAGATGGCGGTGAGCATCACTTTCGACGCTTGCTGCTATATTTGTGACCGTCAAATCCGGCGTCTCTTTTCCGATGGTCAATATCTGCAAAACGCCAATTTCCAGCTTTTGGATGGCTATTGAGAGAGGCAGCCGCAAACTTTCCGGCAAAACCGATGGTTCTGTGGAGGGCGAAGACTGCAACTCAATCGCGTTGACTGCCAGCATATCGATCGATAATTGCTTGGAGAATAATAACTGAGGTTGCCAATGTAGTTCGATGTCGTCAATGGTGGAGCGCAAATCGTCACTGGTATAGCTAATCTTTTTTATGCTCAAAGCACGTAATGTGCCATTAACGTCCTCAAATATAATACGCTCACCACTGAAGTGGGACACCGTAGACAGCAGGAATCTTAGGCCAGTGGTGCTGGTGGTTACCCAAATGCTGCTTGCTGCCAGAGTAAGCGTCAACGAGAGAGAAAAAATGAATAACCAGGATTTTTTGCTATTTTTCCTTGGTTTCGGATTGGTATCATTATTCTGCATTTTTTCAACTAACTAGAAAGCTACCGCAATCGAGAAATGTACCCGCAGCGTGCCGGTGTCATGCCGTCTGGCTAAATCGAGCGCCAGCGGGCCAGCGGGACTGCGCCAGCGAATACCGCTACCATAGCCGAGTGATGGGTTGAAAGACCGCCAAGAGTCTGCCGCATCACCCACATCCGCGAACAAAGCGGTGCCCCAATTCTCAGTAAACCAGCGCACATATTCGAGTGTCCCCGTGCCCAGTGTGCGTCCACCCACAATGGCATCGCCTTCACGTACCCCCAAGCTTAGAAAATCATATCCCCGTACTGATTGAATGCCGCCCGCACGAAATAAATATTCCTGAGGAATGCCATCACGTGATGAAGCCAGGGTATAACCCACTTCAGCACGTAGAAACAGCACGTCACGCGCTCCAATTGGCCACCAGTGCTGATGTCGTGCGTACGTGCGCACAAAATCCCGTTTTGAAAGCAGATATTGGCTGCCACCGCCAATGCGCATTTCTGTAATATGGCCACGTCTGGCATGTAGAGGGTTATCTACATTATGATAACGCCACCATGTGTCAAGTGCTAATGCATGGGCTGTGGTATCGGGTGCGCCTACCGGCTGCCTTTCTTCCCTTTGCCAAGCGATACCGAGCTGTGTTCGCATTTTTTCCATAGTTCGGTCTCGGGTGAGGCTGACTTTTTGATTGAATGTTCTTAGATCCTCGATGTCGGTCCGCTCGACTCGTGCTCCCAGGCTATAGAGATAATTGTTTTCGTCTGGGACCGTGTCGATTTTTGCCGAGAAGATCTGCCGCTTTTGTTCATAACGGAGCAGGCTGCTCATATTCAATGCCCGGTTCAGGAAATTGTAATTACGATAATTGATTTCTCCTCGAGCGCCAGTGTTGGTGCTATAGCCAGCACCTATGGCGATCCGCCGGGAATGCGCCTCGGTCAGTATGACTTCTACCGGAATGGCCTGGTGATACGCAATATCGGGACGGATACTGACTGAGGCAGAGCTAAGGTGAGGGATATTCTGTAACGCGGCCTGGAAAGCGAGCAGTTTATCCCGGTGATAAGGATCACCCTTTTGGAAAGAAGCATAGTTGCTTATCAGGCTTTGATCGTATCGTTCCAGCCCAGTAATCTGTAAGTCACCGAAGTAGAATACTGGTCCAGAATCGATCACTATGCGCAATTTTGCATTTGCTGCCGCAGGATCAACTTCAGCCTGACTGCTGACAATTTGGGTAGCCGCATATTCACGCTCGGCTACGCTGGATAACAAGGCTGCTTTGGCTTCTTCCCAGGCAGAACTACGAAAAAATTTGCGTGGTGTTAATAGCCAGCTAGCGCGTAACTGCTCGATTCGCTGGTGATGCTCAGGTGTCTCTACTGCCAAATCCCCCTGAAATTCAATCGTTACTTCAGTCACTCTAGTGCGCGGCCCAGGAACCACTTTCAGGGTGGGTTTTTCTCCAGTTAAATGATCTTCTAGTGTAACAGTAGCAGTGAAATAGCCTTCAGTTGCTAGTAATTCTTTGATCTCCTGCCTTATCTTGCGAACAAAAGCTGCCTGCGCAATGTCATGGGCAAAGGGTTCCTCAGGAAGGGGGATGTGTTTTTTTATGAGCTTCTTGACGGACTTCGGCGCAGAGAGTTCGACTACGGCAGCCGATTCTGATTCGCTGTTTGAGTTTTGATTGGCTTGGGCTGCGATAACGACAGGACTAAGCGCGCATAAGCATAAGACAGCAAACAGCGTAATAAATAGCCAACATACACCATAAAAGGAGATCGGAAAGCTAACAGGAGATTGGGTCGGATAATCGATCGCCATTTATAAAGGGTGGCAATTCAATATCGATCGAATTTAATCTCCAATTGTTCATGTCAATCCAGATAACTTAATCTTTCAGTTTGTTAAATTGTTTCAGACACGTTCGATATATTCGCCATTATCAGTGTTGACTTTAATCTTTTCGCCTTGAGTTACAAAAGAGGGTACCATGACGACCAATCCGGTTTCCAGAGTTGCAGGTTTATAGGAACTGGTAGCCGTTGCACCTTTGAGATTGGGTTCGGTATCCACGATGGTGAGTATGACACTCGGGGGAAGTTGCACACCAATCGGGCGATCATGATGGAAGTTAACCAGCACATCGGTATTGGGAAGCAGATACTCGCTTTGTCCTTCAAGGAAATCTTGCGACAAACTCATTTGTTCGTAGGTTTGCTTGTCCATGAAAATATAGTCGTTCCCTTCCTGATAAAGAAAGGTCATTTCCCGTGGTTCGATAATGGCACATTCGACTTTATCTTCAGTGCGAATACGCTGATTGGTTTTAGTACCGGCTTCGATATCCTTCATCTCAACCTGCATAAAGGCACCGCCACGACCGCCGACATGAACATGGTAACATTTCAGTACACGCCAGATCCGTTTGTCCCATTCGATCAAATGGCCAACACGAATTTCAGTTGCAAGAACTTTTGCCATTGCTTTTTTCTTATAAAAATGACCATTCTACATCAAAAAGCTTGTAATCCCACACCCGCTTCTTTTCTTGAGAAGTGCCGGCAGTGTACTCGCCTGGCTGAATTTCTGGATACGGTCAGAATCCAATATCCAGACTACCATGCCAAACCGGTACCGGCATTCGGTGATTTATCCCCTAAGCTGCTGATCATTGGTCTCGCCCCAGGTATGCATGGTGCAAACCGTACGGGCAGGCCTTTTACCGGTGATTTTGCCGGTATTCTGCTTTACCAAACGCTTTATAAGTTTGGCTTGGCCAGTCATTGCGAGTCGATTTCAGTGGATGATGATTTACGTTTGCTCAACTGCCGTATTACCAATGCTGTCAAGTGCTTGCCACCTGCAAACAAGCCGCAACCCAGCGAGGTACGGCAATGTAATGTCTATTTGTCGGCTGAAATAGCCGAGTTTGCAGCGCATGGTGGACAGGGCATCCTGGCTTTGGGTAATGTGGCTCATCAGGCGGGATTGATGGCGCAAGGATATAAAATAAAAGACTTTCCTTTCAGTCATGGGGCTATACACAGTCTGCCCAATGGATTGAGACTCTATGACAGCTATCACTGTAGTCGTTACAATACACAAACCAAACGCTTGACAGCGGAAATGTTCGAGCAAGTCATTGCCAGAGTGTGTGCAGATCTGGCATTACCAACCTGATCAATTTATTTTGGAGAAACTGAGATGCCCTATGTCAATATCCGTATTGCCGGCACATGGAGCCGAGAACAGAAAAAGCAGATTGCCGAGGAAATTACCGATACTCTGGAGCGTGTAGGCAATAAACCCAAGTCTTATACCTATATTTCTTTTGATGAAATGCCCCATGAAAACTGGGCGATTGGCGGAACTTTGCTCGGTGATGATGAATAACAGGAAATAAGCGTTTTGTCAGTAACAGCATTTGACGGCAAGGTCTTCTCATCGACTTTGCCCGCTCTGCCGGGCGTGTACCGTATGCTGAACGCAGCTGGGGAAGTTATTTATGTCGGTAAGGCGATTGATCTTAGGAAACGGGTGTCGTCTTATTTTCAGAAATCCAATCTGAGTCCGCGTATCCAGCTCATGGTTTCGCACATTACGGGAATCGAAACGACCGTGACGCGTTCGGAGTCGGAAGCCTTGCTGCTTGAGAACAATCTGATCAAGAGCCTGGCGCCTCGCTACAATATCTTATTCAGGGATGACAAGTCTTATCCCTATTTAATGCTGAGTCAGCATGCTTATCCCCGATTGGCCTTTTATCGGGGCGCGCTGGATAATCAGCATCAGTATTTCGGCCCTTTTCCCAATGCGGGTGTTGTCAGAGAAAGCGTTCATCTTTTGCAGAAAGTGTTTCGCTTGCGTACCTGCGAAGATAGCGTGTTCAATCACCGTACTCGACCTTGCCTGCTTTATCAGATCAAGCGTTGTAGCGGACCTTGCGTCAACCTTATTTCACCAGAGGATTATTGTGAAGACGTCAAAAGCGCCTCGCTTT
The DNA here is from genome assembly GCF_900100485.1 of Nitrosomonas sp. Nm132. GTDB lineage: Bacteria > Pseudomonadota > Gammaproteobacteria > Burkholderiales > Nitrosomonadaceae > Nitrosomonas. Next base: position 13,817 of record NZ_FNDH01000011.1, on the reverse strand, counting down.
TTTTACAAGGCAAGCAAAATGAGGTGCTGAAAGATATCGCTGAAAAAATGCAGATCGCATCCGATCGTACGGAATACGAGCAAGCGGCAATTTTCCGCGATCAGATGCAGGCACTGCGAAAAATACAAGAAAAACAGTTTGTGGATAGCGGCAAGGCATTGGATGCGGATGTCATCGCCTGCACTTCCCTGCATGATGGTGCTGAGGAAGTTTGCGTCAATCTGGTCATGATCAGAGGGGGGCGGCATTTGGGTGATAAGAGCTTTTTTCCACAAAATGTGCAGGGCTATGAGCTACCGGATGTCCTGGAAGCGTTCATTACACAGCACTATCTCAATCGACATGTTCCACCATTGATTGTAATCGGTGAAAAAATCCACTTGGATATTCTGCAACCTTTGCTGTCCGAGCAGGCCGGCCGTAAGATAGCGATCGTGCTCAACCCAGTCAGTGAGCGGCGTGTATGGCTGAATATGGCGACTGAGAATGCTCGGTTAGCGCTGAAGCAGAGGCTGCAAAGGCAAGCCAGTCAGGAAGAGCGCTTGCAAGCTTTACAGCTTGCCTTGAATTTGCCGAGCCTGGCCCGTATCGAGTGTTTCGATATCAGTCATACCATGGGTGAAGCAACGGTGGCTTCCTGTGTGGTTTATGACAATTTCTCTCTACGCAATAATGAGTATCGCCGTTACAATATCGCTGACATCATGCCTGGTGATGATTATGGGGCGATGCGGCAGGTGCTTCTACGGCGCTATGCAAAAATGGCTGAGGAGGAGAGCAAGCTACCGGATCTGATTCTGATCGATGGTGGAAAGGGGCAGGTAAGTGTGGCGCAGGAAGTATTGATTGAGCTGGGACTCAATGACATACCCTTTCTTGGCGTAGCTAAAGGGGGGGGGCGTAAACCCGGTTTGGAGCAATTGATTTTTCCGTCGACTGAAAAGCCGTTAAAATTACCGGCAGATCATGCTGGTTTACATCTGATTCAGCAGATTCGCGATGAAGCACATCGCTTTGCCATTCAGGGGCATCGCGCCAGACGTAATAAATCACGTACTGTTTCAAGCCTGGAACAGATTTCTGGCATTGGTGCAAAACGGCGCCAGAGCTTGCTGGGGCGATTTGGAGGACTAAAAGGCGTACTGACTGCAAGCGTTGAAGAGTTGCAACAGACAGAGGGCATCAGCCGGGCGCTGGCAGAGAAGATTTACCGTGAACTCCATTGAGCTTGCCCCTAAAATAAACGTAGTGAAGTGGCTGCTGCATATTAAACAACAGAACTGATATTTTTATATTTATGCCAATGAATCTTCCTAATCTGCTGACATGGCTACGGATACTCGCGATCCCCTTATTTGTCGGGATTTTTTATTTGCCGCCGACCTGGTTATCGCCGTTTGGCCAGAATCTGATTGCTACCATCATTTTTAGCGGGGCAGCCATCACTGACTGGCTAGATGGCTATCTAGCCCGTACGCTTAATCAGATGTCAGCCTTTGGTGCTTTTCTTGATCCAGTCGCAGATAAATTAATGGTCGCAGCCGCCTTGATCGTGCTGGTGCATCTGGAAAGACTGGATGCGCCGATTGCACTGATCATCATTGGTCGTGAAATTACCGTCTCGGCCTTACGTGAATGGATGGCGCATATCGGTAAAGCCAAAAGCGTTGCCGTTTCCTTCCTGGGAAAAATAAAAACAGCTTCGCAAATGATTGCGATTCCGCTATTGCTCTATCACGAAAAAATCGGCGAGCATTTTGATTCGCAGGTCATTGGTACCTGGCTGATTTACCTGGCTGCAATCTTGACACTGTGGTCGATGATTTATTATTTGAAAGCAGCTATTCCGCAAGCGCTGAAGCATTCCCCCTAGAAATCGACCATCATTGCCCTATTCAGGCGATGAGCTCAACCCTGCCCGTTTTAAGATGGTAAAACCCGCCCACGATGCGTATTTTTTTGCGATCATGATAATAATCTAGTATGGGCGTTTTGGTTCTCAGCTTTTCGACCGTCATGATGACGTTAGCTTTGATCACATTGACCAGGCGGCTGCTGGAGGTATCGGACACCGCTCTGACGGCAGGCGCGATCGCACTCGCCAGTAACTGGATGTGACCAGGAAAATCCTGGTGATGATCGACCGCATCGATTGCCGCTTTGACTGCGCCACAACTTTCGTGACCGAGCACCATGATCAAAGGGGTTTTCAGCACTGCGACTGAATATTCCAACGTGGCCAGATTATCGTGCGTCAGATAGTTGCCTGCGACACGCGCGACAAAGAGATCGCCGAGTGCCTCATCGAAACAATGCTCGGGACTAACTCTTGAATCGGAGCAGCCTAAAATGGAGGCATAAGGGTTCTGTCCTTTGGTGAGCGGGGTTTCCACATCATGAAAATCCAATGGCTCCGATTTGCCCGAGACAAAGCGTTCATTGCCAGCTATCAATCGTTCCAGCGCTTGATCAGGTGTTAGGATATTTTCAGGTTTGGGGATTAACGGGGTAGGGGCTTCGGAGATAGTTTTATCTTTGTCACCGGCAAGACCTGCGCTTGCGAAACCCAAACTCAGCGCAGTGACGGCAGCTTGTTTCAAAAATAAGCGTTTGCTCGGGTCTTTCTGTGCATAATGAATTTGATCATGATAGCTTTTTTTGAGATTACGAGACGTTGCAGAGTGGCATTTTTCACACATGCTGATAATTCCCCTCAATTCAGATCAAATAGTGGCTAGAAGAAAGTTATTCCATTTCTAAATCAAAACTGACTTTGTCGGCATCTCCTTGCCATATTATTTATACTGTCCGCGGCTCGCCTTCGCGTCAGTTTTGATTTGGAAATGGAATTAGACGGATTCAATTCTACTCGCAGCGGAATGAAGAATGAGCTTATCACTGTTTTGTCATTTTTAAGCATGCCATTGCGAGTTTGACACCTCATCCGGCTTTGCTTATATTGCACACGTAGAAAAGGTCTATCATCGTATTTTTTAGTTGCAGGAGTTCATTCCATTGCCTTAAGGGTTCAAGGCTTCTTTTATAGTCTTCTTACGTGCTCCTCGAATTTTTGGCTCAGTTTTTTGCCAGCGCTCGTGATCGTCGCAAGCCAACAAAGGAAAGGGAGTAGCTATGCGCATTGCCATATTGAAATACAATTTTTCTATAGCTTCTCTCTCTTCTGGTGTTATCAATCTCCGATTCAAGAATGCTTTTTCACGGTTACAATCCGAGCATGCAGCTTGAAGATTTGTAGGATCATTGGATGATCCTTTGATGTGGTCAATTTGTTGGGCTGCTTTCTTGCCGCAAATACGGCAGGTATAATTATCGCGTTTGAAAATTGTTTCGCGTAATTCCTTTGATAAAAGCCTATCACGTGCAGGATAGCCGCCATTAGGTAAATGGTTTAGTCGATCGCCAAGCCCTACTTGAAATTCAATCTCTGATTCTCTTTGGTTAATACGACCACGCCGAACATATCGGATAGTTCCTGCAATTTGTTGACAATACTCTGAGCAATATATTACAGAGCCTTCGATATTGATTTCTTTGCTGCAATTGACACATTTTAAGGTATCCACGAATTCAGCGATCTCTCGATCAAAATCCAAAGATTCGTCGTTTACATATGCACTCACCGCTTCCAGATCTCGGACATATGTAAGCAATATTAATGCTAGACGGCGACCATGCTCAAGTAAAGGATTATCTAAATCATCCAGATAATCACGTTCTCTTCTTTTAATTGTCATTTTCCATACCTCTGTATACGGTTATTTTCGCTGTGCTCAATCGTTTGCCTAAGTAGTAAATTATATTCGTAGTGAATGCATGTTGATATCAGGTAAAAAGGCAAAGAAAATTTCCGTACTCGTAATTTTTCTTACTCAAGTTTAAGGATTCTTTTTTTGATAGAAAGCAGTAACTTCTCAAGATACCCGGACAAGCATATAACGGAAGTTGCGTACGAGGAGATAAACCCAAACAGTTTTTATAGTCAGCAATGCTTGATGGTGAACATCGGAGGCATAAGAGGCCAGATCCAGAATTCTTATTCTTGCGCACAATAACCCCAATCGTCGTTGGGCGTAATTGATAAAACGCTCTGATTTCTCGCTGGCTGTATGCGCCTGTTTTGTAAGCAGCAATAATCGCCATTTTGTGGTCTTTGTATTGCGTCGCAATTTCAGGCAAAGGCTTTGCAATCGGCCGTTCTTGCTGCTTGAGTATATTTAAATCATCTTTTTCCTTTCCTATTCTTTTCTGCTTTTCAGTTACAAAAGCTTCTTCCCTAAATAAATCTGATTTTTCAAATTTAACCACATCACGCTTACTGCCCAGCGTATCCTTGACCGCTTGCTGCTCGGGATCGAGATCATCCAAGGTAGAAGAAAGATAGACCTTCATAATCAAAGACCCTGCCAACAAGGTGAGAAAAGCTCAGATCTGCCAGTCTGTGGGTAAAGGAAAATACGCTTTCTCATAGTCAATGAATGGACCTCTTTGGAGAATCCGTCGATAGCGGAAAATTTTAGTCCCTTTCCCCCATTCAAAACAAATCGAACCAATTTAAAATAGGCTTCTCTTAGAAAGCTGTTTCACGAAAAATATTTAGATTCACGCAGACTGGCATGAGCGATCTTAGATGTGTCTGTCATGATATTTGCGGAACGTAATCATTGATTATTGATTAATTAGGTTGAATTTTGGAAAAAACTGAAGATATTCTCCAGGCGGGCAGCAGCACTGAGCGAATTGAGTGCGGTATTAGCCCGCAGCGGCCAGTCATGCGGGAACAGCCTATTCTGGCTGTGTTGGTAGGTGCGCATTTCATGCATATTATGGATTTCATGATGATGCTGCCTTTGGGTCCGCAGTTCATGAAGTTGTTTGCTATTACGCCGCAGCAATTCGGCACACTCATTTCGGCCTATGCATTCAGTGCTGCAATATGCAGTTTCTTCGCTTCATTTGTCATTGATCGGTTTGATCGCAAGATCATCTTGCTGTTACTTTGTGGCGGCATGGGCATTGCCACGCTGATCTGTGCGCTGGCAATCGATTATAAAATGCTCCTGCTAGCGCGTGCGGTAGCAGGCGGTGTTAGTGGCATCCTGAGTGCCATTATCTTTGCGATTGTTGCGGACGTTATTCCAGCGCAACGGCGGGGTGTGGCGACAGGTACCATCATGTCGGCTTTCTCAATGGCGGCAGTGATCGGCATGCCAATAGGCATGTTGCTTGCCAATCTGATCGATTGGTGCGCTTCCTATTTTCTGCTGACCGCTCTCAGCTGTGTAATGGTGATCGTGGTGCTGCGTGTGTTGCCGCCACTACGCGGTCATCTGCTCCATCATCAGGAACGCCACCCATTCCGGCAGTTACGCGCAATCTTCTGGGTGCGCAATCACTTATATGCCTTTGCTTTAATTGCTACGCTGATGTTTGCTGGCTTTTCTGTGAGCCCTTTCATCAGCACTTATATGGTGATCAATATAGGTATGGCAGAAGTCGATTTGCCTTATCTTTATTTTTTTGGTGGATTAGCAACCTTCTTTACTGCCCATTTCTTTGGGAAGCTGGCTGATTACCACGGCAAAAGAAAAATATTTGGGGTGGCGGCGGCCTTGTCAGTTTTTCCTATCCTGATGGTGACGCATTTATCACCGGTGCCAACAGTTTTTGCGGTGGGTATTTCGACACTGTTCATGATGCTGGTTTCTGGCCGGTTTGTTCCGGCCATGGCGCTGGTGACTGCAAGTGTGACACCTCATCTGCGGGGCAGTTTTTTGAGCTTCAATATATCGGTGCAACAATTGTCAGCAGGTTCGGCTTCGTTACTTGCTGGTTCTATCATGGGAATTTCGGCAAATGGCGCGCTGACCCATTATGATTCAGTAGGAATCATTGCGGCCATTGCAACGATACTCAGTATTTTGCTGGCAGTTAAAGTCAATAATCATCAGGAATGATGATGCGTTCTCATTCAGATGAGTGGGTTTCAGGCTTTCTGCAGACCTCGCCCATGTTCGAGCCCGTGCGTGAAGCGGGGAAATCGTTCGAGAAGCTTGATCATTGGCCTGGAATTGAATGCCTGAATCAATTGAATACTGATCCCATTAGGGCGATTGCAACAAAATCAGGCAAGCGAATACGTTTTGTTCCACAAGCAAAAGCTACGCGCGAATTTGTGCAACGATATGAACCTCGAATCTATTTGACTGGAGAAATACAAACCCGCGAACACAACTGGCATGATCTATTCAATGCCCTTGTCTGGTTAACTTACCCACGTTCTAAAGCAGCATTGAATCAGTTGCATTATCGTGCTTTGCTGCAGGAGAGCGTGCATCAGAAAGTAATGCGTAGTCCATTGCGTGATGCGGCTACGCTCCTTGATGAGTCCGGAGTCATCGTCGCCAGTAGCAACGATGACTTGATCACACTACTAAAAAATTTTGAATGGAAAACCTTGTTCTGGGAGAAACGTGATGCAGTCATTGAACAAATGAAGTTTTTTCTGTTTGGCCATGGGTTGTACGAGAAAGCGCTATGCCCTTATCTCGGTATGACAGGCAAAGGTATTCTGTTTCATGTCAATGAAGCTTTTTTTGAACGGGGATTGATCGATCAGATTACCATGATTGATATTTGGCTTGATAATTTTCTAGCGCGCGAATATTTGACATCGGCTGATTTAACACCCGTGCCTGTGTTAGGCTATCCAGGCTGGTCATCTGATAATACTGATTCATCGTACTATGATAACCAGCGTTATTTTCGTCAACGAAAGATGAAAAAAGAGTCAAGATCAAGCAATTTTTCTTGAGAATTTATAAAGGAGGTTGAAATGACTGATATTGCCGGATTATTGGGAGGTGAAGCAGATAAACTGCTCAATCACGTATGTCAGGGTATTCCTAAGGCAGGATTGCATGTTCCTGGGCCAGATTTTGTCGATCGGGTAGTAGCCGCTGGTGATCGTAAGCCGGGTGTGTTACGGAATCTTCAGGCTTTATACAATCATGGTCGCTTGGCAGGAACGGGTTATTTATCTCTTTTGCCAGTCGATCAGGGTGTGGAGCATTCAGGAGGAGCTTCGTTTGCTCCCAATCCCATGTTCTTTGATCCTGAAAATATCGTCAGATTGGCGATTGAAGGGGGATGTAATGGAGTGGCTTCCACACTGGGTGTGCTAGGGATGGTGGCACGCCGCTACGCACATAAAATTCCTTTTATTCTTAAGATCAATCATAACGAATTACTGACCTACCCTAATAAGTATGACCAAACCTTATTTGCGAGTGTAGATCAAGCATTCGACATGGGGGCATGTGCGGTTGGGGCGACGGTATTCTTCGGTTCAGAGGAGTCACGCCGGCAGATACAGGAAATTTCTGAAGCATTCGCGCATGCGCATGACCTTGGAATGGTAACGATCCTGTGGGCTTATATGCGCAATGCTGCTTTCAAGACCGCAGAAAAAGACTACCATGTTAGCGCCGACCTGACGGGCCAAGCCAATCATCTTGCCGTGACGATCGAAGCGGATATCGTTAAACAAAAAATGGCAGAAAACAATGGTGGCTTTACTGCGCTTAAGTTTGGTAAAACAAGCACCAAGGTATATAGCGATCTTACCAGTGATCATCCCATCGACCTGGTGCGTTATCAGGTAGCCAACTGCTATATGGGTCGTGTCGGGATGATTAATTCAGGCGGAGAATCTGGAAAAGATGACTTGCATCAGGCAGTGCGTACGGCTGTAATCAATAAACGAGCAGGCGGAATGGGACTGATTTCCGGGCGTAAGGCTTTCCAGAAACCCTTCGATGAAGGTGTCAAATTGTTGAATGCCATCCAGGATGTGTATCGATCCCAAGAAATCACTGTCGCCTGAGATGTTGTGAAAACGAGTTTCGATAATATACTGCGCACCCTGATCGCTGTGTTGGCAGTGCTTGTTTCCCTACCCATCATATTTGATATGGGATTTCATCGAAATTCATCTAAACTTACCCTATTCGTTTTTTTGTCGCTGCGTTCTGTCCGATTTGTGCGTGGGACACTCGCTACCGATTTCTTCACACCATCTGAGAGGCAATAGGAGAAAAACATGCCAAACAAAAATATTCAAGATCGTGCCATGGGCGCCATCATGGGTGCGTTCATTGGCGATGCTTTGGGTCTAGGCCCTCATTGGTATTACAATCTCGACGAACTGCGTAATGATTACGGTGATTGGATTGATGGTTACACTGATCCCAAGCCCAATCGCTATCATGTAGGCTGTAAGGCTGGTCAATTATCACAGGCAGGTTTTATTCTGGCTTTGACGGTTCGCTCGCTGGTCGATTGCGGTGGCTACGATCAAGATGACTTCTGCCAGCGAATGGATGAAGAGCTGTTTCCACTGCTCGATGGCACGCCCGTGTGCGGGCCGGGCGGTTACACCAGTCAATCGATCCGTGAAGCATGGCGGCGCCGCGTACAGCAGAAGCGGCCATGGGGACAAACAGGTAGTCATGCGGATACGACCGAAGCGATCGAGCGCACGTTGGCGATCGCTGTGCGCTACGCTTTTCAACCAAGTCAGCTCGCAGCAGCTATTACAGGCAATACCACGCTAACCCAGGTTGATGATACGGTGGTTTCGATGACCGTAGCTTATGGTGCTGTGCTGGGTCTTTTGGTTCAAGGGCATGCGCTTGATACTGAATTGTCAGGAAAGCTTATGGAGCTAGTGAAAAATGGTGCACTACCTTTTCATGCAGTGACGCACGACGATTTGCAGCCGCCACGCCTTGGCGATCCTGATCCTCCACGCGCGGGCCGCTTTGCTTCTCCGGATGCATTGCTTACCCCTTCTTATATGGCCGCAGCTGTAGCAGATCCAGAAATCCGCATAGCGCCCGCGTGGAAAGTGTCCATTGTCTATGGCATGCCGTGCGCTATCTATCATCAGTTACCGGCTGCTTATTACTTGGCGGCCCGGTTTCATAATGATTTTGAATCAGCCGTCCTTCATGCGATTAATGGCGGAGGGCAAAACCAGGCGCGTGCGATTCTAACGGGCGCGCTCACAGGTGCCCAAACTGGTTTATCTGGAATTCCTCAGCGCTTTCTTGATAGTCTTGAAGAGGGCGCGAGTCTTGTAAAACTGGCTGAAGATCTGGCTTCGAAAGTGAGCGTTGCTTCTTGAGAATACGCTGGTGATGATCGCTATCTGGTCATTTAGCAAGCAATTTAGAAAATGAGGGGAGTTACTTTATCAGTATGCTTAATGCGGTTAATTTCTGCAGCTATGGACTTTCTGCAATATTTATGTGTGGTTTCGTTATAATATCGCTTTGCAAAGGATCGTTAACATGCGACTGATTCAGAAAGCCCTTACCTTTGATGATGTTTTACTCATTCCTGCTCATTCAGCAGTTTTACCCCGAAATGTAGATTTAACTACTCACTTAACCCGCAGCATTAAACTCAAGATTCCACTGGTATCCGCAGCAATGGATACCGTTACCGAGGCGCAATTAGCTATTGCCATTGCGCAGGAAGGGGGTATCGGCATTATTCACAAAAATATGTCGATAGAAACACAAGCCGCACACATTACTAAAGTTAAACGTTTTGAGAGCGGTGTGGTGACGGATCCTATAACGATTCCCCCCAATATGACAGTGCGAGGGGTGCTTGAGTTGATCCAGCAACATAAGATATCCGGATTGCCTGTCGTTGAAAATTCCAAAGTAGTGGGTATTGTGACTAACCGGGATCTTCGATTTGAAACCAATCTGGATCAGCCCATCAAAAATATCATGACACCTAAGAAACGCTTGGTAACAGTAAAAGAAGGCGTTTCCCGTGAAGAGGTTTTGACCTTACTGCATAAGCATCGGCTGGAAAGAGTTCTGGTGATCAATAATGAATTTGAGTTACGTGGACTGATTACCGTCAAAGACATTACTAAAACAACAGAATACCCAAATGCCAGTAAGGATGAGCAGGAACGGTTGCGGGTAGGTGCGGCAATAGGCGTCGGTGAGGGTAGCTACGAACGAGCAGAAGCACTTATAGAAGCTGGGGTGGATGTTTTGGTGGTCGATACTGCGCATGGGCATTCTCAGAGCGTGCTCGACCATGTACGCTGGGTTAAGGACCATTTTCCTAAAATCCAGGTTGTTGGCGGTAATATTGCTACTGCGGCGGCAGCCAAGGCACTGGTTGATAACGGAGTGGATGCAGTGAAAGTTGGTATTGGTCCTGGCTCGATCTGTACCACTAGAATTGTTGCCGGAGTAGGGGTGCCACAGATTACGGCCATTGAGAACGTAGCAAGGGCATTGGAAGGAACAGGCGTACCGGCAATAGCGGATGGGGGTATTCGTTATTCAGGCGATATCGCCAAGGCGATTGCAGCAGGAGCCAGCACTGTTATGTTAGGTGGATTATTTGCTGGTACGGAAGAAGCACCCGGTGAAATTGAATTGTTTCAAGGAAGATCATATAAGAGCTATCGTGGTATGGGTTCACTTTCTGCCATGCAACAAGGGTCGAGCGATCGCTATTTTCAGGATAGTAAGCTTCAAGATACCAATAAGCTGGTTCCAGAAGGAGTGGAGGGACGTGTTCCCTATAAAGGGCCGATTTCCTCTGTCATTCACCAGTTAGTGGGGGGAGTGCGTTCGAGCATGGGCTATCTGGGCTGTAGTACTATTGAAGAAATCCATACTAAAGCAGAGTTTATTGAAATTACCTCCGCTGGCATACGTGAATCTCACGTTCATGATGTGCAGATTACCAAAGAAGCACCTAATTATCAGGTTGAATAAAAGCAAATCTCTTTATGCACCAGAAAATTCTTATTCTGGATTTTGGTTCCCAATATACCCAGTTAATCGCTCGTCGTGTTCGAGAAACCAATGTTTATTGTGAACTACATCCTTATGATGTCAATCCTCAGTTTATTATAGATTTCTCTCCCATAGGCATTATTTTGTCGGGGGGGCCTGCGTCTGCTTTCATTGAAGATACTCCGCGCGCGCCACAAATTGTTTTTGAGCTGGGTGTTCCTGTTTTGGGCATCTGCTATGGTATGCAGACAATGGCTGCGCAATTGGGCGGATATGTAGAAAGCGCTAAAAAGCGTGAATTTGGCTATGCCGAACTATATCTCCAAGATTGTAAATTCTTTGATGAAGTTCGTGATCGTACCAGCCCAGAAGGCCAAATAGTCCTCGATGTATGGATGAGCCATGGGGATAATGTGGTTGGATTACCCACGGGTTTTAAAGTCATTGCAAGTAATGCTGCGACACCGATCGCAGCGATGGCTGATGAGGTGCGGCAATTTTACGGTCTGCAATTTCATCCGGAAGTAACGCATACCTTACAGGGCAAAGTTATTATTGAGCACTTCGTTCATAACATTTGCGCCGCTGGCTATGATTGGAATATGCCCGATTATGTAGAAGAATCGATTAGCAGAATTCAGGCTAAGGTTGGCAACGACAAAGTGCTCCTGGGCCTGTCAGGCGGTGTCGATTCTTCTGTAGCAGCCGTACTGATTCATCGGGCAATTGGCGATCAACTCACATGTGTCTTTGTGGATAACGGCTTATTACGCTTGCATGAAGCTGAACAGGTCATGGAAATATTCACCAAGAATCTCAATGTTAAAGTGATTCACATTGATGCGAGCAAACAATTCCTGGAGCAATTACAGGGTGTTACTGATCCCGAGCAAAAGCGCCGTATTATAGGTCGGGAATTTGTCGAGATATTCCAACGTGAATCAGCAAAAATTACCGATGCCAAATGGTTGGCGCAGGGAACCATTTATCCTGATGTGATTGAATCAGCAGGCAGTCAAACCAAGAAAGCACATACCATCAAGTCTCATCATAATGTAGGAGGGCTCCCGGACACGTTACACCTTAAATTGCTCGAACCACTGCGTGAGTTATTTAAGGATGAAGTTCGTGAATTAGGTTTGGTACTGGACTTACCTCACGATATGGTCTTTCGTCACCCCTTTCCGGGACCTGGATTAGGCGTCAGAATTTTGGGTGAAGTGAAACATGAATATGCCGATCTGTTGCGCCAGGCGGATGCGATTTTTATTGAAGAACTCCAAGCTTCTGGTTGGTACGAACGAACCTCACAGGCCTTTGCGGTATTTCTGCCAGTAAAGTCAGTAGGGGTAATGGGCGATGGTCGAAGTTATGAGTATGTCATCGCACTGCGTGCCATCCAAACTCAGGATTTTATGACTGCTCACTGGGCAGAATTGCCCTATACCTTGCTAGGTAAGGTTTCTAACCGAATTATTAATGAAGTACGCGGTATTAACCGGGTTGTCTATGATATCTCTGGCAAACCGCCCGCTACAATTGAATGGGAATGATTCCTAGTCTGGCAACTACTCGCATATAGAAGCAAGAAATCACTGAAAAACCCCGAGAAATCGGGGTTTTTTGTGTTTGGCAATTTTCGGAAATTAGAAGCATCCTTAAGTGCTCATTTTTATTGGTATTGTTGATGGCATCCCAAATTGTTGATACCATAAATTTAATGCATACTATCACCTGAATTTGGCATAAGTGATGGTATTTTTTTATATAATATTTTGAAATTAAAATAAAAAATTAACAAAAAGACGGTATTCTGAATGACTGTGGTTAAACTATTTGGAAACTAATCTGTTAAATGATATTTCTGCGCTGCAGAATAAATCAAACTGCTGGAATGGTCTGACCAATATTTAATACCCAATAAAAAGATAATGCTGGAGCTGTTATGAAAGCGGTATATTTTGAAAAAGGTGGTTCGTCTAGTGTTTTGCAGTACGGTGATATAGAGACTCCCAGTCATTGCGGTAAGAATCAAGTTCTTGTTCGTATCAAAGCTATCGGTGTCAACCCGATTGATACCAAGATTCGAATTGCGCCCGAGCGCTTTCCTGTTTCTTTTCCCGTTATTCCAGGTTGTGATGGTGCAGGCATCGTGGAATCTGTTGGCTTTCTTGTGCAGAATTTCAAAGCCGGGGATGAGGTTTATTTTTCACAGCCGGGTTTTAATCAACGCCAGGGCACTTATGCCGAGTATGCGCTAGTAGATGCTAGTTTGCTGGCATTGAAACCACGTTCTTTATCATTTGTACAAGCGGCTGCAGCACCGCTGGTTTTTATTACTGCGTGGGAAGCCTTGCATGACCGAACCCACGTAATCAGTGGCCAAACAGTATTAATTCACGCAGGTGCGGGTGGTGTAGGTCATGCGGCCATTCAGTTGGCAAAACTTGCCGATGCTAAAGTAATAACAACAGTGAGTAGCGAAGAAAAAGCTGCCTTCGTGGCACGATTGGGTGTCGACAAAATAATAAATTATAGAACACAAGATGTGGTGGCAGAGGTAGCGCAGTGGACTGCTGGTAATGGTGTGGATATTGCATTTGATACGGTCGGTCCGGATGTATTACAAAGCTGCTTTAATTGTGTCAAGCCTTATGGTGACGTAGTAACCATTTTACAGCCTACGCCTGCTACCGATTGGAGCGAAGCGCGGAAGCGCAATGTGCGTTTCAGTCTTGAGCTGATGCTGACACCTGCGCTGATGGATCTGGAAGAGGCAAAGCTGCATCAAGGTGAGATATTGCGACACTGTGCGGCTTTATTCGATGAAAATAAACTAACGGTTGAGATAGCACATACCTTTAACCTAGTACTCAGTCATTCTTCTAAAGTCGGGTAAAGTTTCTTCAATTTTACCCGAGCGTCATCATTCGTAAAGCGCCACTCCATGGGACGTGCGGA
>NZ_FNDH01000054.1 GCF_900100485.1 Nitrosomonas sp. Nm132 | reverse complement strand
GTTATCTTGCCACGATTCACCTAAAGCGTTCTCATCCGCCTTAAGCAAGATCTGGGCATGAAGCCTTTTGTACGCCGCCACTTTTCCTTTGTGCATCAAACTTTCTAAATAAGCTTGTTCTTCTTCGGTTAGCCTCACCATGTATTTCTTTGCCATTGGCCCACTTCCATTCTACGTTGAAGGTCGAGAGTATGGGGAGCTTTAGTCGACATTTCAAGAATGACTGAGTACTAGTTACTTGGAGCGACCAAGGATACTATACTATACTCTGCACGCCGAGCGCATGCATTAACAGCCTAACGCTCTCTTTCCTGCGCTTACTTTTGCTGACTCTGCATCGCCTTATCAGATCGCCAATCATAAATCCCGTAGGCTGATGGATTGTTACCACCGTTCCAGTCACAGTGAAATGAATTTTACAGAAGCTCTCAGTAAAGTCTCAATCAATTAGATAAGAATTTAAGAGGATCAACCGGCTTCCCTCGCTCTCTAATTTCAAAATGAAGCTTCGCAGCATCACTATCCCCTCCTCCCATTTCTGCTATTTTTTGACCCCTCGTTACAATGTCACCTTCACGAACCAGAATCTTGCTATTGTGTCCATAAGCACTCAGGTAAGTATCGTTATGCTTAACAATAATTAATTTGCCATAACCGCGTAATCCACTACCGCTATAAACTACTGTTCCGTCCGCGGATGCTAATACTGACTGACCAGATTTACCAGAAATACTTACGCCTTTAGATTTTTCAGTGTATCTGCTCAGTATCTGCCCGTTTGCTGGCCAGCTCCACTTGATATTCCTATTATTTTTACTTTCTGATTTCTGGGAAACATTTTTGGGAATACTTTCATTTTCAATAGTTTTTTGAGTAACTGGGGCCATTACCACAGCTTCTGCATTGACTGGTGTATTAGTGGGTATATTAGTTGAATTCCGTAATTGAGCTGCCGCCGATTCAGAATATGGTAATTTAACACTTTTGGGCTCAGTTACTAATAAATTAGCAGAGCCTTCCACTTTAGATGGAGGAATTGATGGTGGCAACTCTTTAGCTTCGGAAGGTAAGATTGGCTGAGGAATTGGAAACAGAGTCGGCTGTGCTGTGGTGGACTGCTCAGGCATTACCTGTTCCTGCTGAGAAGACGGTTTCTGCCTAGAAGGGACGGACAAATCAATTTCTTGACCAATCCTAAGAGCATTTGGATCTACTATCCCATTCCATTGCGCCAATTCCCTATAATCAATGCTATGTTTGAGCGCAACTCCATAAAGTGTATCCCCTCTTTGAACAACATAGATTTGCTTACCTGCTGCCTTATCTATTGCTTGATTTAACTTCCTCTGAGACTCAACGACTGGAGCCGGATATGGCGCAATACAACCAATTATTAAAATGCAAGAAAGAAAAAGTAATAAGCCAGATAAAATAGAAAACAACTTCGATCTTACTATTAAGATAGCCATAATGATAACTCCATAAATTTCTAAACCGGCTTTCCTAATCATAATTTCCAGCATCTCTATTTTCCTCCTGCACCGCTTATTTGCTTATAACACCAGATAAAATTGGAACAAATTTCACCTCATCCAGTATAGTCTCAATAAACCCCTGAGGGGTATGCTCTATCACACACAGATTCTGCCTTCGACTTCCTTTTGGATAAACTATTCTACCTCTTATCATCAGTTGCTCAAGAAGTGATTCCGGCACTTGAGTCGTAACAGCTGTCATTATGATGCCGTCAAATGGTCCCGCCTCAGGAAGACCAAGCAATCCATCCGCATGTTTCAAGTAAGCATTGCTAATTCTCAGCTCACGCAAACGTATACGTGTACGCGTAAGCAACGGTCCGATACGTTCAATTGAATATATTTCTTGTGCGAGCTGAGCTAGCACTGCAGTCTGGTATCCGCAGCCGGTACCTATTTCAAGTACCTTACCTAGACTTAAATTCGCACGAAGAAGCTCGGTCATTCTTGCTACAGTCCAAGGACTTGAAATTGTTTGGCCAAAATTAATTGGCAATGCCACGTCATCATAAGCTCTGGATGCTAGCGCCTCTTCAATAAAAAGATGCCGAGGGACAGTGTTCATTACAGCCAGCACTCTTTCATCCATGATGCCTTGTTCACGCAAACGCTCAACCATTCGCATCCGCGTTCGCTGTGATGTCATGCCAATACCTGAATGGCGCACGCTCACAAATCAATATCTCCCGTCATATTTTTCTCCAAAACACAGAGTCAGCATGATAACTCCAACCAATCTTTTAGATATCCTGTTTGATCATATCGAGTGAGATCTATTTGCAATGGAGTCACTGATACACGGTTATTTTGAACTGAGAAAAAATCTGTTCCCTCTCCAGCATCTTGCGCAGCACCTGCGGCACCTATCCAATAAACAGTCTGCCCTCGTGGGCTGAGCGACTTAATTACTGATTCAGCCTTGTGGCGACGTCCTAGGCGCGTTACTTCCATTCCTTGTAACTGCTCCTGGGGGATATCAGGCACATTGACATTCAGCAGAATAGGCACGTGAAATTTTTTCTCTATGAATCGCTTCACTAAATTCAATATAACATGCGCTGCAGTTGAGAAATTACCATCAGAAGCACTCACGAGAGATACAGCAATTGAGGGTATACCCAGGAGAAACCCTTCGGTAGCAGCTGCAACAGTACCAGAATAAATTGTGTCATCTCCCATATTAGCGCCATCATTAATACCAGAGATGATCATATCCGGCAAATTATCCAGCATACCGGTCACTGCCAGATGAACACAATCTGTCGGTGTGCCATTAACATAATAAAAGCCATTATGTGACTTGTGCAAACTAAGCGGACGATCAAGTGTTAAAGAGTTACTCGCACCGCTGCGATCACGTTCCGGGGCTACTACAATTATATCAGCTATACTGGAAAGGGTTTTGGCGAGACACGCAAGACCTGGCGCAAAATACCCATCGTCATTACTGAGCAATATGCGCATTTGAATTAATTTTCTGGAAATTAATGAGAAGTCAAAATATTATATTTGAATCTAATTACCAATCATTTTTTATAAAAGATTCAAATTTGCTAGCTAACTAAATTAAAATCTAATTTTATGAGCATACACTACATTATCTATTTAAGTAATAAACTCATTATATACTGTAAAACTAATTGGTCGGGGCGAGAGGATTTGAACCTCCGACCACTTGCACCCCATGCAAGTACGCTACCAGGCTGCGCTACGCCCCGACGACTTCAATTATAACAAATACACGCTCCAACATTAGTATCGTTCGCAAAACAAGTCAAGAAAGGAATCCCGATACCACTCTCTCGATTTCATTCTAAAAATATACATATCTTTGAATATGAAGTTTTAGTAGATCTAGCAAAAATTGACGCAGACTCAAATTACAAATGATTACGCACACCATTTATAGTAAATCCCTATTCATGAAGTAATTCACGTATACATCGAATAAGTAATACCTTCTGGATCATAGCGCTGATTTCCCTGTCGCTTAATTGATTCCTTTCAACTGCGTAAATTCCTGATCCTACTACTGCAAAATAGGGGGTTGATCCCATATATTTCACTTACTCCAATTCTCAATAGAAAGAGGAACAATTATATTAGTATAACTTCTTAAATACAGACAGTTACGTATTAAATATATTTACGTTTCTATCGAGAATTGGAATTACTTCCCAATTGGGGAATATCGTTTTGCTAGTATGGAAAGGAAGATACTATTTGGCTTCATGCTTTCCCTGATAGTTCTTCTCCACCATTGATTTAAGTTTCTGGCTAGCATGAAAAGTAACTACACGACGCGCTGAGATGGGAATTTCTTCACCTGTTTTGGGATTGCGTCCAGGGCGCTGGGGCTTGGTACGTAATTGAAAATTACCAAAGCCAGAAAGCTTGACTCCTTCCCCTTTTTGAAGGGCCACACGCAATTCCTCATAAAAGGATTCCACTACTCCTTTTGCTTCACGCTTATTAAGCCCTACATTCTCAAACAACAGATCGGCCAATTCCGCTTTTGTTAACGCCATGTTTACCCCACCTATATGAACAAATCTTAGCTCGTAAACAAAATACAAGATTCCATAATACTCATAGACAAAATTTATTAAGAAAAAAATAAAAATATATTATCTATGTGACTCATGTACTTCACTGCTTAAAATTCTCTTATCAAAGATAGATTAATGAAACTCTTAAAACTTAAGAGAGATGGACATTAATATTGATATCAATAAAAAATCCATACGGAGAAAATACTAAGAATGTTCCTCAGCAACCAAGTCGATAGAATATACATATCATATTCTTACCCGGTGTAAAATTATCCCCGTAGCTTAGCATTATATTTGGATTCTAATATGCTGATTAATTTTGCAATTGCTTCATCCACTTCCTTATCAACTAAGGTTTTTTCACTATCTTGTAATAAAATACGAAAGGCAAGACTCTTCTTGCCAGATTCCATTCCTTTCCCACTATAAATATCAAAAAGATGAATTTCAGAAATGATAACTGCTTTCTCAGCATTCATACTTTCTAGCAACATCTGAGCGCTTATATGATTAGCTACTACAATAGCGATATCACGCCGTACAGGAGGGAACTTGGAAAGTTTTTTAACTTTCGGCAATGCTCTCACAGATAAAGAATCAATATGCAACTCAAATAATATCGCAGGCTTGGGCAAATCATACTTTCTCTGCAGGCGAGGATGCATTTCCCCTAACCACCCCACAACTTTATCATTTTTATAAATTTGCGCTGATTTTCCTGGATGTAAGGTTGGATGAGAGAATTTCTCAAATCTCGCCTGCTCCGGCCAGAATAGAGACTCCACATCCATCTTGACATCAAAAAAATCAATATTTCTAGCAACTTGCCCCCATTGCTCTGGCACCACATCTCCATAACAAAGACCTGCAATATTCTCGGTTTGCTGATAATTACCTTCATTATTGGTAAAACAACACCCGATTTCAAATATTCGAACTCTATTCTGCTTATGATTAAGATTAAATTGCAAGTTAGCAACTAACCCGCCAATCAGACTACTACGCATCACACTCATTTGACTAGCAATAGGGTTTTTCAATACCACTGGCGAAAGATTATTCACAAAATCTAATTCCCAATTAGCATCTACAAACGCATAGTTGATTACCTCCCGATAGTCCCGACTTATCAGAATATGTTTTAATCGGGCTGGAGAGAGATTAATTACTTCAGACTCGGAAAGCATGGACATTATTGGGCGAGGCAAACTTGCAGGAATATGATCATACCCATAAATGCGCGCCACTTCTTCAATAAAATCTTCTTCTATCGCTAGATCAAAACGATAAGGTGGAGGTGTAACATGAAATACCTCATCATCAATAAAAAAATTGAATCTCAAGCGTGCAAAAATTTCTGAAATTTGCCTGCTTTCCATACCAATTCCCAGTAACCGTTTTATACGCTCCAGACGAACCTTAACAACATTACGTTTTGGTAATATATTCTTAACCTCAGTAATTGGGCCAGCTTTACCACCACATATACTTAGAATTAAATTAGTCGCTCGCTCTAAAGCATCTCGTGTCGCAGCAAAATTAACTCCTCGCTCAAAGCGATGCGCAGAATCTGAGCTGAATCCCAAGCGAAATGTTTTGCCGCTTATTACTTCTGGAGAAAAAAACGCGCTTTCCAAAAATACATCTGTTGTTTCTAGCTGTACACTGCTTCGAATCCCCCCCATGATTCCAGCCAATGCTAAAGGTTCAGTCTCATCAGAAATTACCAGCATATCCGACTGTAATTCAAGGTTTTCTCCATTTAGCAATTCCAAATACTCACCTGTTTTTGCATAACGCACATAAATTTTTCCTGAATACTCACTCCCAACCCTTGCCAAATCAAACGCGTGCATTGGCTGACCCATTTCGAGCATCACGTAATTGAGGATATCTACCACCACATTAATTGCGCGTATTCCGCCTCGCTCCAAACGATGAACCATCCACAGAGGCGTGGAGACATCAAGCGATACTTCGCGCACCACTCTTCCACAATAAAGTGGGCACATCTCAGGTTTATCTACGCATACTATTATAGTATCGGTGATTTCGCTCTTAGCTGACTCAATTTCCGGTAAAACAAAATCTGTAGCAGTAATTGCTGCCACCTCTCGGGCCACACCGAATACACCGAGGCAATCTGCACGATTAGGTGTAAGTTTAAGTATGAAAACCCGATCATCAAGCGCATAAAAGTCCCTAAAATTCATACCATTTGGTGCATTTTCAGGCAGCAAAAGTAATCCATCCGCATTTTCACTCAGCCCTAATTCCTTTGCAGAACACAACATACCAAACGACTCCACACCACGCAATTTACTTTGCTTGATAACAAAGTCAGGTAAATGAGCGTCAACCAAAGCACAAGGTACTTTTACTCCAACATCAACATTTGGCGCACCACAAACAACTTGAAGCAGTTTACTGCCAGCCATCCCTACATCTACCTGACATACATTCAGTCGGTCTGCATTCGGGTGTTTTTGCATAGATACCACTTCGGCTACGACCACCTTATCAAAAGATGGCGCCACGGCCTCCACACTCTCCACCTCTAGACCCGCCATCGTTAGAGCTTGCGCCAGCTCATTACTCGAACAGGATGGATTTACAAGTGTGCGAAGCCAATTCTCAGAAAATCTCATGGCAATAATCTACAAATAAGATATGTACGAACGAAAAAATTTATTTAATTAAATTGCTCTAAGAAATGTAAATCATTTTCAAAAAATAGCCGTAAATCATTTACCTCATATCGTAGCATCGCCAACCGTTCTACTCCCAGGCCAAAGGCCAAGGCGGTATATTTCTCATTATCTATACCGCCATGCCTCAAAACATTCGGGTGCACCATGCCACAACCCAGCACCTCCAGCCATCCTGTATTACCACATACTCGACAGCCCTTTCCATCACACATGACACAACCGATATCCATTTCTGCAGAAGGTTCTGTAAACGGAAAAAACGAAGGTCGGAAGCGTATGGGCAGATCCTCACGCTCAAAAAATTTCTGCATAAAGTCTATCAATACACCTTTCAAAGCCGAGAAATTAACATTATCATCCACCCACAATCCCTCCACTTGATGAAACATAGGTGTATGCGTTACATCAGAGTCACAGCGATATACGCGCCCCGGTGCAATTACTTTTAGGGGTGGTCGATGATCTTTCATATAACGGATTTGAACTGGTGATGTATGAGTACGCAACAAATTCACACTATCCACATAAAAAGTGTCGTGCATTGCACGAGCTGGATGATCTTCAGGAATATTAAGCGCAGTAAAATTATAAAAATCAGTCTCAATTTCTGGACCTGAAGCAACAGTAAAACCAATCGAGCGAAATAGCGATTCAATGCGCGCCAACACTCGCGATATTGGGTGTAGACCACCCGCACCCGATCCTCGTCCTGGTAACGTCACATCTAATGTCTCTCCTTCCAGCTGCGCTATCATTTTCTGTTCTTCAATAATTTTCTGGCGTCGATCAAGCGCTTCTTCCAACGATTTTTTAGCCTGATTGATCAGATTACCCATAGCTGGACGATCAGCCTGTGGTAGCATACCTAATCCTCTAAGTAATTTAGTCAACTCTCCTTCTTTACCCAGATAGCGAGCCTTGATTTGCTCAAGTTCAGTTGCATTCTCTACCTTATCCAAAAGAATAACCGCTTCACTTACTAGATTTTCTAGGTTCTTCATAAAAAGCAATACGTTAAATCATGCAAGAAAAAGGGAGACCAAGTTTTCTTATCCTTGATCTCCCTTCACTTATTATTATCAACTAAATTATAGCGCTAGGCTTGTTCTAGCCCTTTCTACTATCTTCTCGAAGGCAGCTTTATCAAATACAGCAAGATCGGCCAGCACCTTTCTATCCAATTCAATACCAGCTTTTTTTATACCATTCATAAAATTGCTGTATGACAATCCAAACTCTCGTGCAGCTGCATTAATACGAGCAATCCATAAAACACGAAATTGACGTTTCCGTTGACGGCGATCGCGGTACGCATACTGGCCTGCTTTCATTACAGCTTCTTTCGCTACGCGATATACATTATTACGACGGCCGCGATATCCCTTGGCCAGTTTAAGTATTTTTTTATGGCGCGCATGAGCTGTTACACCACGCTTTACTCTTGGCATTACAAACCTCCTTATGCGTAAGGTAACATAGCACGCACCGATGCTATATCACTCGAATGAACACTAGCAGTTCCACGCAACTGCCTTTTGTTTTTGGTAGTTTTCTTGGTTAGAATATGCCGCTTAAATGCTTGGGATCGTTTAATATTACCACTAGCCCTCACTTTAAAGCGCTTAGCGGCACTTTTTTTTGTCTTCATTTTAGGCATGACTTAACTCCTATTTTATTAATATGGCTCGAGGTGTTTCTATTTAGTTTGAAAGCTTTTAAACCCAGAACCACTTATTTTTATAAATTCTAAAATTAATATACTCTATCTATTCACGTAATAAGAGTGATTAGCATACTCACGAAGTTATTATAGCTGTAGAAATCTTATCCTCTTGCTTTAATTCTTTCGATTTACTTTTTTTTACTTCTTTCTTTTTAGGTGACAATACCATCACCATTTGCCTACCCTCTAGCCTGGGAAATTGCTCTACTATTGCATGTAATTCAAGGTCATCTCTTACTCGCTCCAAAAGACGCACACCAAACTCTTGGTGTGCCATCTCACGCCCTCTAAATCGCAGGGTAACCTTTACCTTGTCACCCTCGTCCAGAAAGCTAATCAAATTACGCAATTTGATGTTGTAATCACCCTCATCAGTATTGGGTCGAAATTTAATTTCTTTGATTTGGATCTGCTTCTGCTTAAGCTTTGCATCATGCTTCTTTTTACTTTCTTGATAGCAGTACTTCCCATAATCCATCAAGCGACACACTGGCGGCTGAGCTCCTGGCGCAATCTCAACTAGATCCACACTGATTTCTTCAGCAAGAGCATTAGCAGCAGCAAGCGAAACGACACCGATTTGCTCCCCATCTATACCGATTAACCGTACTTCTGGTGCACTAATTTCCTCATTTATACGCACATTTTTTTCCTGGCTTATGGCGATTCCTCCGAAGTATATAAAAAATCAACTTACCTTTTCTAAAATTTCTACTTTTAGACGATCAATCAACATCTGCAAAGGCATTTGACCAAGATCAATATTTGATCTACTGCGTACAGAAACTATATTATCCTTTACTTCAGCATCTCCTACAATTATCTGATAAGGTAGTTTCTGTAAACTATGCTCCCGGATTTTATAGTTTATTTTCTCATTTCTCAAGTCTGAATCTGCACGAATACCATGAAACTTAAGTTCATTCACCACACCTCGAGCATAATCTATGTGGTTCTTAGAAATATTCAGGACTACTACCTGAACAGGAGAAAGCCATATAGGAAGTATGCCCGCATGATTCTCAATAAGAATACCGATAAATCGTTCCAATGAACCTAAAATTGCACGATGTAGCATGACTGGTGTTTTTCTTAGATTATCTTCAGAAACATAAACCGCACCTAACCTATCTGGCATCGAAAAATCTAACTGCAGTGTGCCACATTGCCACACACGCCCAATACTATCTTTTAACGAAAACTCAATTTTAGGACCATAAAAAGCACCCTCCCCTGGTTGTAGCTCCCAATCAAGCTGCTTCTGATTTAATGCTGAACGCAGTGCCAACTCTGCCTTATCCCACTGCTCTTCTGTTCCCACCCTCTTTTGGGGACGGGTAGAAAGTTTAACTAAAACTTCATGGAAGCCAAAATCTTTATAAACACGCTGCAACAAATCAATAAATTGCATAACTTCATCTTGCACACACTCCTCTGCACAAAAAATATGCGCATCATCCTGGGTAAAGGCCCGTACGCGCATGAGACCGTGTAAAGCCCCTGATGCTTCATTTCGGTGACATGATCCAAATTCGGCAAGACGAAGAGGCAAATCCCGATAACTTCTAAGCCTCTGATTGAATACCTGTACATGACCTGGGCAATTCATAGGTTTGATGGCAAAATATCGCTCTTCAGATTCTGTAACAAACATATTCTCACGGAAATTTTCCCAGTGACCAGAATGTTCCCATAATATTTTATCAATGACCTGGGGGGTACGAATTTCCAAGTAACCACTCTGGTTTAGTATTTGGCGCATATACTGCTCGATTTGCTGCCAGAGAGTCCAACCCTTGGGATGCCAAAAGATCATACCTGGCGCCTCTTCTTGCATATGAAACAAATCTAATTGTTTACCTAGTTTCCGATGATCACGCTTTTCGGCCTCCTCTAAGCGCCGTAAATATGCTTCCTGATCTTCCTTTCTTGCCCAAGCTGTTCCATATATCCTTTGCAGCATCTCATTATGAGAATCACCTCTCCAATACGCACCTGCTACTTTCATCAACTTGAAAACCTTGAGCTTGGATGTAGATGGCACATGCGGACCACGACACAAATCAGTAAAATCACCTTGCGAATAAAGTGAAATAGCCTCACCCTCAGGTATCGCCTCAATTAATTGAGCTTTGTAATGCTCCCCTTGATTCTTGAAAAAATTTATAGCAGCGGAGCGATCCCACTCACTTCGCTCAACCTTTAAATCCCGCCTGCTAATGTCCATCATTCTTTTTTCTATTGCAGCAAGATCTTCTGGTGTAAATGGGCGTTTATGTGAGAAATCATAATAAAAGCCATCTTCTATGACAGGACCGATGGTTACTTGTACCTCTGGAAACAATTCCTTAACAGCATGTGCTAATAAATGCGCACTCGAATGCCGAATGATCTCTAGACCTTCAGCATCTTTCTCCGTAAGAAGCATGAGATCACTATCTGTTTCGATATGATTAGATAAATCAACAATTTTACCATTAACTTTTCCTGCTAATGCTGAGCGCGCAAGACCAGCACCAATCGATTCTGCAACTTCCAAAACAGTCACTGGACGATCAAATATCCTTTTCGAACCATCTGGTAAGCGTATAACAGTCACTGATTTTTCCTTCTAGTTAAGTAAATATAAATATTTAAGTAATTTATTTTTACTCTGTACAGAGTAAAAGATAATGAACAGTCAGAAACATAGCAAAAAATTAGTTGTAAGAATTAATCAGGCTATTTACAGCCTGATGTATAAACAAGCTAAAGATATTTCATAAGAGGTAGCGTTATTCAAACCGTTGCGAGGTTTAGCAGCATTATACAAGTTAATGGAGTGCATCAGCTCAACATGCTGATGGTACGTATTCTTGCAGTTGTTAGCAATTCGAGGAAGGTACGAATAATACGCTCAGCGTTGCTATTGATTTAGGGCCGGCCTATCAGCGCGGATCAATCTCCAGCCTTAATAAATGTGTGATGGCTGGTGCCTGTGTACTCCTTACCACCATACCTTGGTTTAAGTAAATCATAACTAGGCAAATAACTGTCGCCGCGAGGAAGCGAGCAGCGCTGCCCTGAGTTTTGTCCGATCAGAATAGCAGCACCCAATTCTCGGGAGAAGTCATCAGTGGTCACAGCAGGTATGCCCTAGGTTGGAATGGTGATAGTCCTTTACGCAGCAGCAAGCGTCTGGGGTTAAAATGAGCCAGCTCACCAGGATCGGATTTGTTATTGCTGACATGCCCTGCACTCCTGGACGGCCTTCTCCACTTTAACAAGCCTTTTTTGAGCGTAGCGCAGCGGACGGAAGCGTTTATTCGCACCGTCACATAAGCTATAATTTCTCGTAGGTGCACCCGTTTAAGGATCTGATAAATAAATCACGCTTCTCGGCTGAGCTGGCGCCGTTCTGCCAGATGGGTAATCTTCCAATGCAACGTTTACTAAAACTACCAGGTCTTCTTTCGATCATCCAACAAGGTTAATCGGCTACGTTTATGAATGCTCATTTACAGCATTCTCCTGAACACTGTCAACAACGCTAGAAATTCTTACAAATTACCTAAGCCATTCACCCTGTTTTTCAAGCCCCAACAAAGAAACCCGCGCCAAATTATATCTGCGCGGGTTTCGCTCGAAACAAAAAGGTTTAAATCTTCAATCTCTCCGAGTTCAAGCTAAATTAATCGACATCTTCATCAGTGGAGTCTTCTTCGTCAGAGTTTTCCGCTTTACTTTCTTCACCATTTTCATCATCTTCAGCGTCTTCCTCCTCACCATCTTCATCCTCGCCTTCCTCTGGCTTCAACACCATCTTGCCAGCAGCTAGACTCGCATTCAAATCAGTCATCGGCACTTCCTCATGCACTAGATTCTGATGACAATCTATACAAGTCGCACCTTCAGTTTGCATTTTCTTGTGCTCAGTTTGAGCACTTTCTCCCGGCGGCTGGGGATCTTTATGACATGTTCTGCAGGTGATGCTGTCCCATTTCTTGAGATTCAGGCGTGCATCATGCGCCATGATCAGCCTACGCTCATTGAATTTCTCCAGCGTAGAATAATCATTAACCAGTTCCAGGTAAAGTTCTCTCGCACCATCCACAACATGCGTGGCGACTGCCAAGTGGAAATTCTCAATACCTTGCGGAATATGGCAATCCTTACATCCAGGATTAACGCCTAATGCTCCATAGTGCGAGGATTTTTTCAATTCTTCTTGCGGGTAAGTCATCGAGTGGCAGCTAGTACAGAATCCTTCAGTGGAAAGCGCGGCTTCCCCTCCGAATACTACTGCTAGCAATACTACTCCCAGTAATGACCCAATCAATAAACTGCCAATTGATCCTTTTTGTAGTGCAGTCATCACTCTTTTCCTTTTTTATCGTCTTTTTTAGCTACTTTAGCACTAGCCTGGAATTCATCATGAAACTTAAATTTAGGCTCACCCGCAAAAGTGCCA
>NZ_FNDH01000129.1 GCF_900100485.1 Nitrosomonas sp. Nm132 | reverse complement strand
ATTTGATGGCGAGTATGAGTATGACGCCACTAATTTCAGTGTTATTGTTACATTTTAGCTTTTTGAAGACGAGTTTGTTTTTTCCGCAGTGAGGCGGCACCGAGTAGATAAAGGGACGGGTCAGTTACGGAACGAGGGATTGGGCCAATTGGTAGCTTTTAGTACGGATGTTTTGAAATAACTTGACGGACTCGGTCGCGATCTTGAGTACTAGCGTACGTGCATGACGTACGAGCTTGCCTGGCAGATGAAACAGGCGCCAACGTACTGTTGCCACTCGATGACGCTGCCATCCGCTGTCCAGGGCAGAATGCTTGAATAAGACAAATAAATTATGAGCGATTACACCGATACGAAGAAAAGCGGCATTGGCCTCGAATTGTCCGCAGGGCATACGTTCCATACCAAAGCCGATTTTTAGCTCTTTGATACCGTTCTCGGAGACTTCGCCACGTTGGCGATACCAGACCAACGTATCTTCTGCAGACTCCTGGCGATTGCTAGCAATCACGTGATACTTGGGCTGATCATCAAACAGTTCGGCTTGGCGTTTGTACTTGACTACGATCAGGCGAAACGCCTTGTGCGTCTCATTCATGCTGTGTGTGGTTTCGGCTATGGCGCAATCGGCATAGTGTGCCCAGTCCGATTCGGGGATAGCTTCGATGGTCTTGAGGGTCGATGCGTCGAGCCGACCGCCAATGGCAAAGGTTTTGCTCGTTTCTTCACAGTAGTTGAAGATATCCGCCTGATAGCCTGCTGAGTCCAGGCGAACATGGGCGATATGATGCCCCTTGGGCAGGTAGGCTTCACACGCCTGAATAAATTCGAGGTTTTTGCTGGCTGGAGCAATGTTACCCTCTCGGAATTCATCATGAATCACCACGCCTGCCTCGGCTAAGTGACCAATCATCGGCATATACCCTTGCTCTCCTTTATAGGTAAAACAGGCCGCTTTTTTCTCGGCGATGATTTGTGAAGCATCGCCGTCCAAGGTATGGGCGGTGATACCGGATTGACGAATCCGCGTGGCAACGATCCGCCGATTGATACGGGAAAGACCCGCCAATCCTTTGCCAGCACCCGTGCGGCGCAACCAGTCGCCCAC